>NZ_JBJDOQ010000006.1:53321-65960 GCF_044901215.1 Stenotrophomonas sp. NPDC078853 | reverse complement strand
TGGGGCGGCCCGCGCCGCATCTACGCCGCGCTGAAGTTCTTCCTGTACACCTTCCTCGGCTCGGTGCTGATGCTGGTGGCCCTGGTCTACCTGTACCTGAAGGGCGGCAGCTTCCAGCTGGCAGACCTGTATGCGCTGCAGCTGACCGCCACCGAGCAGACCTGGATCTTCTTCGCCTTCCTGATCGCCTTCGCGGTCAAGGTGCCGATGTTCCCGGTGCACACCTGGCTGCCGGACGCCCACGTGGAAGCCCCGACCGCCGGTTCGGTGATCCTGGCCGCCATCGCACTGAAGATCGGTGGCTACGGCTTCCTGCGCTTCAACCTGCCGATCGTCCCGGACGCCTCGATGGAATGGGCCTGGCGGGTGATCGCGCTGTCGCTGATCGCGGTGATCTACGCCGGCCTGGTCGCCCTGGTGCAGGACGACATGACGAAGCTGATCGCCTATTCGTCGATCGCGCACATGGGCTTCGTCACCCTGGGTACGTTCATCGCCCTGTGGCTGGTGCGTGAGGCCGGCAATGCCGACGCCGCCCGCCTGGGCCTGCAGGGTGCGATGGTGCAGATGATCTCGCACGGGTTCGTGTCCGGTGCGATGTTCTCCTGCGTGGGCGTGCTGTACGACCGCATGCACAGCCGCCGCATCGCCGATTACGGCGGCGTGGTCAACGTGATGCCGTGGTTTGCCACCTTCGCGATGCTGTTCTTCATGGCCAACGCCGGCCTGCCGGGTACCTCCGGTTTCGCAGGCGAGTTCATGGTCATCATGGCGGCCTTCCAGCGTAATCCGTGGATCGCACTGGGCGCTGCCACCACCCTGATCATCGGCGCCGCCTACACGCTGTGGCTGTACAAGCGCATCTTCTTCGGTGAAGTGGCCAACGCCCACGTCGCCGAACTGAAGGACATCAACGGCCGCGAGTGGCTGGTGCTGGGCGTGTTCGCCATTGGCGTACTGGCCCTGGGCATCTACCCCAAGCCGCTGACCGACCTGATGGAGCCGTCGATCGCCAAGCTGGCGATGCAGATTGCTTCCAGCAAACTGCTCTGATCGGCCCGCCGAGCGAACTGATTCCAGGATTTGATAATGACCACCTCGCCGTTGCTGCCACTGACCGCTGCTGACCTGCCCCCGCTCGCTCCCGAGCTGGTGCTGGTCGCGAGCGCCTTCGCCCTGATGATCCTCGATCTGTTCGTCAGCAAGCAGAACAAGCTGATCACCCATCTGTTCTCGCTCGCCGCACTGGCGGTGGTGCTGGTCATGCTGGCCACCGGCACGGGCGGGCAGGGGGAGGTCTTCCACGGCATGTTCGTGCGTGACACCGCTGCCGACGTGATGAAGGTGGTGATCGTGCTGTGCAGCGGGCTGAGCCTGGTGTACGGCTGGAGCTACCTGCGCGAACGCGACCTGTTCCAGGGCGAGATTCCGGTGCTGGTGCTGTTCGCCACCGCCGGCATGATGATCCTGGTCTCCGCCGGCAGCCTGCTGATGGTCTACCTGGGCCTGGAACTGCTGGCGCTGTGCTCCTACGCGCTGGTCGCCAGCAACCGTGACAACGGCCTGGCCTCGGAAGCGGCGATGAAGTACATCGTGCTCGGTTCGCTGGCCTCCGGCCTGCTGTTGTACGGCATGTCGCTGATCTACGGCGCCACCGGTTCGCTGCACCTGGACGCGATCAATGCCGCCATCCCGCAGTCGGATGAGCGCATGCTGCTGCTGACCGGCGCGGTGTTCATGATCGCCGGCGTGGCCTTCAAGCTGGGTGCGGCGCCGTTCCACATGTGGCTGCCCGATGTCTACCAGGGTGCCCCGGCACCGGTCGCGCTGTTCATCAGCTCGGCCCCGAAGCTGGCTGCGTTCGGCATGGCTTACCGCCTGTTGGAAGTCGGGGTGGGTCCGCTGTCGGATGAGTGGAAGCTCCTGATCGGTGGCCTGGCCGCGTTGTCGCTGGTGATCGGCAACCTGATGGCGATCGCCCAGCACAACCTGAAGCGCATGCTGGCCTTCTCCACCGTGTCGCACATCGGCTTCCTGCTGATGGGCATCGCCGGTGGTGGTTCGCAGGGCTATGCCGCCGCGCTGTTCTATGCGGTGAGCTACGCGATCATGTCGACCGCCGGCTTCGGCGCGATCATCGCGATGTCGCGCAACGGCTTCGAAGCCGAGAACATCAACGACTACAAGGGCCTGAACGCCCGTAACCCGTGGATGGCGGCGCTGATCCTGTGCATCATGGCGTCGATGGCGGGTATTCCGCCGTTCCTGGGCTTCTGGACCAAGCTGGCCGTGCTGGGCGCGGCGGTCAACGGCGGCATGCTGTGGCTGGCGCTGCTGGGTGTGATCTGCGCGGTGATCGGTGCGTTCTACTACCTGCGCGTGATCAAGGTCATGTACTTCGATGAGCCGGTGGGCGAGCCGCTGCCGCGCAACAACGACCGCGTGCTGGGCGTGGTGCTGGGCGTGAACGCGCTGGCGCTGCTGGCGCTGGGCCTGGCCTGGAACCCGATCATGGTGTGGTGCCAGCAGGCATTTGCACATATTTCCTGAAAAACGATACAAAGCTGCGCAATTAGTGTAATATTCGTTTCCTGAGTTGTGACTGCAGCGGTTCTGCCAGAACATCGTTGCAAGAGGCCTCCCTCGCGGGGCAGCAATTCAACCACTTCTGATGCGGGGTGGAGCAGTCTGGCAGCTCGTCGGGCTCATAACCCGAAGGTCGCAGGTTCAAATCCTGCCCCCGCTACCAAGACGAACAAGCGACTCCGGAAACGGGGTCGCTTTTTTCGTTCTGGGGTTCAGTCCTGCCTGGTGAGCTCTGGTGGGTGAGCTCTGGTGGGTGACGACCGTTGGTCGTCACGTTTTGAAGCAACGGCAACGGCAAAAGCTGCAGGGCTGCGGGTTGGGTGGGACGGGGTGGATTGGCGGGAACCGCCGTGAATACGTCCGTGTAGGCTCGCCATCCGCATCCATGCGGATGAGCGTTCCCGCCAACCCACCCCGTCCCACCTCCGACAGGTCCCTGGGGGCCCGGGTAGCGCCGACCCATGGTCGGCGGAATGTGCCAGGCAACGGCCCGCTGCGCTCGCCGACCATGGGTCGGCGCTACCGCTTTCTTTTTTTCATTACGCGGCCGGCGGCCACCGGAACCTGTCAGGGGTCGGGTAATGGGGCTGGGCGGGGGCGTTGAGCGCCATGGATGGCGCGAAACGAGGCCCGCATGGATGCAGCTTTTGCCGTCCCCCGACCAGCCCCATTACCCGGCCCACCCCCAGCTCCAGCTTGAGCAGCCACCAGCCGCGAGGGGGTCTCACCCGTTCGACCAACCAACCCAACAACGGAAAAGTGGAGCAGGGGTTGCGCAGCGCAGCAGAATGCTGCATAATTCCGCTTCTGGTGCGGGGTGGAGCAGTCTGGCAGCTCGTCGGGCTCATAACCCGAAGGTCGCAGGTTCAAATCCTGCCCCCGCTACCAACTAGGCATCAGACGAGAGCGATTCCGGAAACGGAGTCGCTTTTCTCGTTTCAGGGGCTTCAAAGGCGCGCGCAGCTTGCACCAACCCGGTGCAAGGTCTATCATCAGCGGGCTGGCGGTATATCTGATGGTTGGCTCTGCATGGAGCGCGATCATCCCGCCACCGGCTTCGACCAGAAGCTGGGCTTCGCAAGGGATCGCGTCAGCGCGCCCTGCGGCCGGAATCCAATGACCGGATTTCACCGGACAAAGGGCCCAGCGGGCCCTTTTGCATTTCCGGAACGGGCCCGCCGCGGTCCGGATATCTTCCACATTCAACAACAAGGCAGGCTGTGAGCGACAAGGCAACCGAAATCGCGAATCTGCTCGGCCCCACCGTCGATGCGCTGGGCCTGGAACTGCTGGGCGTCGAGTATCTGCCCGCACCCGGCGGCGCTACGTTGCGTCTGTACATCGACGTGCTGATCGCCGAGCAGGACGAGCGCACCATCAACGTCGAGGACTGCGAGCGCGTCAGTCGCGAAGTGTCCGCGCAGATGGACGTCGAAGACCCGATCAGCGGCAATTACACGCTGGAAGTGTCTTCGCCGGGCGTGGATCGCCCGCTGTTCAACCTGGCGCAGTTCGGCCAGCACCTGGGCCAGAACGCCAAGGTGCAGCTGAAGCTGCCGCAGGACAACCGTCGCCGCCTGCAGGGCCGGATCGATTCGGTCGATGCCGAGCAGGGCACGATCAGCTTCACCGTCGACAAAACCACCCTGGTGGTGTCGGCCGACAACATCGACAAGGCACGCATCATGCCCGACTGGGTGGCGCTGGGGCTGGCCCCGAGCAAGCCGACCGGTCCGGCCAAGCGTCCGAAGCCGACCAAAAATCCATCCAACGAGCCTGCGGCCAAGAAGCCGCGCGCGGAGTGAGCCAATGAGCAAGGAACTTCTGCTGGTAGTTGACGCGGTCGCCAATGAAAAAGGCGTGCCGCGTGAAGTGATCTTCGACGCGATCGAGGCCGCCCTGGCTTCGGCGGCGAAGAAGCGCTACCCCGATGAGGAAGTGCTGGCGCGCGTGGTCATCGACCACAAGGACGGCACCTACCAGACCTTCCGCCGCTGGGAAGTGGTGGCAGACGACGTGGTCATGGAGTCCCCGGACCGCCAGATCCGCCTGATGGACGCCATCGACGAAGCCGAAGGCGTCGACGTTGGTGACTACGTCGAAGAACAGATCGAAAACCCGGACTTCGGCCGTATCGCCGCCCAGGCCGCCAAGCAGGTCATCGTGCAGCGTGTGCGCGAAGCCGAGCGGCAGCAGGTCGTCGATGCCTGGAAGGATCGCGTCGGCGAGCTGATCACCGGTGTGGTCAAGCGCGCCGAGCGCGGCAACATCTTCGTCGACCTGGGCGGCAACGCCGAGGGCTTCATCCCGAAGGACAAGGGCATCCCGCGCGACGTGCTGCGTGCCGGTGACCGCGTGCGCGGCTACCTGGCCGAAGTGCGCTCCGAACCGCGTGGCCCGCAGCTGTTCATCAGCCGCGCTGCGCCGGAGTTCATGATCGAGCTGTTCAAGCTGGAAGTGCCGGAAGTCGGCCAGGGCCTGGTGGAAATCATGGCCTGTGCACGTGATCCGGGCGACCGCGCCAAGATCGCCGTGCTGGCCCACGACACCCGTACCGATCCGATCGGTGCGTGCATCGGCATGCGTGGTTCGCGCGTACAGGCGGTGTCCAACGAGCTCAATGGCGAGCGCGTGGACATCGTGCTGTGGAACGAGAACCCGGCCAACTTCGTCATCAATGCGATGGCGCCGGCCGAAGTGCAGTCGATCATCGTCGATGAAGACAAGCACTCGATGGACCTGGCTGTCGCCGAAGACCGGCTGGCCCAGGCGATCGGCAAGGGCGGCCAGAACGTGCGCCTGGCCAGCCGCCTGACCGGTTGGCAGTTGAACGTGATGACCCAGGACCAGGTCACCGCCAAGTCCGAAGCCGAGCAGACCTCGGCCCGCCAGCTGTTCATGGACAAGCTGGAAGTGGACGAGGAAATCGCTGGCATCCTGGTCAGCGAAGGCTTCGGTACCGTGGAAGAAATCGCTTATGTACCCGTCGGCGAACTGCTGGCGGTGGAAGGCTTCGACGAGGACATCGTCGAAGAACTGCGCGCACGTGCCCGTGACGCGCTGCTCAACGAGGCGCTGGCCGTTGAAGAAGGCCTGGAAGACGGCGTTCCTGCCGACGACCTGCTCGCCCTGGAAGGCATGGACGAGGTTACCGCCTACGCCCTGGCCAGCCATGGCGTGCGCACCGGTGAGGACCTGTCGGACCTGGCTGCCGACGAGGTGGTTGAATTCGGCATCGAGGGGCTGGACCAGGAGCGCGCCGCGGCGCTGATCCTGTCCGCCCGCGCCGAGGAGATCGCCCGACTGGAACGCGGCGAATGAGCCGGCAATGAACAGGGCCCTGAGCCGATCAGGGCGTAGAATCCGCGCTACCTCCACAAACGGGGGGGCGCCCTCAAGATCATAGGATCCGAATGTCGCAGCAAACCACCATCCGCAAGCTTGCCGAACTGGTCAATACACCGGTTGAAAAACTGCTGGAACAGCTGGCGGGTGCCGGCATGAAGTTCAGCGGTCCCGAACAGGTCGTGACCAGCACCGAGAAAGTGAAGCTCCTGGGCTTCCTTCGTCGTGCCCACGGCAAGCCCGAGCAGGCCGTCGAAGAAGCCACCGAGGCTTCCAAGAAAATCACCCTGAACCGCCGCAAGCACCAGGAAGTGACGGTGAACGCGGGTCGCAGCAAGACCACCGTGAACGTGGAAGTGCGCCAGAAGCGCACCTACGACAAGGCGGCCGCGCGCATGACCCCGGATGAGGAGCGCGCCGACATCCTGCGCAAGCTGGAGGAATCCCGCCAGCGCAATCTTGATGAACAGGCAGCGTTGGCGGAGAAGGACCGCCTCCGCGATGAAGCCATCGTGCGCAAGCGCGAGGAAGAAGTTGCCGCCAAGGAACGTGCCGAGGCCGAGAAGAAGGCTGCTGAAGAAGCTGCCATCGCCGCCAAGGCCGCCGAAGCCGCTGCCGCCAGCCGTCCGGCTGCTGCGCGCCCGGCTGCCGATGCCGCGCCGGCCGCCCCGCGCGCCGCACGTCCGCCGGCCGGTGGCCCGTCCGCGCCGCCGCGTGGTGCCGCACCGCCGCGTTCGGATGACCGCAACAACCGCGGCCCGGCCCGTACCGATCGCCCGGGTGGTGATCGTTTCGCTGGCCAGATGCATCTGTCCGCCGCCGACCGTGCGCGCCGTGGCAACAGCAACAGCAACAACCGTGGCCGTCCGGGCAGCCGCCCGCAGCCGGGCCGTCGCGACATGCGCGGCAGCCAGAACAGTGGTCCGCACGCGTTCGAGCGGCCGACGGCTCCGGTCGTGCGTGAAGTGGCGATCGGCGACAGCATCACCGTCGCCGACCTGGCGCAGAAGCTGGCCCTGAAGGGCGGCGAAGTGGTCAAGGCCCTGTTCAAGATGGGCGTCATGGCGACCATCACCATGAGCATCGACCACGACACCGCGGCACTGGTGACCGAAGAACTCGGCCACGTGGTGGTCCGCGCCGGCAATGACGACGTCGAAGAGGCACTGCTGGCTGCTACCGGTGAAGAGCGCGGCGAAGCCGTCTCGCGTCCGCCGGTGGTCACCATCATGGGCCACGTCGACCACGGCAAGACCTCGCTGCTGGATTACATCCGCCGCACCAAGGTCGCCACCGGCGAAGCGGGTGGCATCACCCAGCACATCGGTGCGTACCACGTGGAAACGCCGAAGGGCGTGATCAGCTTCCTGGATACCCCGGGCCATGCCGCCTTCACCTCCATGCGTGCCCGCGGCGCCAAGCTGACCGACATCGTGGTGCTGGTGGTGGCTGCCGATGACGGCGTCATGCCGCAGACCAAGGAAGCGATCCAGCACGCGCGTTCGGCGAACGTGCCGCTGATCGTGGCGATCAACAAGATCGACAAGTCCGGTGCCGACCCGATGCGCGTGAAGAACGAACTGCTCACCGAGCAGGTCGTATCCGAAGACTTCGGTGGTGACATCCAGATGGTGGAGATCTCGGCCAAGGCCGGTCTCGGCATCGACGACCTGCTGGAAGCCATTTCCGTGCAGGCCGAACTGCTGGAACTGAAGGCCGTGGCCGACGGCCGCGCCAGCGGCGTGGTCATCGAATCCTCGCTGGACAAGGGCCGTGGCCCGGTCGCGACGGTGCTGGTGCAGCAGGGTTCGCTGAAGAAGGGCGACTACCTGGTGTGCGGCATCCAGTACGGCCGCGTGCGTGCCCTGTTCGACGAAACCGGCAAGCAGCCTGACCAGGCCGGTCCGTCGATCCCGGTGCAGGTGCTGGGTCTGTCCGGCGTGCCGGAAGCGGGCGATGATTTCGTGGTGGTCGAAGACGAGCGTCTGGCCAAGGACGTGGCGCAGCAGCGCGAAACCAAGCGCCGTGAATCGCGCCTGGTGCAGTCCGCCGGCAGCCGCATGGAAGACATCATGGCCACGCTCGGCAAGGGCGAGGGCCAGCAGGTGCTCAACCTGGTCATCAAGGCCGACGTGCAGGGTTCGGTGCAGGCACTCAGCCAGGCGCTGGTGGGTCTGTCCAACGACGACATCCGCATCAACGTGATCCACTCCGGCGTGGGCGGCATCACCGAATCGGACGCCAACTCGGCGGTGGCTTCGAAGGCTACCGTGATCGGCTTCAACGTGCGTGCGGATGCTTCGGCCCGTCGCATCATTGAATCCAACGGCGTCGACCTGCGTTACTTCTCGATCATCTATGACGTGATCGACCAGGTGAAGCAGGTGGCTTCCGGTCTGCTGGGTGTGGAGATCCGCGAAGAGATCATCGGTATCGCCGATGTCCGCGACGTCTTCCGCAGCTCGAAGTTCGGCGCTGTCGCCGGCTGCATGATCGTGGAAGGCATCGTCAAGCGGAACAAGCCGATCCGCGTGCTCCGCGACAGTGTCGTGGTGTTCGAGGGCGAGCTGGAATCGCTGCGTCGCTTCAAGGAAAACGTCGACGAAGTCCGCAATGGTACCGAGTGCGGTATCGGCGTGAAGGCGTACAACGACGTCAAGCCGGGTGACCAGATCGAGTGCTTCGAGCGTATCGAAGTGCCGCGCACCCTGTAATGCTGCAAGGGACCGGGCCGAAAGGCCCGGTCCTGCTTCAAGGCATCACCGTTCACCGTGTCACCCCCCAAATAAAAGAGCCCTGCCGCGTGCCCAAGACTTTCCATCGAACCGACCGTGTTTCCGCCCAGATCCGCCGCGAACTTGGCACCCTGGTGCATAACGCCGTGCGCGAACACGGGCTGCCCTCGGTCAGCGTGTCCGATGTGGAAATCACCCGCGACATGTCCCATGCCAAGATCTTCGTGACCGCGCTGATGGCCGAGCGCTCCGAAGAGGCGATGAAGGGTCTGAAGGAACTGGCCTGGCACCTGCGCATGGAACTGGCGCGTGCGATGAAGCTGCGCCACGTGCCCGAGCTGCATTTCCATTACGACGATTCGGTCGATCGCGGCGAGCGCATCGACAACCTGCTGCGTGAACTGCCCGACACCGTCGCGGCGGAAAAGAAGCGCGAAGGCAACGAAGAGTAAGGATCCGCTGGCGCCGGATGAACCCCGGCGACTGCCTGCATCACGGATCCTGCCCGCCGCGGAGTGCCCGGCGCTACGATGAATATCCATGACACGTATCCAATTCCGTCGCCTGGACGGCATCCTGCTGCTCGACAAGTCCAGCGGCATGAGCTCCAACGCGGCCCTGCAGGTCGCCCGGCGCCTGTTCCGTGCCGAGAAGGGCGGCCACACCGGCAGCCTGGACCCGCTGGCCACCGGCCTGCTGCCGCTGTGTTTCGGCGAGGCCACCAAGATCGCCGGCCTGCTGCTCGGCTCGGCCAAGGCCTACGATGCGGAAGTCGTGCTCGGCCAGACCACCGATACCGATGATGCTGAAGGGCAGGTGCTGCTGCGGCGCCCGGTGCCGGAGATCAGTGCCGATGCCCTGCAGGCTGCACTTGCGGCGCTGACCGGCCACATCCGCCAGCGTGCCCCGATCTATTCCGCGCTCAAGCAGGGTGGGGAGCCGCTGTATGTGAAGGCCCGTCGTGGCGATGCCATCGAGGCGCCCGAACGCGACGTCGAAGTGCGCTCCATCGAGGTGCTCGAGCAGCAGCCGGACCGCCTGCGGCTGCGCGTCACCTGCGGCTCGGGCACCTATATCCGCAGCATCGCCCGCGACCTCGGCGAGGCGCTGGGGTGCGGGGCGCACATCAGCGCGCTGCGCCGCTTGTGGGTGGAGCCGTTCGCCGAACCGGCGATGGTCACCCTCGATCAGCTGCGCAGCATGGCCGATTCCGGTGATGAAACCGGCATGGAAGCCCTGTTGTTGCCGCTTTCGGCCGGGCTGGTGGATTACCCCCGGGTCGACCTGGATGAACAGCAGGCGGCCCGCTTCTGCCTGGGCCAGCGTCAACGCGACACCCGCTGGCCGCAAGGCCTGGTGGTGGTCCATGGCGCTGACGGCGCTGCCTGCGGGCTGGGGCAGGTCGATGAAAGCGGGCTGCTGGCGTCCCAGCGGCGCTTCAATCGGTGACATCCGCCGGGGCCATTCAGCCCCGGACCTTGTTCCGGGAGGGCGCTCCCGTTACAATTTTGCGGCCCTTTCACGGGCACCCTGCGTCGTGCAGGATCATCATCAGCCTACGGCGAGCCAAGCGGTGCGTGAACACGTTCCTGCTGGCCCCGCATCAGAAGAGAAAAGAAAATGTCGATCGACACCCAGAAGGTTATTGAAGACAACAAGCGCAGCGCCGCCGACACCGGTTCCCCGGAAGTCCAGGTCGCCCTGCTGACCGCCCGCATCGAACTGCTGACCGGCCACTTCAAGACCCACAAGAAAGATCACCACAGCCGTCGTGGCCTGCTGCAGATGGTCAACCGCCGCCGCAGCCTGCTCGACTACCTGAAGAAGAAAGACGTGACCCGTTACAAGGGTCTGATCGAAAAGCTTGGCCTGCGTCGCTAAGCAACGAATCGTCCGCGGCGCAGCGATGCGCCGCGGTTTTGTTTTGTAGCACCGTAATACCCATCGCATTCAGACCGGAACGACCGGTCACCCGCAGGCGGCACGGGTCGCCGACGGTCCATTCGCAGACAGCATCCCAAGGACACCCTCCGTGGCAAAAATCACCAAAACCTTCCAGTACGGCAAACACACCGTCACGCTTGAGACCGGCGAAATCGCCCGCCAGGCCGGCGGTGCCGTCATCGTCAAGTTCGACGATACCGTGCTGCTGGTCTCCGCCGTTGCCGCAAAGAGCGCGCGTGAGGGCCAGGACTTCTTCCCCCTGACCTGTGACTATCAGGAGAAGTTCTACGCCGGTGGCCGTATCCCGGGTGGCTTCTTCAAGCGTGAAGGCCGTGCGACCGAGAAAGAGACGCTGATTTCGCGCCTGATCGATCGCCCGATCCGTCCGCTGTTCCCGGAAGACTACAAGAACGAAGTGCAGATCATCGCCACGGTGATGTCGCTGAACCCGGACATCGACGGCGACATCGCCGCGCTGATCGGTGCCTCGGCCGCGCTGTCGCTGGCCGGCACCCCGTTCAAGGGTCCGATCGCCGCTGCCAAGGTCGGTTACAAGAACGGTGAGTACATCCTCAACCCGACCGTGACCGAGCTGAAGGATTCGGAGCTGGAACTGGTTGTCGCCGGTACCTCCAACGCCGTGCTGATGGTCGAATCCGAAGCCGCGCTGCTGTCCGAAGACGTGATGCTGGGCGCCGTGACCTTCGGTCACCGCGAAATGCAGAAGGTCATCAACGCGATCAACGAGCTGACCGTGGAAGCCGGCACCAAGCCGTCGACCTGGACCGCCCCGGCCAAGAACGACGTGCTGATCAGCGCCCTGCAGGAAGCCATCGGCCCGCGTCTGGGCGAAGCCTTCCAGGTGCGCGACAAGCTGCAGCGCCGTGACGCCATCTCGGCGATCAAGAAGGACGTGTTCGAGTCGCTGGCTGGCCGCGTGGCCGCCGAAGGCTGGAATCCGGCCGAGCTGTCCAAGGAGTTCGGTGAGCTGGAATACAGCACCATGCGCAACTCGGTGCTGGACACCAAGGTCCGCATCGATGGCCGTGCGCTGGACACCGTCCGCCCGATCGCCGTGAAGACCGGCATCCTGCCGCGTACCCATGGCTCCTCGCTGTTCACCCGCGGTGAAACGCAGGCTATCGTGACCATCACGCTGGGCACCGCCCGCGACGGTCAGGTGATCGACGCCGTGTCCGGTGAGTACAAGGACAACTTCCTGTTCCATTACAACTTCCCCCCGTACTCGGTGGGTGAGACCGGCCGCATGATGGGCCCGAAGCGTCGCGAGATCGGCCACGGCCGCCTCGCCAAGCGCGGCGTCCTCGCCGTGATGCCGTCGCTGGAAGCCTTCCCGTACACCATCCGCGTGGTGTCGGAAATCACCGAATCCAACGGCTCCTCGTCGATGGCCTCGGTGTGCGGTTCCTCGCTTGCCCTGATGGACGCCGGCGTGCCGGTCAAGTCGCCGGTGGCCGGTATCGCCATGGGTCTGGTCAAGGAAGGCGAGCGTTTCGTCGTCCTGTCCGACATCCTGGGTGACGAAGATCACCTGGGTGACATGGACTTCAAGGTGGCCGGTACCGCTGAGCGCAACTCCGCCCTGCAGATGGACATCAAGATCGAAGGCATCACCGAAGAGATCATGAAGCAGGCACTGCAGCAGGCCAAGGCCGGCCGTCTGCACATCCTGGGCGAGATGGCCCACGGCCTGACGGCACCGCGCCAGGAGCTGTCGGACTACGCGCCGCGCCTGCTGACCATCAAGATCCACCCGGACAAGATCCGCGAAGTGATCGGCAAGGGCGGTTCCACCATCCAGGCGATCACCAAGGAAACCGGCACCCAGATCGACATCCAGGATGACGGCACCATCATCATCGCCTCGGTCAATGCCATCGCTGCGCAGGCTGCAAAGGCCCGCATCTATCAGTTCACCTCGTACTTCGAGAAGTTTAGCATATACTTATTCAATGTATCCAATATAATGGTATTCGTTGCCTTCTTCAAGTTGCTGCCGTTAAAGTAT
>NZ_JBJDOQ010000006.1:0-53311 GCF_044901215.1 Stenotrophomonas sp. NPDC078853 | reverse complement strand
CACGTGTCGCAGATCTCCAGCGACCGCGTCGAGAAGGTCGGCGACGTGCTGAAGGAAGGCGATGTGGTCAAGGTCAAGGTGCTGGAAGTCGACAAGCAGGGCCGTATCCGCCTGTCGATGAAGGCCGTCGAAGAAGGCGAGGGTGTGTCTGCCGAGTAATCGGCCGCCGCACCTCTGCTGGAATGAAAAAGCGGGCTTCGGCCCGCTTTTTCTTTGCCTGTGGTTCCGGCACGGAACGGGGCATCGACGGCACGCCGGGGTGCGCCATCGGCATGGGCGGCTGCGTCCCGGACAACCAGATGAGGGGCAGCTGCGATGCAGGGTGCTGTACGTGGCAGGCGATGCACCGGGGATGTGCGGGGTCGACCCTGGCTGACCAACAGTGGGCACGCCGGCACCATCGTGATTCTTGCGGGCAAGGACCTGGTCCCCGTCGCGAAGAATTCCTATGGCGTTGGCGCATCCACGCAGAAGTCAAAGAGGTCCACGCCCATGTCGTCAGAATTCCGTAATTCCCATCTCCGTAACCCGGTCGCTCCGATCGAGGATCCCGGCAGGCGCCGCCTGATGCAGTCCGCGCTGGCCGGTTCAGCCTGCCTGGTAGCGGCACCGTTGCTGGCCCACCAAGGCTTGGTGGATTCATGGGGTGAACCCATTGGCAGGGAAGCCAAAGCCAGCGCCGGTGACGACGCGCTCACGGTCCTGCGCGAGTCACTGCTGGCAGGGCTGAATCTGGTGCCGGTAGTGGGCGGCTTCCTTTCCTATCTGGGCGCGCTGTTCATTCCTGCCGTCGGAAACTCCGCAGAGCAGCTGTGGCGTGAGATTGTCGACGCGCGGATTTCCGAGGCGCTGTTGCAATTGGTGAAGGCTGATCTCTTTGGCCTCACCGGGGTAGTGCAGCTGTACGCCGATGCGGTGCGCTCCGGGGACCTGGTCGCGATCAGCACGCAGAGCATTGCCGCCAATACCCAGTTCGTAGGCGCTGTGCCCCGCTTCGCCCAAGTGGGACAGGAAGTATCCTTGCTCCCCCTTTACGTCATTGCCGCCTCGCTGCATCTTGCTTTGCTGCGCGACATGGCATTGAAGGCGGTCGACCTGGGTTACACGCCGGCCTATCGCAGTACGCTGGAAGCACAGGCCAAGGACTGCATTGCCCGTTACACCGCGCATGTTGACCGATACGTCGCCGCCGCCATCCAGGCGGCCAGGGTGAACAATCCCTACGACTGGCGCAAGGGGGATTACTACGAGAGCAACAAGCCGTTGACGCAGATGCTGCAGGTAAAGGCAGCACTGCAGATCGCCGTCATCGACATGCGCGATACCTGGTATGCGTTCGACCCGGTACGCTTCCCCGCGCCGGTCGCGGTCCGGCTGAACCGCGAAGTTCTCTCTCCCATCATCGGCAAGTGGGACAGGAAGAATATTTCGCCAGACGCCCTGCCGACGTGGCAGCCGCCGGCATCGCGGATAAAAGAGCTGGGATTGAGCACATTCAGCACAGCCGGCGGTGCGTCATGGCTCCAGGGAATCCACGTCGTGTACCAGGATGGATCCGAGCTGGAAACCGGATCTCGTGCGACCCAAGGCAAACGCTTGTTCCTACGGAACAAATCGTTCCATTTGAGCAGGGTCAGGGCGAGATACCTGCAGGGCATTACCCGTCTGGAAGTCGACCATAACAACGGAACGTTCTGGCAGGGTGGCGGTCCCAACTCCGGCGCCAATACAGCCTCCATCAGCTACACGGGGCATCGCGTGTCATCCATAAGGTCGGTGGGTCATGGCCGGGCGCCCGCGCTGACCTCAGTGGGCAGCCTTATCGTGGGCTTCCAGTTGCTCAACCAGGAGGCCGTCCCGATCAGTCTGCAAAGCTACGATCGGCTGGCGCCCAACATGGCGCCGCAGTTGCTCAGGTGGATTGCGGACTGAACCATTGTGGTCTCGCCTGTTGGGCAAGAATGTCTGCTTGAGTAACGGTCATTGAAGACCCCTTCATCGCAGGCAACCGATGCGCCAGCAGTGGGCTCCTGGAAGAGAAAGTGGGCGTAAAGCCCGCTTTCTCCCGGCGGAACATGCTGTGGAGTTCGCTGTCAGCGCACCGGTCTGCGTATCCAATCGATCAGGTGGGGCGCAATGACGGGAGCAATCCGTGCATCGGTCTCCGGGTGGATGCGCATGACGCCGGGTCGCTCCAGGCCAAAACCGTAAACGAGACCGCTGATCGCGCCATGCGCTGCGCCACTGCTGCGGCCTTTGCCCACGCTGCGGATCGATTGGAGCCCATGTTGTGCATAGCCGCTCTTTATCTTGATTTCGCTGCCTTCGAGCTCGCGTCTTCCCGCGCGTACGATCCGCCCATGATTGTCGGTCAACGCCATCTGGGCGACCCCGGCGCTGCGCGCCGTCACTGCGCTTTTGAACCAGAAGGAAGGGTCAATAGCGAGTTCAGAACGCTCCCCCCAGATCTCGCCGGTCTGCAATGTCTCGTCCGTCTGGTCGTAATGCAGCTTCACTGCAGACAGCCAGTGGGTGCGCCACTGCGAACGAACCCAGACTTCGAGCCGGTTGATGCGTGTCCCAGGGGTCTTCCAGTCCGGAATTTCGTCGGGTGCGCGTGACTCCAGATCCCACCAGCCCGCGATCGGGGAGAAAATCTCCCGCAGCAGCCATACGCGTTTCCTGTCGGGGTACTTTGCCGCATCGAATGCGTACCAGGTGTCACGCTGGTCGATGACTTCAAGCTGCAGCCGCGCCTTCTCGGCCAGCATCGACGAAAGTGGCTGGTTGCGTCGGGCGGACGTGTCTTCGTAGGGGTTGTCCCTGCGCGCTTTGTCGATGGCTGCTTCCACGGTAGCGTCGACGTGGCGTGTATAGGCTTCGATCCGGTTGCTGAGCTCGTTTTTGTAGTTCTGCACCGATTCGATGCTGAAACCGATCTCCAGTCCGGTCAGGGCGATATCCCTCAGCAGCGTCAGATGCAGCGTCGCAGCGACGACGAACAGAGGTAGCAACGCTATCTGCTCAGCCTGCAGCTGGAAGCGTGGAATGAGCGCTGAGAACTGGGTATTGCTCGCTATGCTCTGCGAATGGATCGTCGGACGATCCTGCGCCGTTACTGCATCCCGGTAGAGTCTTGAGACGCTGGTCAATCCTTCAAGATCGGCCTTCACCAGATTGAATACGGTTTCAGAAATGCGCTTGTCGGTGTATTCGCGCCACATCTGCTCAGGCGCCTTGCCTTGTTTGGGAAGAAACAGGGCTCCCACGTAGGAGAGCAGCCCACCCACCACGGGAGTTTGATAAAGGGCGCCAAGGGTTGACTCGCGCATCAGGTCGTAGAGCTCGCCGGCTGGCTCGCTGGGCGCCGTGATGGCGGGTAGCCGGGTATCGATCCGGAGCGTCGTCTGCCGGGTTGGCGAGGCCTGCAGGGAACCGGCTGCGAGAGACGTGCATCCAAGTGCCGCAGCGGCCATCAGTCTTCTGCGGACGGGGTCGCGGGGGACCGCCTGAGCCGTGTCGGTGGCGGGAAAATCATGACGCTTCATTGGCTGACCTCGCTTTGACGGACCGGTTGGTGCGTCAAGCTTCAGCTCACCAGCGCGCTGGCGGCAGCGGAAAATGCACCAGGAAAGGGCGGGTCGAAAGCGCAATGATGGCTAGGGCATTACCGTTGGCGCATGGGCAATGTCGATAGCACGCGACGGGTCCATCCGTGCCTGGGCGCCTGCGCGTGCAGTGAGTGATCCTGCGCATGCGTTGATCGTCAGTCCGCCCACACGCTGTGTGGATCGCCATGCCGGGCCCGTCGCGTCGTCGCACGCGCCAGCACCGCAAACCCCACCGCCATGGCCAGCGCCACCGCGTCCACCCAGAACAACGCCCAGTGGCCATGACCGGCGCTGGTCCACCACCACCATCCACTCAGCGCGCCGTGCGCCAGCGGTACCAGTGCGGTTACCACGGCGGCGGCCCACAGCAGTTCACGCGCGGCCTGGGCCGGGCGACGCAGTGCGGCCCACAGTGCGCACGCGCCCCAGGTCAGGAAGCACACCCAACGGATGCCGGCCTCCACCGACGGCGGTGCCACGCGCTCCAGCACCTGCGCGGCGACGAAGGCGGCCGAGATCGCCACCACCAGCCCGATGCAGACCCCGACCGTGGCGCGCGCCATGTTGACCTGCGCGCGGCCTTGCTCGACCTGTCGCCGCTTGCGCCGCGATTCGATCCACAACAGGTTGCCGGAGTAGAACAGGAAGGCGCCGCCCAGGCCCAGCAGGAAATACAGCCAGGCCACCACGCCATTGCCGAACTCGCCGAAGTGCAGGGCATAGGCCGCGCTCAGGGTGGCATGGTTGGCATCGCGGCGGCCCGGCAACTGGCTGGCCAGCAGGCGGCCGCTGGCGACGTCGAAGGCGACCGCGCCGGCCGGACCGAGCGTGCCTTCGGACTCGCCGGTGATCTCGATGGTGGCGGCGGCGTCGCCGGCGTTGGCCAGCTTCAGGTAGGCCGGTTCGAAGCCCTGCACGCCCTGATCGCGGGCCACCTGCAGCGAACGCGCATGCAGGTCGGCCAGCTTGACCGCGTCGCCGGCGGTGCCGCTGGCTGCCCGGACCGGCGCGGTATCCATCGCCGACGGTACCGCCTGCATCAGCTTGCCGTCGTAGATCAGTGGGTTGAGCAGGGCCATCTGCAGGAACACCAGGCACAGCAGTGCCCCGGTGACCGCGAACATCAGGTGGAAGGGCAGGCTGAGCACGCCGATGATGTTGTGCGCGTCCTGCCAGAACTGTTTCAGGTTGCGGCCCGGGCGCAGCGCGAACAGGTCGCCGGCCAGCTTCGGCAGGTGGATCACCAGCCCGCTGAGCAGCGCCACGCCGTACAGCAGGCTGACGATGCCCATCAGGTAGAGGCCGGCCACCGGCAGGCCCAGCGTGTAGTGCAGTTCGTTGACCAGTTCGGCCAGCCCGGTCTGCGGCGGGGTGAGGCTGCCGTCGTAGTGGTCCAGCCAGGCGTATTGCCAAGTTCCCTTGGCGTCCTGCCAGTAGGCGATCGGCTGCGGATGGTCGCCGCCGGGGAAGGTCATGCCCATGTGCGCGCGCGCGGCCGGATGGCGTTCCAGCACGCCGTCCAACAGGCGTTGCGCGTCGGCCAGGGTGGCGGCGGGCTGGTCCACCGATGCCGGCGTCTGCCACAGCGGGATGTCATGGTGGAACACCGTCAGCGCGCCGGCGTAGAACGCCACGAACAGCGCGAAGCCGGCCACCAGGCCGACCCAGGTATGCAGCGTGGTGAAGGTGCGCAGGGTCTGCGAGCTGAACTTCATTGGATCATTCTCATTGCACTGCGCCGGACAGGCGCAGCAGCCACAGCAGGAGGAAGCCACCGGTAGCACAGGCGCCCATTACGCCCCATGCGCGCGCCCCGCTGCGGAAGCTGAAGGCCCACACCGCCGCCAGCATCCACAGCGGGATGAAGGCGATCAGGCTGGGCACCAGCGCGGAGGCCCAGGGGCCGCGCGGCAACCATGCGATCAGTCCGGTGATAGCGGCGGCCACGAACAGGCCCGCAATGAGGCCGGCAAAGGCGCGCGGCCACATCAGCGCGGCTTCCTGGCCGGCAGCGCGGCCGGACGGTGCCAGGCCGCCAGCGTGGGCAGCAGCATGGCGATCGCCATCCACACGCACAGGGCGATCACCAGGCCGGCGCCGACACCCAGGTCGGCCATCCACAGCCACAGGCCGGCAACGGCTGCCACGGTGCCGATCTCCCGGCCCAGCCGGCCGGCGCGATGAAGCCGTGGCCAGCGGCAATGAGGCGAAGCGGCATAGAACGCCAGTGCGGACAGTGCGGTGGCCAGCATCGCCAGCGAGCAGAAGCCCAGCGAGGACAATCCGATGGTGGGCACCTGCATCAGCGTGGGAGTCCCGCCAGGTACAACGAGGGACGACGATCAGGAAGCGGGGTCATCGGGGATCCGGAGGGTAGAAGGTGCAGCGACACACGCGTATGGTAATCATTGACTTTTGCGCGATCCAGTATCCGCTATTCAGGCGACTGCGGCCGATGCCCTTGGGCTTTGTGCCGCGCTGGTTTAAGATCAACCACAGCCCTCCCACTGGATCCAGGTGGCCCGCGCCAAGCGCCGGCCGAGCGTGTGACATGAGCACTACCATCGCCCACTGCTGACCTGCACCCGAAGGCTCCCATCCAGGCGCCCTCGCGGCGCTTTTTTATTGCCCGGGCCTTGCCCGGATCCGCATGCCAGCCCGCCGCGCGGGCACAGCAAGAAGCCATTTCGATGATCACGATCACTCTTCCCGACGGCAGCCGCCGCGAATTCGAACATCCCGTCAGCGTCATGGAGGTGGCCCAGTCGATCGGTGCCGGCCTGGCCAAGGCCACCATCGCCGGTTCGGTCGATGGCGTGCTGGTCGATGCCAGCGACGTGATCGCCAAGGACGCGACCCTGCGCATCATCACCGCCAAGGACGAGGAGGGCGTGGAGATCATCCGCCACTCCAGCGCGCACCTGGTCGGTCATGCAGTCAAGCAGCTGTACCCGGACGCCAAGATGGTGATCGGTCCGGTCATCGCCGAAGGGTTCTATTACGACATCCAGTCCGAGCGTCCGTTCACCCCGGATGACCTGGCGGCGATCGAAAAGCGCATGGGCGAGTTGATCGCCCAGGACTACGACGTGGTCAAGAAGGTGACCCCGCGCGCTGAAGTCGTGGAAATTTTCAGGGCGCGTGGCGAGGACTACAAGCTGCGCCTGATCGAGGACATGTCGCCGGACATCCAGGCCATGGGCATGTATTACCACCAGGAATACGTGGACATGTGCCGCGGCCCGCACGTGCCCAACACGCGCTTCCTGAAGGCCTTCAAGCTGACCCGCATTTCCGGTGCGTACTGGCGCGGTGATGCGCAGAACGAACAGCTGCAGCGCATCTACGGTACCGCCTGGGCCGACAAGAAGCAGCTCGATGCGTACATCAAGCGCATCGAAGAAGCAGAAATGCGCGACCACCGTCGCATCGGCAAGCAGCAGGACCTGTTCCACCTGCAGGAGGAGGCGCCGGGCCTGGTGTTCTGGCACCCCAAGGGCTGGGCGCTGTGGCAGGTGGTGGAGCAGTACATGCGCCGCGTCTACCGCAACAGCGGCTATGGCGAAGTGCGCTGCCCGCAGATCCTGGATGTGTCGCTGTGGAAGCAGTCCGGGCACTGGGACAACTACAAGGAGAACATGTTCTTCACCGAATCGGAGAAGCGCACCTATGCGGTGAAGCCGATGAACTGCCCGGGCCACATCCAGGTGTTCAACCAGGGCCTGCACAGCTATCGCGACCTGCCGATCCGCTACGGTGAATTCGGTTCATGCCATCGCAACGAGCCGTCCGGCGCGCTGCACGGCATCCTGCGCGTGCGTGGCTTCACCCAGGACGACGGCCATGTGTTCTGCACCGAATCGCAGATCGAAGGCGAAGTAACCGCGTTCCACCAGCAGGCGCTGGCGGTGTACCAGCACTTCGGCTTCGAGGACATCCAGATCAAGATCGCGCTGCGTCCGGAATCGCGCCTGGGCGACGACGCAACGTGGGACAAGGCCGAGGGCGCGCTGCGCTCGGCGCTGTCCAGCTGCGGCGTGGAATGGCAGGAACTGCCGGGCGAGGGCGCTTTCTACGGCCCGAAGATCGAATACCACCTGAAGGACGCCATCGGCCGTACTTGGCAGCTGGGCACCATGCAGGTCGATTTCATGATGCCCGGCCGCCTCGGCGCCGAGTACGTGGATGAGAACAGCCAGAAGAAGCACCCGGTCATGCTGCACCGGGCGATCGTCGGTTCGATGGAGCGCTTCATCGGCATCCTGATCGAGCACCACGCCGGCCAGTTCCCGGCCTGGCTGGCCCCGACCCAGGTGGTGGTGGCCAACATTACCGATGCCCAGGCTGAATACGTGAGCGAGGTGCGCAAATCCCTTGCGGATCAAGGCTTCCGCGTGGTCGCCGATTTGCGTAATGAGAAGATCGGTTATAAGATTCGCGAGCACACGCTTCAGCGCGTGCCGTACCTGCTGGTCATTGGTGACCGCGAAAAGGAAAACGGCGCCGTGGCGGTGCGTACGCGTTCCGGCGAGGACCTGGGCAGCATGAGTCTCCAGGCCTTCATTGAACGGCTGCAGGCCGAGGGCGCGTAATCAAAGGTCCGGTCCGTGTGCAATGGCGCGCGGACCGGTTCGATACCCTTGGGAGATTGCAATATCAGTACCCCTGACAACAAACAGAACCGCAAGAATCAGGAAATCCGCGTGCCGCGCGTACGCGTGATCGGCAGCGACGGCGAAATGATCGGCGTGCTGACGCGCGACGAAGCCTTGGCGATGGCCGAGGAAGAAGGCCTGGACCTGGTTGAAATCCAGCCGCAGGCCGATCCGCCGGTGTGCAAGGTGATGGACTTCGGCAAGTTCAAGTTCGAAGCCCAGAAGAAAGCCAGCGAAGCCAAGAAGAAGAGCAAGCAGGTCGAGATCAAGGAAGTGAAGTTCCGTCCGGTCACGGACGAGGGCGACTACCAGATCAAGCTGCGCAAGATGCGCGGTTTCCTCGAAGAGGGCGACAAGATCAAGGTCAACATCCGCTTCCGTGGCCGTGAAATGAGCCATCAGGAACTGGGTCGCGAGATGGCCAACCGGATCGAAACCGATCTGGGCGAGGACATCGTGATCGAATCCCGTCCGCGCCTGGAAGGCCGCCAGATGGTGATGATGATTGCTCCGAAGAAGAAGACATAAGGCGGCACGGGCTGCCCCTCGCGGGCGCCTGGCAGCTGAATGCAACGGGAGGAGGGCGCCGCTGGCGCCTTTCTGCTTTTTGGCCCCCGGTCTTCGTCATGGCATGCCGGGGCGTTGCCCGAGGCCCATTTCCCCTGTATGATTGCCGGCTCGACCCATCAGGAGGGGTCGTACGCGGATCATGGCAGGACGGAAAGAGTGGCCCAGGCCACCGCCAGATCAGTCAGAAACCAGGGTCAAATCCCATCAAGGACATAGCAATGCCCAAGATCAAGACCAACCGGGCGGCGGCCAAGCGTTTCCGCAAGACCGCCTCGGGCAAGTACAAGTGCGGCCACGCCAACCGTAGCCATATCCTCACGAAGAAAGCGACCAAGCGTAAGCGTAACCTGCGTCAGACGAATCACGTCCGCGCAGAAGACGCCGGCCGTCTGGACCGCATGCTCCCTTACCTCTGAGGAACTGACACATGGCACGAGTAAAGCGTGGCGTACAGGCGCGTCGCCGCCACAAGAAAATCCTGACTCTGGCGAAGGGCTACTACAATGCCCGTCGCAAGGTCTTCCGCGTTGCCAAGCAGGCCGTCATCAAGGCCCAGCAGTACGCGTACATCGGTCGTAAGCAGAAGAAGCGTAATTTCCGCTCGCTGTGGATCACCCGTATCAATGCCGCGGCCCGCATCAATGGCCTGAGCTACAGCCGTTTCATGAACGGCCTGCTGAAGGCTGGCATCACCCTGGACCGCAAGGTGCTGGCAGACATCGCCGTGCACGACGCGGCCGGTTTTGCCGCGCTGGCTGAAAAAGCCAAGGGCGCTCTGGCGGCATAAGTCCTCCTCGGTCGTTGCCGTTGACGCAACACCCGCAGGTAAGGCAATGCATGGGGAAGGGCGCAAGTCCTTCCCCATTCTTTTTTGTGCGGTGGCCAGCGCAACGCGCGGCGGCCGGACAGCGGTGGCGACGGGGGTCGGCCCTTCGCGCATCGCGAGGGCATATCCGACCCGAGGTTCCGGCACCCATGAGTGACATCCAATCCCTGACCGCCCAGGCGCTGGCCGATGTGGCTGCCGCCCAGAGCCCCGATGCGCTGGAACAGCTGCGCGTGGCCCTGCTGGGCAAGAGTGGCAGCATCACCTCGCAGCTGAAACAGCTTGGCGCCTTGCCGGCCGACGAGCGCAAGGCCGCCGGCGAAGCGATCAACCGCGCGCGCGACACGCTGACCACGGCGCTGGCCGAGCGCAAGGCGGTACTCGAAGACGCCGCCCTGGATGCGCGCCTGTCCGCTGAAGCCATCGACATCACCCTGCCGGGCCGTCGCGGTGGCCGTGGTGGGTTGCACCCGGTGACCCGCACGCTGGAGCGCATCACCGAGATCTTCGGTCGCCTGGGCTACGAGTTGTCCGAAGGCCCGGAAATCGAGGACGACTGGCACAACTTCGAAGCGCTGAACTTCCCGCCGCACCATCCGGCGCGTGCGATGCACGACACCTTCTACTTTGGCGATGGCCGCCTGCTGCGCACGCATACCTCCGGGGTGCAGGTGCGCTACATGGGCGAGCACGCGCCACCGCTGCGCATGATCGCCGCCGGCAAGGTCTACCGCAGCGACAGCGACCAGACCCATTCGCCGATGTTCCACCAGGTCGAAGGCCTGCTGGTGGACGAGCATTCCAATTTCGCCGATCTCAAGGGCACGCTGTCCGAGTTCGTGCGCGCGTTCTTCGAGCGCGATTTCGAGATGCGTTTCCGTCCCAGCTACTTCCCCTTCGTTGAACCGGGTGCGGAAGTGGACATCGCCTGGCAGCAGCCCGATGGCAGCACCCGCTGGCTGGAAGTGCTGGGCTGCGGCATGGTGCACCCGAACGTGCTGCGCAGCGTTGGCATCGACCCGGAGCGTTACACCGGCTTCGCCTTCGGCCTGGGCGTGGAGCGGTTCGCGATGCTGCGCTACGGCGTGAACGACCTGCGCGCGTTCTTCGAGAACGACGTGCGCTTCCTGAAGCAGTTCGCGTAAACACTATCGGTAGTGACGACCGCTGGTCGTCAACGAGGACGCAACAACATGAAATTCTCTGAAAACTGGCTGCGCAGCCACGTTCCCACCACCGCCTCGCGCGATGAGCTCAGCGCCGTGCTGACCGCCATCGGCCTGGAAGTGGAAGAGGTCGACGCGCTCGGCGGTGGCCTGGATCACGTGGTCGTCGCTCGCATCGTGGAGGCCGTGCGCCACCCCGAAGCCGACCGCCTGCAGATCTGCCAGGTCGATGCCGGCCGCGGCGAACTGCTGCAGATCGTCTGCGGCGCGCCGAACGCGCGTCCGGGCCTGGTCGCGCCGCTGGCGATGGTCGGTGCACAGATCGGCGCGTTGAAGATCAGCGCCGCCAAACTGCGTGGCGTGGACTCCAACGGCATGCTGTGTTCGGCCAAGGAACTGGGCCTGGACAGCGACGCGTCGGGCCTGTTCGAACTGCCCGATGACGCACCGGTGGGGCAGGGGCTGGTCGAGTATCTCGGCCTGCCCGACAGCAGCATCGAGATCAAGCTGACCCCCAACCGCGCCGACTGCTTCAGCGTGCGCGGTATTGCGTTCGACGTGGCCGCGGCCACCCGCAGCGAGGTGGTGCCGTTCGCCGCCGATGCGGTGCCGGCCACCGGCTCGCGTGAGCTGGCGATCGAACTCAATGCCGGCGCCGAAGCGCCGCGCTATCTGGGCCGGGTCATCGAAGGGGTCAATGCCGCCGCCAGGACCCCGCTGTGGATGGCCGAGCGGCTGCGCCGCAGTGGCGTGCGTCCGGTGTCGCTGCTGGTGGACATCACCCAATACGTGATGCTCGACCTTGGCCAGCCGATGCATGCCTACGACCTCGCCACGCTGAGCGGGCCGATCGGCGTGCGCCGTTCGCGCGCGGGCGAAGCCCTGAAGCTGCTGGATGGCCGCGACGCCGCGCTGGACGACAGCTTCCTGGTGGTCACCGATGCGGACCGTCCGGTCGGCCTGGCCGGCCTGATGGGCGGCTTCGACACACGCGTGACGGACGCCACCACCGATGTCTTCCTGGAAGCGGCGCACTTCGCGCCTGCGGCGATCATGGGCCGCGGCCGCAAGCTGGGCCTGCACACCGATGCCGGCCATCGCTTCGAACGTGGCGTGGACCCGGCGCTGCCGCGTGCGGCCATCGAGCACGCCACCGCGCTGGTGCTGGAACTGGCTGGCGGCACCGCTTCTGCGGTGACCGAAGCGCTGCGCGCAGACGACCTGCCGTCGCCGGCGCCGATCATGCTGCGCCGCGCACGCATCACCCGCGTGCTGGGCATCACCATCGAAGACGCCGAAGTGGAGCGCATCCTGCGCGCGCTGGGCATGGAGGTGGTGGCAGCGGGCGAGGGGTGGCAGGTCACCGCACCGAGCCGTCGTTTCGACATCGCCATTGAAGAAGACCTGATCGAAGAACTGGCCCGTATCCACGGCTACGAGCAGATCCCGACCACGCTGCCCGGCGGCGCCGCGCGCGTGGCGATGCCCAGCGAAACCCGCCTGGAAGAACTCAGCGTGCGACGCCAGCTGCTGGCGCGCGAGCTGCAGGAAACCATCAACTTCGCCTTCGTCGATGCGCAGCTGCTGCAGCAGTGGCAGCTGGTCGACAACCTGGTGCCGCTGGCCAATCCGCTGTCGGCCGAACTGGCGGTGATGCGTCCGGCGCTGCTGCCGGGCCTGGTCGCCACGCTGGGCCGCAACGTGGCCCGCCAGGCCGGCCGCGTGCGCCTGTTCGAGATCGGCCGCGCGTTTGCCGCGCAGGCCGGTGAAGGCGCGCCGGCGCCGCTGGAAACCCAGCGCGTGGCCGCCGTGGTCTGTGGTGACGCCGACGCCGAGCAGTGGGGCGTGGCCGCACGCAAGGTCGACTTCCATGACCTGAAGGGCGACCTGGAAGCATTGGCCGCCGCCAGTGGCGCCGAGCTGAGCTTCAAGCCCTCGGCCCAGCCCTACGGGCATCCGGCGCGTTCGGCCGATGTCTACCGCGGCGATGTCCGCCTGGGCTGGATCGGGCAGATCCACCCGCGCTTGGCCAAGGCGATGGACATCGATGTGGACGTCTACGCCCTGGAGCTGGACCTGGCGCCGTTGGCCGCCCGCGAACTGCCGCGTGCCAGCGAGCTTTCGCGTTTCCCGGCGGTGCGTCGCGACCTGGCCGTGCTGGCCCCCGATGCGGTCGCCTGGACCGATCTGGCCGCTACGGTCCGACTGGCCGCCGGGCCCCTGCTGCGCGAGCTGAACCTGTTCGACCGATATGTCGGGCAGGGGGTCGAGCCGGGCTTCAAGAGTCTCGCTATGGGCTTGATTTTGCAGGACAAGTCGCGCACTCTGACGGACCGCGACGTGGACGCGGTGGTGACCGAGGTGGTCGCTGCCATCGAGCGTGAACACCACGCCCGGATCCGCGGTTGAGCGGGCAGCACCCAGGGGTAAGCAGGCGATGGCACTGACCAAGGCTGAAATGGCCGAAAAACTGTTCGACGAAGTCGGCTTGAACAAGCGTGAGGCCAAGGAATTCGTCGATGCGTTCTTCGATGTGCTGCGTGAAGCGTTGCAACATGGACGTCAGGTAAAGCTGTCCGGCTTTGGCAACTTCGACCTGCGGCGCAAGAACCAGCGCCCGGGTCGCAACCCGAAGACCGGTGAGGAAATTCCGATTTCCGCCCGCACGGTAGTCACCTTCCGTCCGGGCCAGAAGCTCAAGGAAAGGGTGGAAGCGTATGCTGGATCCGGGCAGTAACAGAGAGCTTCCGCCGATACCGGCCAAGCGCTACTTCACCATCGGTGAGGTCAGTGAGCTGTGCGACGTCAAGCCGCACGTGCTGCGTTACTGGGAAACAGAATTTCCCAGCCTGGAGCCGGCCAAACGTCGCGGCAACCGTCGCTATTACCAGCGCCATGACGTGCTGATGATCCGGCAGATCCGCAGCCTGCTGTACGAACAGGGCTATACGATCGGCGGGGCGCGGTTGCGGCTGGATGGCGCCGATGCGCGTGGCGAAGCCGCGCTCAGCCAGCAGATCATCAAGCAGGTCCGCGTGGAACTGGAAGAAGTGCTGCAACTGCTTCGCCGCTGATTCTTTTTTCGCGTTGATCCGCTATACTTCACGGCCCGCTTCAACGGCGGGGCAACATCGCAGATATTCGGGGCGTAGCGCAGCCTGGTAGCGCATCTGCCTGGGGGGCAGAGGGTCGTCGGTTCGAATCCGGCCGTCCCGACCACTGTGGTGAAGAAGAGGCTCGTGCAGCAATGCGCGGGCCTTTTTCGTTTTGTTGGTAGCGCGAGCCGTGCTCGGCGAGCGCAGCGACAGGCCGAGAGCGTGACGACCAACGGCCGTCACCCACCGAAGGCGGCCCTCACTACCGGGCCATCATCGACGCCAGTTCGTGCGCCGCCAGGGGTTCGGCGAACAGGTACCCCTGCAGCTGGTCACAGCCCAGTTCGGTCAGCACCTGCTGCTGCTCCAGGCTTTCCACGCCTTCGGCCACGGTGGTGTAGCCCAGGCCCTTGGCCAGCTCGATGATGGCCTTCGCCTTCAGCCGTGCGCCCGGGTCATCGGCCAGATGGTCCACCAGTGATTTGTCCATCTTGATGGTGGAAATCGGCAGCCTTGAGAGATACCCGAAGTTGCTGTAGCCGCTGCCGAAGTCATCGATCGCCACGCGTACGCCCACCCTGGCCAGGCACGCCAGCTGGTCGCCGGCGACCGTATTGGCGCGCAGCCATTCGCCTTCGGTGATCTCGATTTCCAGCAGGTTCGGGGGCAGGCCACGCGCGGCCAGCTTCTGCAGTAGACGCTCGGCCATGCTTTCGGTGGACAGGTCGGACGCGGCCAGGTTGATCGACATCCCCAACGAAAGACCCTCGCGCTGCCACGCCGCCAGCTGATCCAGCGCCGCGTCCACCACCCAGTCGCTGACCGCCGGCATCAGCGCAGTGCGTTCGAACACCGGAATGAACTCGGCCGGGCCGACGGGACCCAGCCGCGGATGGTTCCAGCGGATCAGCGCTTCGGCCGACACCACCGCGCCGGTCTGCGTATCCACGCGCGGCTGGAACAGCAGATAGAACTCTTCACGGCGCAGGCCGCGTTCGGCATCGGCGGCGAGACGGTAGCCACGCCGCAGCAGCTCGTCGCGGCGCTCGGAATACCAGCAGAAATCGTGGCGGCTGCTGATCGCCGCCTGCACGCCCACCAGCAGCTTGCGCAGCACGTCATTACTGCTGTCGGTGCTGGGATCGAAGGCGCAGATGCCGGCATGGAACTGTGGCGACATCGGCACCGCGGCGGCCATTACCGGGCGGATGACCCGCTGCTTCAACTCCAGCAACAGCGCCTCCACGTCGTCGGGCGAGGGCAGGTCGATCAGGAACGCAAGGCGGCTCACGCCGACGTGATAGATGTCGGTGATATCTTCCAACGCCACGCGCAGACGCACACCGGAGCGGTGGATCATCGCCTCCAGCGGCGGCAGGCCGAGTGCCTGGCCGGCTTCGTCCAGACGCGGCACGTCCAGCACGTCCAGCATGACCGCGTACATCGTTCCGGAGGTTGCGCGCGCGACCAGCCCGTCATAGTCGATATGGAACTGGTGGCGGTTGGAAAGCCCGCTGACCGGATCCTGGCGGCCGGACAGGCGCCGCAGTTCCAACTGGCTCATCGCCATGGCGGCGAGCGTTTTCAGGTGCTGGCGTTCGTCTTCGCTGAGCTCGCGCGGTTCGGCGCCCATGACGCAGATGGCGCCGATTGCCACGCCGTTCTTGGCGATCAACGGCGCGCCTGCATAGAAGCGAAGATGCGGTGGACCGCAGACCAGGCCGTTTTCCACAAATCGCGGATCGGCGCGCAGGTCGCTGACCACCATCACGTCAGGGGAGGTGATGGTATAGGAGCAGACGGAAGAACGGATGTCGGTTCCGCTGATCTCCAGCCCGACCCGTGAGATGAAGCGCTGGTTATCCACGCCGACGATGGAAACGAAGGCCACCGGTGTGTCGAATGCGAAGGCCGCCAAGCGGGTGATGCGGTCCAATGACGCGCCCGCTGCCGCATCCAGCACCTGAAGGGCGCCTACGGCGGTCATCCTTTCCTGGACTTTCAATTCCTCTGACAGCTGCGGCATGGGAAGAGGTGCTCGGCGCACTCACGCGCTGGTAACGAATGACAGAATGCGCCCGCCCACATCAACGTGGTGTCCACGATCTGCACAGTCACGCATTCAGCGAAAATCGACCGGTCGCGGGAGCAGCCGACCGGTAAATGCCATAGCCCGAAGGTGTAACGGTGTTTCACGTCGTCCTCAGGTAAGGTACTTGCCTCGGCAATCCAGCTGGCGGCGCCATTGCGCGTCGCCGGCAGCGCCGGATCCAATGCCCCCCTCCCGAGGGGGCTCAACCTGAGGGCCGTTTTCCCCCATGAGCATTTCCCAATCCACCGCGGCATCGCCCGTTTCGGAGCGCGCCGCGCTGAAACGTTCGGTGTCCAATACGCTGAAAGGCTCGGCCGGCAACCTGGTCGAGTGGTACGACGTCTACGTCTATTCGGTGTTCGCCAAGTACTTCGAATCGCAGTTCTTCTCGGCCGACGACAAGAACTCCACGATGTACATCTGGGGCATCTTCGCCGCCACCTTCCTCATGCGTCCCATCGGTGCGTGGTACTTCGGACGGTTCGCCGACCGTTACGGCCGCCGCCTGGCGCTTACCGTATCGGTCAGCGTGATGGCCGCCTGTTCCTTCCTGATCGCCATCGCGCCCACTGCGGCGTCCATCGGCATCTGGGCGGCGGTGATCCTGCTGTTCGCACGCCTGCTGCAGGGCTTCGCCACCGGCGGTGAGTATGGCGCCAGTGCCACGTACATGTCCGAAGCGGCCGTGCCCGGCTGGCGCGGTTTCCTGTCCTCCTTCCATTACGTCACCCTGGTGGGTGGTCACGTCCTGGCCCAGGCCGTGCTGCTGGTGATGCTGCTGTCCTGGGACACTTCGCACGTTTCCGAATGGGGCTGGCGCGTGGCCTTCGGCATCGGTGGCATCGGGGCGCTGGTGGTGTTCTGGCTGCGTCGTACGATGGATGAATCGCTGAGCGCGGAATCGATCGAAGCAGCGAAGGATGGCAAGGCCAAGGCGAGTGGTTCGATGCGCGAACTGTTCGTCAACCAGTGGCGCCCGCTGCTGCTGTGCTTCCTGATCACCGCCGGTGGTACGGTCGCGTTCTACACCTACACCATCAACGGCCC
Organism: Stenotrophomonas sp. NPDC078853; assembly: GCF_044901215.1. Taxonomy (NCBI): domain Bacteria; kingdom Pseudomonadati; phylum Pseudomonadota; class Gammaproteobacteria; order Lysobacterales; family Lysobacteraceae; genus Stenotrophomonas; species Stenotrophomonas sp. NPDC078853. Next base: position 36,249 of record NZ_JBJDOQ010000006.1, on the reverse strand, counting down.
GAAGATGATCCAGACCGCCTTTGCCGGCGACGATGTGATCACCGGCACGCTGATCAACCTGGGTGTATTGACCTTCCTGATGCTGCTGCAGCCGCTGGGTGGCCTGTTGTCCGACCGCATCGGTCGCAAGAGCCTGCTGGTGTTCTTCGGTGTCGGTGGCGTGCTGTACACCTGGTACCTGGTCACCGCACTGCCGCAGCAGACCTCGGCGCTGTCGGCGTTCCTGATCTTGGCCACCGGTTTCGTCATCCTCACCGGCTACACGTCGATCAACGCGGTGGTGAAGGCTGAACTGTTCCCGGCGCACATCCGCGCACTGGGCGTCGGCCTGGGCTACGCGCTGGCCAACTCGCTGTTCGGCGGCACCGCGCCGCTGCTGTACCAGGGCGCGCTGAAGGCCGGTCGGGTAAATGAGTTCGTCATCTACATCACCGCGGTGATCGCGGTGTCGCTGGTGGTCTACATCTTCTTCCTGAAGAACAAGGGACCGAACTGGCTGGACGGCACCCGCAGATAAAGCCGCAGTGAGGCAGAAACGAGAGGCCCGCGCCGTGAAGCGCGGGCCTTTTTCGTGCAGGCGGGGAGCGCATGATGCTGACGCGGCCTGCACGCGGCGTGCACTTCGTCGATGCCGGCTGTAACGCACTCTGTGGGGGTAAGCCAACGCATTGGAGCACTACCCATGAATACCCCTGGAAAACCGAAACCGTCCTGGCGCCAGAGCCATTACCTGATGATCGCGTTGGCCGTGGTGCTGGTCATCGTAGGGGTCACCATGTTCGCACCGTGGTAAAGCCTGGCTGACGTGCTGACCCTCGTCGGTACGCTTAATCGAAGTACGCGGAGATCCCGAGCCCGGCCTGCAGGTCCGGGCTGTGGGCATCCAGTCCGGCATCAAGCGATGCATCAAGCTGGACCCGATCGGTCCACATCCAGGTCACCCCGCCACCGGCCACCGTTTCCCGTGGCTCGCCGTGTTCCTTGGTCACCCCAGCCTCCACGAATGCAGACAGCCGGGGCGTGAGGGCCAGCGATACGCTGGGCGACCACACCGTGCTGCGCTCGCCGTCACCGCGGCTGTGGCTGGCATACAGTGCACCGGTCCAGTGGTCGCTGAAGTCATGCTCATAACTGCCCGCCAGCGCGTACTGGCGCCCCTCGCTGAGCGCCGCATCGCCGCGTGCCACCGTGGCCGACCCCAGCAGTGCCCAGCGGTCGGTCTCGCTACCGGTGGGCGGTGCCCACTTCAGGGCGAGCTGTGCATCGCCGCCGCCTTGTGTGCGCGTGCTGGCCATGCCGGGTAAACGGCTGCGCTGGCGCTGCCAGGGCGATCCTGAAAACTGCAGTTCCCAGCGTTCAAACAGGCCGGTGCGCAGCGTCACCTCGCCGGAGAGCTGTTCGGTGCGAAGACCATCGGCATCGCGATCGCGTTCATGGGAGGGAAGTCCCAGCTCCAGTGCCAGCGCGCCGCGCGGCACGATGCCGGTGCCTAGGCCGATGCCGGGGCGATCAAACGACGGCGGTTCGTCGGCCTGTTGTGCCTGCACGGCACCACTGACGAAGAGGGTGGAACAAACCATCAGGGCCAGGCACGCGCTACGCATCGGGACATCCGTCAGAAGATGCGCCGATCATGCGGCGCTGTCGGTCTGACGGTCAATCGTCGAGGCGGGCGAAACGCGGCTGGCTACCGCCGGCGAGGTCCACCTGTTCCACGAACATCGCATAGGGGCGCACCCATAGGCCGCCTTCGCCATACAGTGCGCGGTAAAGCACCATCGGCTGCAGGGTCTCGCTGCTGCGGACCACGTCCACGACCTCGTACAGGCCGCCTTTGAAATGGCGGTAGCGGCCGGGTTGCAGGACGGGCAGGGCAGGCAGGTCGGGCATGGAACACTCACGCAGGCAGGAGAGCCGGTGATTGTTCAATGCGCCGGGCGCGGCGTCCACCGCCGTGTCAGAACAACGATGCGCGGATCAGCTCCTCGACGAGGATCACATAGCTGGCGCCGAAGTAGAACTTGAGCAGGGAAGGACGCTGGTACAGAAAGGTGCGCATGTGGAAGGGCCCCCTAAGGTGTACGTAGTGTGAAATGGTTAAAGCGCCGTGACAAGCATCACGGAACCGGGCTTGTGAACAGCGTCAGTCATGTGAGGGCAGGGCAATTCAGACCGGAACGATGGGTCGGCCAAGGGCGGCGACCTAGGCTGCATGCATGGCGCTGTCGCTTATGGCGCCCCCGCTGCAATCCGGAGCCCGTCCATGGTCATCGTCGTCCAGAACATCAGCCGCCACTGGCGTGTCGTGCATCCCAGCTGGGAGCGTTCGCGGAATTTCATCTGCGGAAAAGAGGCTTTCGATGCCGCCGCGGCGCTGGCCCTGGACCACCACGGCCAGACCGGCACAGCGGTGACGGTGCAGGTGGCTGCCTTTGGCACGGTCGTGGAGGTACTCCGCTTCGGTTGAAATTTCAGAAAACCCTGATGCCGTGCGACTCGAATATGCCCTAGCCTCCGTAACTGGCGGGGGCCGTTGGTGTCATGGGTCAGGCGAAGAACAGGGGTGGCAAGGCTGCTACCCGCGATCGTCGATCTGGTTGGCACTCCGTCCGATCATGGAGAGAGAGACCTTATGTTGATCCGCGTCCAGAACGAGCAGCGCCATTGGCGCGTGCTGCATCCGCAGAAGCCGGAAGCCATTTCCTTCCACGAGGGCAGTGCGGCGTTCGATTTCGCCGATGCGCTGGCCCGTGAGCTGCACAGCCGTACCGGGCAGGCCTGCTCGGTGCGCGTGGAGGTCAGCGACGCCTTCGTCGATACCGTCAGCTACGGTTGACGCCGGGGCGCAGAGTGCCGGCGCGCAGACCGGGTGAACCTGTTCAGCTTCCGCTCGCCTACTTGAATGGGCAGCGACCGAGGGTATGCGTGCCATCTTTGCGCGGCCCTCCGGTTGCGCCATGCTCGGCTCATCCGCCACACCAGGACGCACCACGATGACCCAGGAACTGTCTGTTTCGCGCCGCCCTTCGATGCTGTGGGCCGTCTGTCTCCCCTTGCTGGTTGGTGCCGGCGTTGCCGGCTCCGCGCAGGCGCAGTATCGCGACGGTGATCGCCATGGCTACAACGGGGGCAATACGATCCGCTGTGAGTCGGTGAAGAACCGCAATCAGGAATGCCGCCTGGACGGCCGCGCACGGCTGGTCCGCCAGCTGTCTGGTGCCGCCTGCGTGGAAGGCCGCAGCTGGGGTCAGTCGCGCGATGGCGTCTGGGTCAGCAATGGCTGCCGCGCGGAGTTCGTCGGTGAACGTGGGCGTCCGTCGCGACCCGGCCACGGCGGGGGCAACTGGGGCGGTGGCAATGGCAACGGCAATGGCTGGGGTTCGTCCGGCCAGGTGATCGACTGCGATTCCAATGATCGTCGCCAGCGCCGCTGCAACGTCACCATCCGCCAGGATGCGCGTCTGGTGAAGCAGAAGTCCGGCACGGCCTGCATCGAAGGCCAGAGCTGGGGCTGGGATAACAACGGCGTATGGGTCAGCAATGGCTGCCGCGGGCAGTTCATGGTGCGTTGACCGCGCAGGTTGTCTGGCCGCGCAGCGGCCAGAGCGTGACGACCGACGGTCGTCACCCACCCCGGCAAAAGCTGACGGCCAGCGGCCGTCAGTACCGCGGTAGCGCCGAGCCATGCTCGGCGAGCGCAGCGGCCAGCGCGTGACGACCGTCGGTCGTCACCCACCCCGGCAAAAGCTGACGGCCAGTGGCCGTCAGTACCGTGGTCAGCCCGCCGCGCTCAGCGGCGCGCTGCCGGCCTGCAAGGTCGGCCAGCGCTTCAGTACGGCTGCACGGATACCCGCCGCATCGATGCCTGCTTCGCCCAGCAGGTCTTCGCGGCTGGCGTGATGCTGGAAGCTGTCGGGCAGGCCCAGGTGCAGGATCGACTTCAGCACGTCCTCGGCGCTCAGCAGTTCGGCCACGGCCGAGCCGGCACCGCCGGCCACCACGTTGTCTTCGATGGTGACGAAGCCCTCGTGGCGTGCGGCCAGCTGCAGCACCAGCTCGCGATCCAGCGGCTTGATGAAGCGCATGTTGACCACGGTCAGGCCGAGTGCACGGCCCACTTCCTCGGCCGCCGGCACGGTGCTGCCGAAGGCCAGCAGGGCCACGCGGCTGCCTTCCACGCCGATCTCGCCCTTGCCGATCGGCAGGGTGGACAGATCGCTGCCAGCGTCTACGCCGGTGCCGCTGCCGCGCGGGTAGCGCACCGCGGCCGGGCCGGCGTACTGCAGGCCGGTGCTGAGCATCTGCCGGCATTCGGCCTCGTTGGACGGGGCCATCACCACCATGTTCGGCACGCAGCGCAGGAAGCTCAGGTCCAGGTTGCCGGCATGGGTGGCGCCGTCCGGGCCGACCACGCCGGCGCGGTCGATGGCGAACAGCACGTCCAGCTTCTGGATCGCCACGTCGTGCACCAGCTGGTCGTAGGCGCGCTGCAGGAAGGTGGAGTAGATCGCCACCACCGGCTTTGCACCCTGGGTCGCCATGCCGGCGGCCAGCGTCACTGCGTGTTGTTCGGCAATGGCCACATCGAAGTAGCGTTCTGGATACTCGCGGCTGAAGCGCACCAGGCCGGAGCCTTCGCGCATTGCCGGGGTGATGGCGTGCATGCGCGGATCGGCGGCAGCGGCGTCGCACAGCCAGTCACTGAACACATCGGTGTAGGTCGGCTTCTTCGCCCCGCCCTTGGCCACCAGGCCCTTCACCGGGTCGAACGGACCCACCGCGTGATAGCCGATCTGGTCGCCTTCGGCCGGCTCGTAGCCCTTGCCCTTGGTGGTCAGCACGTGCAGCAGCTTCGGGCCTTTCAGCGTCCGCAGCGTCTTCAGCGTGGATAGCAGGGCCGGCATGTCATGGCCGTCGATCGGGCCGGTGTAGTGGAAGCCCATCTCTTCGAACATGGTGGAGGGCACGAACATGCCCTTCCAGTGTTCTTCCCAGCGCTTGACGAACCGCGCCGGGTTGTTGCGCTTGTCGCCGAGGATCTTCTTGCCGCCTTCGCGCAGCGCATTGAGCGTGCGGCTGCCGGTGGCGCGGCCGAGCACCTTGGTCAGCCCGCCGACGGCCTCGGAGATCGACATGTTGTTGTCGTTGAGGATCACCAGCAGGTTCGGTTCCGGTTCCATGCCGCCGGCGTGCATCAGTGCTTCGAACGCCATGCCGGCGGTCATCGCGCCATCGCCGATCACCGCCACCACGCGACGGTCATCGCCTTCGCGCTGGCGTGCGATGGCCATGCCCAGCGCGGCGGAAATGGAGGTCGACGAATGGCCGACGCCAAAGGTGTCGAACTCGCTTTCCTCGCGCTTCGGGAACGGCGCCACGCCGTCCTTCTGCTTGACCGTGTGGATCTGGTCGCGGCGGCCGGTGAGGATCTTGTGCGGGTAGGTCTGGTGGCCTACATCCCAGACCAGCTGGTCATGCGGCGTCTGGTACAGGTAGTGCAGCGCCACGGTGAGTTCGATGACGCCCAGGCCGGCAGCAAAGTGCCCCCCGCTGCGGCCGACCGATTCGATCAGGTAGGCACGCAATTCGTCGGCGATGGCCCTCAGTTCGGATTCGTCGAACGTGCGCAGTTCTTCCGGTGTCTGGATGCGCGAGAGGCGGGGATAGCGGGCAGAGTCGATCATCATGTTCGTACTTGTGCTGACCGGCTATTTTCGCGCTCAAACCGGGGTGGAGCAAGCAGACCCCGACACGCGTGATCGCGCAGTGAGTTTTGGTGCACGCGGATTCACGCGGAAAGCTTGGACTTCTTCGGCAGCTGTGCCTTCAGGAACGTCATCTGGTCGGCCAGGATATTGCGGTTGGAGAGGATCAGGTGTTCGATCCAGCTCGGCCGGAAAGGCACGGCCAGCAAGGGCATGCCCGCCTGCTGCGGGGTCCGGTTGCTCTTGCGCGAGTTGCAGTGGAAGCAGGCGGTGACCACGTTTTCCCAGACGTCCAGGCCGCCCTTGGACAGCGGCATCACGTGGTCGCGGGTGAGAACCGGTCGTGAATGCTGTTGGCCGCAGTACAGGCAAAGATGCGCATCGCGCGCGAACAGCGCGGCGTTGGTGAGGTTGGGGGTGGGGTCGGGGGCGCGGGAACGCGCATGGCCACGCGTGGCAATGATCGGATGCAGGTCCAGGCCGCTGCGCAGCCCGCTCAGCCGGTTGGTCCCGCCATGGATGTGCAGGCAGGGGTCGCCCAGGGTCCAGGCCACTGCGCCACGTGCATACAGGCAGGAGGCATCCTGCCAGTTGATCCAGTCAAGGACCCGGCCATGGGCATCAAGGGAAAGCAGGCGGACGCTGCCGGGGCGGTGCAGGGGGCTGGGCTCGGGCGATGACCCGGCGTCCGGAGCGGGAAAGGCAGCTCCGGTAGTGATCAGACCCAAGCGTGTAGTGTCTGTCTCCATCGGGATAACAGCTTATACCCGAATGTTTGCATTTTGTGTATTCGCCGGCGCCGAACCCGGCAGTGACGGCCGCTGGCCGCCATGCTCCTGCCCTGGTGGGTGACGAGCCCTGGTAGGTGACGACCGTTGGTCGTCACGCCGCTGCGCTCGCCGAGCATGGCTCGGCGCTACCACTGCTCCCGGTCGTGACGACCGTTGGTCGTCACTCCTTTCCCCGGCTCAGGCGCCGAAGCGCGCCTCGTCCATCGCCATCAGCGAATCCGCACCGGCCTGGATGGCGGCGGCGTGGCCCAGCGTGCGCGGCAGCACGCGCGCGAAGTAGAACCGCGCGGTCTCCCGCTTGGCCTGTTTGAACGCGGCCGTCTGGCTGCCGGCATCGGCTGCGGCCACGCTGCGGGCCCACCAGTACGCCAGCACCACATACCCGGAATAGAACAGGTAATCGTGGCTGGCGGCACCCAGCTCATCCGGGTTGGCAGCCGCGCGTTTCAGCACGTCCATCGTCAGCCCACCCCATTCGGCAGCCTTCGCCCGCAGCGGTGCGATGAACTCCGCCAGCGCCTCATCACTCTCATGCGCCTTGGCGAACGTTTCGATCTCGGCCAGGAACAGCTTCAGGCCCGCGCCCTGGCTGGAGGCGGTCTTGCGGCCGATCAGGTCCAGCGCCTGGATCCCGGTGGTGCCTTCATACAACGTGGTGATGCGCGCATCGCGGGCCAGCTGCTCCATGCCGTGTTCGCGGATGTAGCCATGGCCACCAAAGCACTGCAGCGCGTTGTAGGTGTTCTCGATGCCCCATTCGGTCTGGCATGCCTTGGAAATAGGCGTCAGGAAGCTCACCAGGGTGTCTGCGCGTTCGCGCTCGGCCGGGTCCTGCGCGCTGTGCGCCACGTCGATCAGGGTCGCCGCGTGCAGGGCCAGCAGGCGGCTGCCTTCCACCAGTGATTTGATCGACAGAAGCATGCGGCGCACGTCCGGGTGAACCAGGATCGGGTCGGCCGGCTTGTCCGGGAACTTGGCCCCGCTCAGCGAACGCGACTGCAGGCGCTCGCGCGAATACTTCAGCGCGTTCTGGTAGGCGCGCTCGGACAGGCCGATGCCCTGCAGGCCGACCCCCAGGCGTGCGGTGTTCATCATGGTGAACATTGCCTGCAGGCCTTTGTGCGGCTGGCCGACCAGGTAACCTTCGGCGCCGTCGAAGTTCATCACGCAGGTGACCGATCCCTTGATGCCCATCTTGTGTTCGATCGAACCGCAGCGCAGTGCGTTGCGCTCGCCGACGTTCCCTTCGCGGTCGACCTTGAACTTCGGGGTGACGAACAGCGAAATGCCCTTCGCACCCGGGGGCGCGTCGGGCAGCTTGGCCAGCACCAGATGCACGATGTTGTCGGTCAGGTCGTGCTCGCCGGCGGTGATGAAGATCTTGGTGCCGGTGATGCGGTAGCTGCCGTCCGGGTTCGGCTCGGCCTTGGTCTTCAACAGGCCCAGGTCGGTGCCGCAGTGCGGTTCGGTCAGGCACATGGTGCCGGTCCAGCGGCCTTCGATCAGCGGCTTCAGGAAGGCCTCGTGCTGCCAAGCTTCGCCATGCTGTTTCAGCGCCTCGATCGCACCATGCGAGAGCAGCGGGAAGTTGCCCCAGGCAAGGTTGGCGCCGTTGATCATCTCGTTGAGCGGCACGCCCAGAGTGTGCGGCAGGCCCTGTCCACCGACTTCCGGCGAGGCGGTCAGGCCGGTCCAGCCGCCTTCCACGAACTGGTCATAGGCCGCCTTGAAGCCGGGCGGGGTGGTGACCTCGCCGCTGGCCTGGTCGAGCACGCAGCCCACTTCATCGCCCACGCTGTTCAGCGGTGCCAGCACCGAGGCGCTGAAGCGGCCGGCTTCTTCCAGCACGGCATCCACTACGTCGGCGGTGGCGTCGGTGAAGCCCAGGCGGGCGAACAGCGGCTCGACCTTGAGCACGTCGTGCAGGGCGAAACGCAGGTCGGAAAGCGGGGCGGTATAGCTGCTCATCGTTGAAGCATCTCGATCAGGGGGCGGGGGCGTGGCGCGGCGATGACGGTGCTCGCCTCAGCGCAACACGCCGGGCAGGCCCGGGGCGTGGTTGAGGGTGCTGCGGTTGTTGATCTGGAACGTGCGTTGCTTCTTTTCTTCCGGCGTGGCCGACACCGAACCTTCCAGCGTATAGGCCAGGGTGTGGTTGCTGGCCAGTGCGTCGGCCACGATCAGGCGGGCCTGTGCGGCTGGCTGCAGCTGCAGTTCGATCACATCGGCCGATGTGCCGCCGATCGATACGCCGGGTTTGGCGCTCAGCGTGCCGGCCTCGGCATCGCCGACCGAGAGCTTCAGGGCGATGTCATCGAAGCGCATCGGCATGGAGCTGAAGTTCTGCAGGCGCAGGGCCACCTTCCAGCTGCCATCGGCGTTGACGGTCAGTTGCTGCAGGCTGCTGGCCGGTTCGGAAACGCGTTTGACCACCTTTTCGCCACAGGCGGCAAGGGCGAGGACGGACAGGACGATCAGGATGGAACGGAAGCGGCGGAGCATGGCGCAGGTCCTCGCGGAAGGGGTGCGTGGGGAGAAAGATACTACGGCGTATGGTGGCGTGCACAGGCATTGACCTGAACGCCAGAGATTAACGCGCGCCGCTGCCAGTGGCAGCGTGCGGGCACAGGGGCGTCAGGCGGGCTTGGGCAGCACGCGGCGCGGCCGGCGGATCAGCGCAGTGGCGCGAGCACCTTCAACGGGGCCAGGTCGTAGCCCATCGCCTCGGCGCGCGCCTTGAGCGCTTCGAACTGCCCGCGTTGCATGCTCGGCGAGCGCGACAGGATCCACAGGTACTTGCGGTCCGGCTCGCCGACCACCGCCCATTGGTAGTCCGGGTCCAGTGCGATCACCCAGTAATCGGCCCATACCAGCGGCACCCAGGACAGCCAGTCCGGGGCGAAGCGGACCTCCAGCTGACCTGGTTCGCCCTTTACCGGGCGAGCGACGCCTTCGGCCTGGATGCGTGTGCCGTCTTCCACGCGGCAGCCGTTGAGCACCGAGATGCGGCCATCGCTGCGCAGCCCATAGGTGGCGGTGATGTCGCCGACGCATTTCTTCTGGAAGGACACCGGCAGATGGGCGATTTCGTGCCACTGCCCGGCATAGCGGTCGATATCCAGCGCGGCCACCGCGCGCACCGGTTCGGCGCCGTGGGCGAGGCTGGCCAGCGGCAGCAGCAGGGCAAGGGCACAGGCGCGGCGAAGGGTACGCAGGTTTTGCATCGGCATGGCTCGTGTGGCGACCGCTCGAGCTTAGCGGTTGCCGCGCCGAGGGTGACGTGAAGCACGTCGCGAAAGGCGTCCCGGCGCCTTGGCAGCTGGCAGATGTGGCATGCTCGCGCCGTCGCTACCGACAAAAGGAAGTCTGCAATGAGCAAGGGTCTGGACAAGAAGAAAGAGCAGAAGAAGAAACCTGCCAAGACCGCCAAGGAAAAGAAGGCGGACAAGAACGAGAAGAAGACCACCCGCGGGTTCGGTCCGGCCTGATCCAAAGGCTGCTGCGTGTCGTCGCCTCGGCGGGGACACGCGGGAAACCGGCCCGGCGGGGCTGCCTCTTGAAGCCGTTACTTCGGTGCGCGCTCGCCCTTGCGCAACGTCAGCACGCGCACCCCGGTGGATGTAACCGCCACGCTGTGTTCGAACTGGGCGGAGAGTTTGCCGTCGCGGGTATGCACCGGCCACGCGTCGGGCTGGTGGCGGATCGCCGCCTTGCCCTGGTTGAGCATCGGTTCGATGGTGAACACCATGCCTTCCTGCAGCTCCACGCCGGTACCGCGATGGCCGTAATGCAGGATCTGCGGTTCTTCGTGCATTTCACGGCCAATGCCATGGCCGCAGTATTCCTTGACCACGGTATAGCCCTGTTCGCGCGCGAAACGGGCGATGGCATGGCCGATATCACCGGTATGTGCGCCGGGACGTACTGCGGCGATGCCTTTCCACATGGCCTGGTAAGTAGCCTGCACCAGCCGCCGGGCCGGGTAGGGCACCTCGCCGACCAGATAGGTGGTGCTGGAATCGGTGATGAACCCGTTCTTTTCCAGCGTGATGTCCAGATTGACGATCTGCCCCTCGCGCAGCACGTCATCGGCAGAGGGCACGCCATGGCAGACCACGTCGTCGATGGAGGCGTTGAGCACGAACGGGAAGTCGTACTGGCCCTTGCTGGCCGGACGCGCCTGCAGGTCGTCGACGATCATCCGCTCGACCAGGTCGTTGATGTCTATCGTGCTGCGGCCGCGCAGGTCCAGCGTGTCCAGGTGGTCGAACACCTGGGCCAGCAGCGCGCCGGATTGCGCCATCCGTTCGATGTCCCGCGCGGACTTGATCATGTGTGTCGCTCGGCCAGCCGTGGTGTCTGCACGCCGGCGCTGCGCAGCTGCTCGGCGACGATCTGCTGGTAGCTCAGTTCCGGGTGCAGTTCGCAGAGCATGCCGATCTTGATCCAGAAGTTGGCCTGCGCATTGATCGAACGATGGCTGACGGTGCAGGCGCGGCGAAGCTGGTCGTGCAGTTCGTCGTCGATGTTGACGATGCCCATGGGGGGAGCTCTTTTGGAGATATACGAATCGTATATGCTGCGTATATGCCTTGCAAGGCGACGCCTGCAGGCTGAAAAGGCCGCTTGCGTGCCCGCATCACGACGCTTCCAACGACTCGAACGGCGGCTGAGAGAACTCGAAAGCCCGCGCACGAATTAATGCCGGGTGGTGCAGCTGCCGCTTACATGCAGGATCGATCCACTACGATGACGAACGCGCACTGAGCGACGACGCCATGTGACGGCATTTGAATGCAGGCCGCGCTGCCCATCCGTGCAGAGCCGGCGCAACAGGCGAAAAAAAAGGGCCTGCATTTCTGCAGACCCTTCGGAAACTATGGTGGCCGAGGACGGAATCGAACCGCCGACACGGGGATTTTCAATCCCCTGCTCTACCAACTGAGCTACTCGGCCACTTGTTTCGTTGGCAGCGATGTCGCTGCCGAGGAGGCGCATATTACGGAGCTCACGCGGTTTGGGCAAGCTTTTTGAATAAAAAACTTCACAATGGTGTCTCCGCATCGCGGCTGCGCGCGCAAGTGCTTGATCCTTCGTTGTTGGCAGCATGCATGGGTGCAGCCGTTCTGGCAGACATCGACGTCTACTCGAAAAACGTGGGGCGGCAAGGTCTTCGATGCGGTGCTGCCGCTGCTGGCCGTGACCGGCAATGACGGCCAGCGGCCGTCACTACCCCGAGGCCTTGGCGATGCGGGGACGCAACTTCGGCAAGCGGGTGGTCAAGCTGGAAAGAGCAGTTTCAGGGCGCGAAGCGGACCTGGCGCGGGTCGTTCAGGCGCAGCTGGGTCTGGTAGTAATACTTGTCGCTGGGGATGCCATCCGTGCTGAAGACGATCTTCGCGCGGCGCGCCGTGCCCTGCACCAGCAGGCGGCGGTTGACCAGGCGTTCCAGTGGCAGGTTGTCCAGCTGTGCCCGCAGCGCATCGGCCTGGTCGGGTGCGAGCCACACGGTGAGGTTGGCCTGGTGGCGATAGTCGGTTTCGCTGTTGAGGTACAGCCCGTGCCCGGTGAGGTCGATATTGCGCACGGTGACCAGGAAGGTGCCACTGATACCGTTGCGCGGATCATCGTTGGCGGCATGCACGGCTTCGGCCGGGGTGATCAGGCCAGCGGCCGTCATCGGCGGGGCGGTTACGCTGCGGTGGGCACAGCCCGCGCTGAGCAGCAGGACAGGGAGCAGCAGGGCGAAGCGCATGGGACATCCTTGTTCCAGTGTGGACCGCCATTGTGCCGCGCGCAGGTGACAGCGCCAACCACGCTGAACGGGTGGCCACGGCCTCGTGATCTGCACATCACGGCGCCGCCGATAGCGTGGAGTGCCACGACACACCACAACGAGCAGGCACGCAGAATGGGTACCGAAAACAACGAGCAGGAAGACCGCGCCGGCGTACAGGAAAGCCAGCAGGACCAGCGCCAGGACGACGTGGCCAAGCAGCGCCAGGGACAGCAGGACCAGAAGGTCCGCGATGACCACACCAAGAAGCCCGATCGGAAGGACGGCAGCGGCGAGCCGGCCTGAACGAAAAAAAGCCCCGGGAGCGATCCCGGGGCTTTTCGTTTCAATTCGTGGTGGAGCCAAGGAGGATCGAACTCCTGACCTCGTCGATGCGAACGACGCGCTCTCCCAGCTGAGCTATGGCCCCACAGTGGAACTGAGTCTATCCAACTGCCCGATGCTTGCCAAGCCCGCACGTGCGGACAGAAAGTGGGGCATCGACGCGCCTGCGCAGCCACCGCTGGGAAAATTCGATGGAACCTTACCGCCCGATTTCCTGTGACCTGCACGACCATCTGGAGATCGCCTGCCTGCGCCGCCTTCGCCTGCGGGTGGAGCTGGCCGATGGCACGCAGGTGGAGGGGCGCGCGCTGACCACCCTGAGTACAGCGGCCAAGGAAGAATTCCTGCGCCTGGAATGCGCCGATGGCGTGCGTGACCTTCGGCTGGATCACCTGCACGCGATCAGCGCGCTGGACGACGGGAGCGTTTTTGGGCGGGTCGTCCTCTCGTGTTGACCCTCCGGTGATGTAACCGCTTACACGCCCAATGCGCGACAAATCAATCGCTTGGATGCTGAGAGATGGCGCAAATTTAGCCAGCCCGGGGCTAAAGAGGACCACTTCGGTGCCGATAAAAGTGTGACGCCCAACGCGTTCCCCCTTCCTATCAAGTGCCTCTCGATGACGACTTCTGCCGCCACCGGTTCCACGCTGTCCATCTCCTCCCGTCTGGCGATCCTGCTTGCGGCCATCACTGCCGCGGCCTTCGTGCTGCTGGCCCTGCTGATCTACCGGCAGACCGCCGCCAGCTACCAGACGCGCGTGCAGGCCGGGCTGGATACCTCGGCCAGCCTGATGCGGGATTCGGTGGCGCTGTACGACCGCAGCCTCAGCCAGAGCACCGCGCACATGGCCGAACTGTTCCGTGCCTCGCTGCCGGCCGGCGATGCCGCCGTGGACACCGCGCGCAGCGTGGAGGTGGCCGGCCAGGTCGCTCCGCAACTGATGTTCGGGGGCAGCCCGCTGGCGCTGGATGACGCGGCGGTGGATCGTTTTGCCGCCTCTACCGGCGGTGTGGCCACGGTGTTCGTGCGCGATGGTGATGACTTCGTGCGGGTGGCGACCTCGCTGCGCAATTCTGCCGGTGAACGCGTGCTGGGCACCAGGCTGGACCATGCCCACCTGGCGTATTCGAAGATCATCGCCGGCGAAGCCTTCAGTGGCCCGGCGCACCTGTTCGGCACCGATTACATGACCCACTACATGCCGCTGAAGGATGCGGCCGGTGCGGTGGTCGGCATCGCCTTCGTCGGCCAGGACCAGTCGGCCGGGCTGGCCGCGCTGAAGGCCAGCCTGCGTGATTCCACGCTGGGCAAGGACGGCTACTTCATGGCCATCGATACGCGCCCGGGCGAGGGCTTCGGCAAGGTGATCGCCGCACCCGCCGGTGAAGGCGGCAGGATCAGCGAGCGCGTGGTCGCCGAAGACCTGCCATTGCTGCAGGCGCTGCTGGAAGGACGCCGGGCATCGGCCACGCTGCAGGTGCGCAGCGCCGATGGCAAGGACACCCGCGGCTACTTCGTTTCCGCGCAGGCGCATGCGCCGTGGCGCTGGATGGTGCTGGGCATGGAGCCGGTGTCGGTGCTGCAGGACGTGCTGCGCACGCTGCTGCTGCAGATCGCCGGCATTTCCGCACTGGCCCTGCTGGCGGTGATCGGCGCGACCGTGCTGGCCATGCGCCGGTTGCTGGCCCGTCCCCTGCAGCAGGCCGAACAGGTGGCCCTGGACGTGGCAGCGGGCCGGCTGGACCGCGAGATCCCGCAGCGTCGCCCGGATGAAGTGGGGCGCCTGCTTTCGTCCATGCGGCAGATGCAGTCGACCCTGCGCAGCGTTACCGCCGCACAGGACCGGATGGCCCAGCACCACGCCGAAGGCACCATCAGCCACCGCATCGATGCCGACGCATTCCAGGGTGCATTCCGCAGCATGGTGGAAGGCACCAACGCGCTGGTGGATGCCCACGTGCGCACCACGCTGGAGATGGTCGAGCTGGTACAGGAGTACGCCACCGGTGACCTGTCGGCGTCGATGCAGGAACTGCCCGGCGAGAAGGCCCGGATCAGTGCGTCGGTCAACGGCGTGCGCGCCCGCCTGCAGGCCATCAACGGCGAGATCAAGCGTCTGGTCGCGGCTGCTGCAGCCGGCGATTTCAGCGCGCGCGGTGACGCTGAAGCATTCGACAACGATTTCCGGCTCATGGTGGAAGGACTGAACACCCTGATGACCACGGCCGACCACAACCTGGCGGCGCTGTCCGACCTGCTGCGCAACCTGGCGCGGGGCGACCTGCGCAGCCGTATCGAAGGCGATTTCCAAGGCGTGTTCGCCGAAATGCGCGATGACGCCAACCAGACCGTGACCAGCCTGGGCACGATCATCGCCGGCATCCAGCGCTCGGCCGATGGTGTGTCGGCGGCGGCGGCGGAAATCGCCTCGGCCAGCGAAGACCTGTCACGCCGGACCGAACAGCAGGCAGCGAACCTGGAAGAGTCGGCCGCATCGATGGAAGAAATGACCGCAGCGGTGCGCCAGAGCGCGGACCACGCGGTACGCGCAGACAAGCTGGCGGTGCAGGCCACCGGCGTGGCATCCCGGGGCGGTGACGCGGTGGCCGAGGTGGAGCGCACCATGCGCCTTATCGAAGCGTCCTCGCGGCGCATCGCCGACATCACCACGGTGATCGATGGCATCGCCTTCCAGACGAATATCCTTGCGCTGAACGCGGCGGTGGAAGCGGCCCGCGCCGGTGAGGAAGGGCGTGGTTTTGCCGTGGTCGCCAGTGAAGTCCGCACGCTGGCGCAGCGCTCGGCGCAGGCGGCGCGCGAGATCAAGGGGCTGATCGACGAATCGGTGGAGCAGGTCGGCACCGGCAGTGCGCTGGCAGCGCAGGCCGGCGAGACCATCCAGCAGGTGGTAACCGCGGTGGGCGAACTGGGTGAGGCGATCGGTGGCATTGCGTCGGCATCGCGCGAGCAGGCCGCCGGCATCGAACTGGTCAACCAGAGCATCGTGCAGATGGACGGAGTCACCCAGCAGAACGCGGCGCTGGTGGAGGAAACCTCGGCCTCGGCGCAGTCGATGACCGCCCAGGCCACGTCGCTGCGCGAAGCCGCAGCGCGCTTCGTGCTGGCGCGTGGGACGGTGGTGGCGGCGTAACCAGGGCGGTACGCGGGAGGGGCTGCCACGGGATTGAAACGTGGCCGCCATACTGTGCGCCTGCGCGCTTTGATTTCCTCATCCGCCCGGCTCGCGCAGGCCGCACGGACGCTCCTTCGAGTCCCGTACATGCATCTGAACCACCGAATCTTCCGTCGTCATCCGTTGGCGCTGGCATGCGCCGCATTGTCCGTGGGCCTGGTCGCCCCGGCCTTCGCGCAGCAGGCCGCCACCCCGACCAGCGCCACTGCGCTGGATGCCATCACCGTGACCGCCGAACGCCGCGAGCAGAACCTGCAGGACGTGCCGGTGTCGGTCGGCGTGGTGCAGGGCGAGCAGCTGCGCGACTACACCGCCGGCGGCGATGACACCCTGTTGGCGCTGTCCGGCCGAGTGCCGGGCTTCTATGCCGAGACCACCACCGGGCGCATCTTCCCGCGCTTCTACATCCGTGGCCTTGGCAACATCGATTTCTACCTGGGTGCCTCCCAGCCGGTGTCCATCATCCAGGACGACGTGGTGCTGGAACACGTGGTGCTGAAGTCAAACCCGGTCTTCGACGTGGACCAGATCGAGGTGCTGCGTGGACCGCAGGGCACGCTGTTCGGTCGCAACACCACCGCCGGCATCGTCAAGTTCGACAGCATCAAGCCGAGCCAGGACGCCAGCGGCCGGGTCAATGCCAGCTACGGAACCAACAACAGCGTCGCCGTGGATGCCGGCCTGGGCGGCCCGATCAACGAGGTGGCGGCGTTCCGCGTGTCTGCGCTGTACCAGCATCGCGATGATTACGTGGACAACACCTACGCCGGCGCCAGCGCCGATGGCACGATGGCGCCGCGCAAGGATGCGATGGGTGGCTTCGACGATCGCAACGTGCGCGCGCAGCTGCTGCTGACCCCCACCGAAAACCTCTCGGTGCTGGCCTCGGCGCATGCGCGGGACTACGAAGGAACCTCCACGCTGTTCCTGCGCGGCGGCATGGTCAAGGGCTCCAACCAGCCGATCGCCGCGCGCGACCGCGTAGCCTACGACGAGGCCGCCAACAACCCGCAGGCCTACAAGACCTACGGTGGCTCGCTCAAGGCGACCTATGATTTCGGCGCGGTGGAACTGACCTCGATCACTGCTTACGAGACCACGTCCGGCTACAGCCGCGGTGACACCGATGGCGGCGCGGCCGCCAACTTCCCGCTCAATGGCGTGCCCAATGGCTTCGGCCAGTCGATGGGCCAGGTGCGCGATCTCGACCAGTGGACCCAGGAAGTGCGCCTGGCCAGCATGGGCGATGATCGCTTGAGCTGGCAGGCAGGCCTGTTCTACTTCGATGGCCGCGATATCACCGACTTCTACCAGCGCGGCTGGTTCCTGCAGGGCGCCGCGCGCAATCCCAACAACTGGGTGCGCCTGCGCAATACCAATACCTCTGTCGCCGGCTTCGGCCAGCTGAGCTACAAGGCCACCGACCAGCTGACGCTGACCGCGGGCCTTCGCCAGACCCGCGACGAGAAGCGCACCCGCCTGCTGAAGACCGCCGACACCGCAGCCGGTGCGGTGACCTACCGTGGCCGCACCGACGTGGAGATGAGCGACACCACGCCGAGCTGGGACCTGAGCGCGATGTACCAGATCAACGACCAGGTGGGCGTCTATGCCAAGGTCGCGCGTGGCTTCCGCGGACCGACCATCCAGGGCCGCTCGGCGGTGTTCAACTCAGACTTCACCACGGCCGATTCGGAGACGATCCTGTCCTGGGAAGCCGGCGTCAAAAGCACGCTGTGGGACAATCGCCTGCGCTTGAACGCGACGGCCTTCACCTACCAGGTCAACGACATCCAGCTCAACGGCAACGATTCGGATGGCAATGGGGTGCTGTTCAATGCGGACAAGGCACGCGCCTACGGCCTGGAGGCGGACATGGAACTGCGCCCGGTTCCGAACCTGACCCTGAGTGCGGGCGTGAGCCTGCTGCACAGCGAAATCCAGGATGACCGGGTGTACGCACAGGTGTGTGCGCTGAACGGCGTGGTGGTATGCAGCGTGAACGACCCGACCATCAAGGTCGGTGCCAACACCTTCGCGCAGATCGACGGCAATCCGCTGCCGAACGCGCCGAAGTACGGTATCAACCTGGCGGCCCGCTACGATTTCCCGGTGAGCGACGCTGGCACGGTATTCGTGTCGACTGACTGGAACAAGCAGGGCTATACCAGCTTCGTGCTGTACGACACGGCCGAATTCAACTCCAAGGGTGATTTCGAAGGCGGCCTGAAACTTGGCTACTCCGGCGGCTACGGCGCCTACGAAGTGGCACTGTTCGCGCGCAACATCACCAATGAAAAGAACCTCAAGGGCGTGATCGAGAACTACATGGCAGCGGTGTACAACGAACCGCGCACCGTGGGTGTTTCGCTGAACATGAACTGGTAACGCGGCATCGGTAGTGACGGCCGCTGGCCGTCATTGCCTGCTGCGGTGGGTGGCGCTCGCTTAGTGGGTGACGACCGTTGGTCGTCACCGCTTAGGATCTGGCGCGGAGAGCGTGACGACCAACGGTCGTCACCCACCAGTGGAGCGGTCGTCACCCACCAGCGGGGTAGTCGTCACCCACCAGTGGGGTAGTCGTCACCCACCGGGGATCGTCCGTCAGGGCAGCAGCGGCTGCAGCTTCGGCTCCAGCACCTGCTGCCGCCAGCCGGCCAGCGGGGCCGGCCAGATGCGGCTTCCCAGGTAGCTTTCCAGGTGCTTGCGCGAAGCCAGCACGCCATCGGGCAGGCCCAGTGACTGGCTCACCTGCGCTACCGCTTCCTGCAGCTTCTTCAACGCCTGCTTGTTGGCATCGGTAGCCTGCAGCAGCTGCGGCGCATCGGCTTCATCGTCCAACGGCGTGGTCAACGCCTGCCACACCGCCCCTGCCAGCTTGCGCGGGGCCTTCGGGAACTGGTCGAACACCTTGCCCAGCGCCGCTTCGTCCACCGGCGGGACGCGGGCGAGGGTAGCGGCCAGTTCGTTGTCCAGGATCCAGCTGCGCGGGCGGTCGCTGGCACGTGCCTGCTGGTCTCGCCAGCGCAGCAGGCGCAGCAGCCGGCGCTGCGCCGGTGCATCCAGGAACTGCGCCGAGCGCATGCCCAGGTGTGGCCAGCGCTCTTCGTCATGCTCCACGCTGGCCAGCAGGCGCTCGGCATCGTCGGCCAGCCACTGCTGGCGATCCTGCGCTTCCAGCTTCGCCACGATGGCATCGTGCAGTGCGAACAGGTGCTCGACGTCGTCGGCGGCATACTGCAGCTGCGCATCCGACAGCGGCCTGCGCATCCAGTCCGAGCGCGTTTCACCCTTCGCCAGTGCCACGCCGGTGATTTCCTGCACCAGCTTCTGGTAGCCCATGCCGCCGCCGATTCCCGCCAGCGAAGCGCCGATCTGGGTATCGAACAGTGGCCGCGGCAGCACGCCGCAGGTGTGTTTGAACGCCACCAGGTCTTCGCTTGCGCTGTGCATCACCTTGATGATGGTGGTATCGGTCAGCCACGGCGCCAGTGCCTCGGGCACGCCCGGGATCAGCGGATCGATCAGCAGGACTTCGTCGCCGACGGCCATCTGCACCAGGGCCAGTTGCGGCCAGAAGGTGCGCTCGCGGATGAACTCGGTGTCCAGGCCGATGCGGGAGGGACGCAGCTGTTGCCGCGCCTGCAGTTCTGCGGGGGTGTTGATCCAGATTGCCACGGGGCGTTCGACTTCTCGCGTTTGCTCAGGAAGGGGAGAATAGCCTAACGTCGGCCCGCACCCCCGGCCTGAAGGAGTTGGTTTTGCGTCTGCCGCGCCCGTACCTGCTGTTGCCCGCCCTGTGCCTGCTGGGGGTGACCGGCTGCGGTGAGCCGTCGCCGGCGCCACGCGCGCCCGCTGCCACAGCGGCCGAGCCGGCGCCGCGCGCGCAGGATGCCCAGGCCGGTGGCGAAGCCACGGTGACCATCGGCGGCCAGGACGAAGCCGAAACGGTGCAGCGCTGGACGCCGCCGCCGGTGACCATCGACCCTGCCGAGCGCGCCGATGCGCGCCGCCGGGCCGAGCAGGCCCAGCGTGAGGGCCAGCTGTTTGAAACCAGCGAGTCGGCCATTCCGCTGTGGCTGGCCCTGCTGGAGCAGGATCGGCAGGATCGTCGCGCCCGCGATGGCCTGCAGCGCGCGCAGCGGCAACTGCTGGTGCAGGCCAGGACCTTGCTGGCACAACCGCAGCAGCAGCGCATGGCACTGGCCGAAGCGGCCCAGATCGCACTGGTACTGCTGACCATTGCCCCGGACAGCGAGCAGGCGCGTGCGTTGCAGCGGCAGGTGGAAGTGGCCCAGCGCACGGTGGCGTTCAACCGTGCCGGCGAAGACGACCTGCGCGCCGGGCGGATCGGCGAGGATGGCGACGGCGCTCTGGTCAACTTCCGCGAAGCGCTCGCCCTGGACCCCGACAACATGCGTGCGCGACAGGGCCTGGCAGCAGCCGAAAGTGGTCTGATCGGACGGGCCGAGATCGCCGCACGGGCCGGGGATTTCGCCGCCGCAGGCACCTGGCTGGCCGAAGCCAGCAAGGTGCGCGATGCCGCCACGACCATCGCCGATGCCTTCGAGCGGATCGAGGCGATCCGTGCAGCTACCCTGGCCACGCTGCGTGCGCAGGGGCTGCGGGATCTGGCCACCCCACAGGGCCTGAAGGCGGCCGGCGAGAAGCTGGAGCAGGCCATGCGCATCGCCCTGCCGGGCAATGCGGACGTGGCGCTGTTGCGCGAGCGCATCGAGCTGGCCACGCATTACGGCAGCTTCCGCCCCGGCCAGGTGTTCAGTGATCCGCTGCGCGATGGCGGACGCGGACCCCGGATGAAAGTGGTGCCGCATGGTGGCTTCCAGATGGGCGCCGGGCTGCACGAACCCGGTGCCAGCGACGCCGAGCGACCATCCCATTACGTGCGCTTCGAGCGCGGCTTCGCGATGGCGATGACCGAGATCACGGTGGCCGATTTCGCCCGTTTCGTGAAGGCCGCCAATGCCCGCCCGCGGGCTACCCGGCGAGGCCATTCCATTGTCTATGACGAGCGCAGCGGCAACTTCATCCGCCGCAGCGGGGTCGACTGGCAATCGGACTACGACGGCGGCCGTGCGCTGGCCAACCAGCCGGTGATGCATGTCAGCGTGCGTGACGCCGAAGCCTATGCGAACTGGCTGTCAGAGCAGACCGGGCGCTCCTACCGGCTGCCGAGCGAGGCCGAGTTCGAATACGCGGCGCGCGCGGGGGCGTCGGGCCGTTATCCCTGGGGCGAGGCCGGGGTGCCGCCGCCGGACTCGGGCAACTTCACCGGCAGCCTGGACGTTTCGCCCACCGGGCGGCGTTGGGCCAACGCCTTCATCGGCTACGGCGACGGTTACTGGGGCGCCGCGCCGGTGGGGATGTTCAAGCCCAATGCCTGGGGCCTGCATGACATGGGCGGCAACCTCAGCGAATGGGTCGCCGACTGCTGGCACGCCAGTTACCGGCGTGCGCCGTCCGATGGCGCGGCCTGGTTCAATCCGGGCTGCCGCGCGCGGGTGATCCGCGGTGGCAACTGGGCCAATGCCCCCGAACAGACCCGCGCGGCATGGCGGCAATCGCAGGATTCGGACACCACCAGCGGGCGGATCGGCTTCCGGCTTGTGCGCGGCATCTGAGCTGCACGCCATCTGGGCTAGGATGAGCCGTTACCCGCCGGCCCCGGCGGGCCTGGCCAGGACGCATGTCGATGCGCAACGATCCGTTCTCCCGTTCTCCTCAGCAGGGCCCGCGCCGCGGCGGCCTGTTCGGCAATGTCCGTTGGCTGGTGCTGCTGGCCTTCGCCGGCTACGCCGCGTTCTACTGGTTTTCCAACCGGTCGGTGGATCCATACACCGGCGAGTCGGTGCTGATCGACAGCACCCTGGACGTGGATCAGGAAAAGGCGCTGGGCCTGCAGGCCTACCAGGAGATCCTGGCGCAGGAGCGGCCGCTGGACCCGAATGCGCAGGTGTCGCGCGACGTGCGTGAGATCGCCCAGCGGCTGATTGCCAAGGTCGACGTGGTGGAAACCGCGCTGGCTGAAGAACATGGGCTGAAGCCGGGACATTTCTCGCGCGGGTTCGATTGGGAAGTCAACGTGATCCAGTCCGACCAGGCCAATGCGTTCTGCCTGCCGGGCGGCAAGATGGCGGTGTATACCGGGCTGGTGCCGGTGGCGCAGACGCGCGATGCGATGGCCGTGGTGATGGGGCATGAAATCGCCCATGCGTTGTTGCGCCATGGTGCGCAGCGCATGGCCCAGCAGAAGCTGACCCAGATCGGCCAGATGGCCGGTGCGGCCAGTGGCATGGACCCACAACAGCAGCAGATGGTGATGGCGGCGATGGGCTACGGCTACCTGCTGCCGTATGCGCGCGGCCATGAAACGCAGGCCGATGAAGTGGGCCTGATGCTGGCTGCGGCGGCGTGTTTTGATCCGCGCGAGGCGGTGCCGCTGTGGGAGCGCATGGGCCAGGCCAGCGGCGGGCAGTCGCAGCCGGAGTTCTCTTCAACCCATCCCAATCCGGGCACGCGCATCCAGAACCTGCAGGCGTTGATGCCCAAGGCGATGCAATACCGCCAGCGGTTCTGCGAGCAGGCGCGGCAGTAGGGCGGAGGACGGCCAGCGGCCGTCAGGACCGGGTGCGTGTGACCTGCAGGTCGATGACCCCATCGCCGACCTTGGCCTGCAGTGCGTCGCCGGGTTGGACCTGGCTCACGCTGCGGACCAGTTGGCCATCGTCGGTGCGGGTCAGGATGCTGTAGCCACGGGCCACCGTCGCCAGCGGGCTGACCGCTTCCATGGAACGGGCCAGTCCACGCAGGCGCAGCGCGTCGTTCTGCAGTTGGCGCTGTATTGCGGCCTGCGGGCGACCGCGCAGGGCCAGCAGGCGGCGCTGCAGGCCTTCCAGCTGGCGCTGCGGATGGAACCCGCGCAGCACTGCCGCCGCATGCCGCAGGCGCGCCGTACGTTGCTGCCCCTGCTGCTGGCGTACCGCCTGCAGGCGCCGGCCGAGGTCGGCATGGCGCCGTTGCAGCAGCTGCAGCCGGGCCTGTGGGCTGCAGGCATTGAGCCGCAGCAGCAGGCGGTCCGCGCGCTGCATCGCCTGGCCCAGCGCATGCCGGTGCAGCTGCTGCAGGCGCGCTGCGTCACGCCGCAGGCGGCGGGCCAGGTCCTGCTGGTCGGGCACCAGCAGTTCGGCGGCCACCGACGGGGTCGGCGCGCGCAGGTCTGCTGCGAAGTCAGTGAGGCTGAAGTCGGTTTCGTGACCCACCGCGGACACTACCGGCGTGCGGCTGCCGGCCACCGCGCGGGTCAACCCTTCATCGTTGAACGCCCACAGGTCTTCCAGCGAGCCGCCACCGCGGGTCAGCAGGATCACGTCGTAGCGGCCGCTGGCGTCGGCGGCCTGCAGCAGGCGGGTGATCTGCGGCGCCGCCGAATCGCCCTGCACCAGCGACGGCAGCAGGTCGACCTCGAGCAGCGGGAAGCGCCGGGCGAACACGCTCAATACGTCGCGCACCGCCGCGCCGGTAGGCGAGGTGATCACCGCCAGGCGCTGAACGTGGGCGGGCAGCGGGCGCTTGCGCGCCGGGTCGAACAGGCCTTCGGCTTCCAGTCGTGCCTTCAGCTCCTCGAAGGCGCGGCGCAGGGCCCCTTCGCCGGCTTCTTCCATGTGGTCGATCACCATCTGGTACTCGCCACGTGCGTCGTACAGCGTGACCCGGCCGCGCACCAGCACGCGCATGCCCTCGCGGGGCACGAAGCGCAGCGTGGACGCCTTCATCCGGAACATCGCCGCGCGCAGCTGTGCGCGTGCGTCCTTCAGGGTGAAGTACATATGGCCTGACGAGGGACGCGCCACGCTGCCGAGTTCGGCCTCCACCCAGATGGCCGGGAAACTGCCTTCCAGCAGGTCACGCGCCAGCGTGTTGAGCTGGCTGGGAGTGAGGACATCGATGCTGCGCTGCTGCATGGGCACTCAACGGGTCTTTCTGGATCAGGCCACCATGGTCGCACGTCGGACGCGGGCGATCACGCCGCGCCGTGCTGCCCCAGCGCCCATTGCACGTGTTCGCGCACCAGCGCCGAATCGTGCGTGCTGCGGGTAGCCAGCGCCTCCACCACCTGCGGTGAGGTCGGTGCGTTGCCCAGCGCCACGGCGATGTTGCGCAGCCAGCGCTCATGGCCACTGCGGCGGATCGGGCTGCCTTCGGTGCGCTGCAGGAACTCCGCTTCGTCCCAGCTGAACAACTCGTCCAGGCGCGCGCGGTCCAGGTTGTTGCGTGCGCGGAAATCGGCTTCGTCGGTGCGCTTTGCAAACTTGTTCCAGGGGCACACCAGCTGGCAGTCATCGCAGCCGTAGATGCGGTTGCCGATAAGCGGTCGCATCGGCTCGGGGATGGCACCGTCGTGTTCGATGGTCAGGTAGGAAATACAGCGCCGCGCATCCAGCCGCTGTGGAGCGATGATGGCCTGGGTGGGGCACACCTCGATGCAGCGGGTGCAGGTGCCGCAGTGCGCGCTGGCAGGCTGGTCGATCGGCAGCGGCAGGTCGATGTAGATCTCGCCAAGGAAAAACCAGGAGCCGCCGTGGCGATCGATCAGGCAGGTGTGCTTGCCGATCCAGCCCAGGCCGGCATCGCGGCCGAGCGCGCGTTCCAGCACCGGCGCGGAGTCGACGAACACGCGGAAACCCAGCGGCGCCACTTCATCGCTGATCTGCGCGGCCAGCTTCTGCAGCCGGTTGCGCATCAGCTTGTGGTAATCGCGGCCCAGCGCGTAGCGCGCGACGTAGGCACGCCCCGGATCGGCCAGCGTGGCCCAGGCTTCGGTGTCGTCCTTGTGGCTGTAGTCCATGCCCAGCGAGATCACCCGCACGGTGCCGGGCAGCAGTTCGGCTGGCCGCGCGCGCAGCGTGCCGTGCCGCGCCATCCAGTCCATCGTGCCGTACAGGCCCTGGCCCAGCCAGTCCGCCAGGTGCGCCTCGTCTTCGGCCAGGTCCACCCCGGCGATGCCGCAGCGCTGGAAGCCATGCGCACGCGCCAGGGCGCGGATGCGCTGGACGGCGAGCGCCGGATCCAGGCCGGCGGGCAGGGGGGGGGAATCGGGATGCATGCCCGCAAGTATAGAATCCCTGCATGCTGGACCCTTCTGCTCTGTTCGATTCCGCTGCCGCCCGTTCATTGGATGCGCGCGCTTCCGCGCTGGCCGGTGATGGCGGCTGGTCGTTGATGGCTGCCGCCGGCAAGGCCGCGTGGCAGTGCCTGCTGCAGCATTGGCCCGATGCCCGGCACATCGCGGTGGTGGTGGGGGCGGGCAACAATGGCGGCGATGGCTGCGTGCTGGCCCTGCATGCGCTGCAGGCCGGCCGCCAGGTCAGCGTGCTGACCCTGCCGGGCACATCGCCGTCCACCGCGCTGAGTACCCGTGCCGCCGCCGAGCTGGCGCGCGCCGGTGGATGCAGCACCCCATTCGATGGGCACCTGCCCGGCGCCGATGTGATTGTCGATGCGCTGTTCGGGCTGGGCCTGCGGCAGGCGCCGCGCGCTTCGGCGCAGGCGGTCATCGAAGCGATCAACGCGCAGGCTGCGCCCGTATTCGCGCTGGATGTGCCCAGTGGCATCGACGCCGACCGCGGCAGTGCGCCGGGTGCGGTGGTGCGCGCCACGCTGACGCTGCAGTTCATCGTGGCCCATCGCGGACTGCATACCGGCGAGGGACTGGAACATGCCGGCCAGTGCGAGCTGGCGACCTTGCCGCTGCCAGCAGATGCATGGGGCGGTGTGCACGCGGCCGCCGACTACTGGCAGCGCGACCGCCTGCCTGGATTGTTGCCGCCGCGTCGCCGCAACGCCCACAAAGGAACCTCCGGACATGTGCTGTGCGTGGGCGGCAACCATGGCAGCGGCGGTGCCCTGCTGATGACAGCGCACGCGGCGCTGCGGGCCGGTGCCGGCCTGGCCAGCCTGGCTACGCGCGGCGAACATATCGGCGCGGCGCTGGCACGGCTGCCCGAAGCGATGAGCCACGCGGTGGACTGCAACGCGGACCTGCAGGCGCTGCTGCAGCGGGCCAGCGTCGTCGCCATCGGGCCGGGGCTGGGGCAGGACGACTGGGCGCAGGCACTGTGGCGTGATGCCCGCGACAGCGGCAAGCCGCTGGTGGTCGACGCCGATGCGCTGAACCTGCTGGCGCGCGATCCGCAGGCCCTCCCGCAGGCGATCCTCACCCCGCATCCCGGCGAGGCCGCGCGACTGCTGCAGACCACCACCGCTGCGGTGCAGGCCGACCGCTTCGCCGCGGCCACTGCACTGGCCGAGCGCTTCCATGCGGTAGTGGTGTTGAAGGGTGCGGGCAGCCTGGTGGCGGCGCCGGACGGGCATACCGCCGTAATCGGCGCGGGCAATCCCGGCATGGCGGTCGGCGGCATGGGCGACCTGCTCACGGGCATCATTGCCGCCCTGCATGCGCAGGGTCTGGCGCCGTTCGAGGCCGCGGCCGGCGGCGCCCTGCTGCACGGGCTGGCCGGCGATGTCGCTGCTGCCGACGGCCAGCGCGGCCTGCTTCCCACCGACCTGCTGGCGCCGTTGCGCCGGCTCTGCAATCCGGATCCTGTCCATGCTTGAACTGCATCTCCCCACTCCCGAGCACACCGACCTGCTGGGCCAGGCGCTGGCGGCGACCCGCCCGGCGCAGGCATTGCTTGAACTGCAGGGTGACCTGGGCGCGGGTAAATCGACCACCGCACGCGCGCTGTTGCGTGCGCTGGGCGTGACCGGTGCCATCCGCAGTCCCACCTATACGCTGGTGGAACGCTACCCGCTGGCCGACGGCAGCGAGGCCTGGCACATGGACCTGTACCGGATCGGTGGAGCGGCCGAACTGGACTTCCTGGGCCTGGACGAGGGCACCGCCTCGCTGTGGCTGGTGGAATGGCCGGAGCGCGGGGCAGGAGCCTTGCCGCCGACGGATCTGCGGCTCGAACTGGAAATGGCCGGCCAAGGCCGACGCGCCAGTCTCATTCCATTGAGCGATTCCGGTGAAGCCTGGGTGAAGCGACTGCATGAAGCTGGCGAGTTAGCTTCGCTTTCTGTATATCGACCGTAACAAACTGATGAAAGTTACGGATTATTAAGGGAAAAGGTTTGCAATCTGTTCAGCGCAGTGATTGAATCCTGAGCCATGCGCTTACCCTTCCGAACTCTTGCTCTCTGTGCTGCTGCCGGACTCGCCCTGGCGGGTGCCGACGCGTGGGCGGGTGAGA
Organism: Stenotrophomonas sp. NPDC078853; assembly: GCF_044901215.1. Taxonomy (NCBI): domain Bacteria; kingdom Pseudomonadati; phylum Pseudomonadota; class Gammaproteobacteria; order Lysobacterales; family Lysobacteraceae; genus Stenotrophomonas; species Stenotrophomonas sp. NPDC078853. The sequence goes on along the minus strand of NZ_JBJDOQ010000006.1, from coordinate 9,162 downwards.
TCAACCAGGTGCGCCTGGATACCGGTGCGACCGGCACCCGCGCCGAGATTTCGCTGGCCGGTTCTGGTGGCTACAAGACCATCGCGCTGTCCGGTCCGAACCGCCTTGTCGTGGATTTTCCAGACTCCTCGGCAGTGCGCGGACTGAAGCTGCCGGCCGCGCAGGGCGTGGTCACGGCGGTGCGTACCGGCCAGCCGGTGCCGGGCACCTTCCGCGTCGTGTTCGACCTTGCCGACAACGTGGCCCCGTTCAAGCCGCAGATGCAGCAGCAGGCTGGGCAGTCAAAGCTGGTCATTGAATGGCCTGGCGATGCGCCGGCCGCGGCAGCCCGCATGTCACCGCCTGCGAGCGCGCCGATCCCTGCGGCAGCTACGGCAGCGGCCACCCCGCCGCCGGCCACGGCAGTGAACGCCGCGCAGACCCGCAGCGATGCCGCGCGGGCCACCGCGCTGCTCACCGCACAGGTCCAGCAGCAGGCCACGGCTGCCGCCGTTGCGCCCGCAGCACCGGCAACGCTGCCCAGCACCACCACGGCCACCGTTGCCGGAACCGGCGCCGGTACCGACGCCGCCACGCCTTCGCCGGCCGCCATCCTGGCCGGCCAGCCGACCCCGGCGCCGGTGCGTACCACCATCGCCGGCACCATGCCGACCCGTACCGGCGCTGCGGCCGCTCCTTCAGGCGCTACCTCGCAGCCGCCGGAAACCGCGCCGGTCGCGCCGCGTCCGAGCATGCCCAGCGACGTGGCGCGTGTGAGCATGAAGCCGGGCATGCGTCCGCTGGTGGTGGCCATCGATCCCGGCCATGGCGGCCAGGATCCGGGTGCCGTGGGCCCCAGCGGCAAGCGTGAGAAAGACATCACCCTGGCCGTTGGACGCGAGCTTGCCCGCCAGGTCAACGCGATGCCGGGCCTGAAGGCCTACATGACGCGCGACAGCGACGTGTTCATTCCGCTGCCCATGCGCGCACAGAAAGCGCGTGCGGCGAAGGCGGACATCTTCATTTCGATCCACGCCGATGCCGCGGAAAACCGCGCTGCGCGAGGCTCGTCGGTGTACGTGCTGTCCACCAAGGGCGCCTCATCGCAGCGCGCCCGCTGGCTGGCGGACAAGGAAAACGCGGCCGACCTGATCGGCGGCGTCAGCCTGCAGCGCACCGAGGGCACGCTGGCCAACGTGCTGTTGGACCTGGCGCAGAGCGGTTACATGAAGGCCTCCGAAGATGCTGCCAGCCATGTGCTGGGCGGACTGAAGCGGATCGGCAACAACCACAAGCCGAACATCGAACGGGCGAACTTCGCGGTGCTGCGCACCTCGGACATGCCGGCGATGCTGGTGGAAACCGCCTTCATCTCCAATCCGGATGAGGAGCGCCGCCTGATGGATCCGGCGTACCAGCGCAAGATCGCCGCCGCCGTGCTGGATGGCGTCAATGTGTTCTTTACCCGTCAGCCGCCCCCGGGAACCCTGTACGCCGCGCGTGCGCAGGCGGAGATGGAAGCGGCCAGCACCGTGGCCGGCGGCAGCAAGTAGCCGCGGTAGCGCCGAGCCATGCTCGGCGAGCGCAGCGGCGAAGCGGTGACGACCAACGGTCGTCACCCACAGCGGCCGTCACTACCGGCGCGCGGCGCGGCCGGAGCCGCCCATCCGCTATCATCGGCGGATGAAGTCAGCCTCTGTTTCCCACTCCATCCGCACTGTGCTCCACGCCTGCTGGCGGGCAGGCGCATGAGCGCTACCATCCGTCCGCTGCCGGAGATCCTGATCAACCAGATCGCCGCCGGCGAAGTCGTCGAGCGGCCGGCTTCGGTGGTCAAGGAACTGGTCGAGAACGCGATCGATGCCGGTGCCACCCGCGTCGATATCGAACTGGAAGAAGGCGGCGTGCGCCTGATCCGGATCCGCGACAACGGCAGTGGCATCGCTGCCGAGCAGTTGCCGCTGGCGGTGTCCCGCCACGCCACCAGCAAGATCGCCAGCCTGGACGACCTCGAAGCGGTGGCTACGCTTGGCTTCCGGGGTGAGGCCCTGCCGTCCATTGCCTCCGTCAGCCGCTTCACGCTCGCCTCCCGGCGCGCGCAGGACGAGCACGGCTCGGCGCTGCAGATCGAAGGCGGAAAGCTGGGCGAAGTGCTGCCGCGCGCGCATGCGCCGGGCACCACCGTTGAAGTCCGCGAACTGTTCTACAACGTGCCGGCGCGGCGCAAGTTCCTGCGCGCCGAGCGTACCGAACTGGGGCACATCGAAGAATGGCTGCGCTCGCTGGCGCTGGCTCGCCCGGATGTGGAACTGCGCGTTTCGCACAATGGCAAAGCCTCGCGCCGCTACAAACCCGGCGACCTCTACTCGGATGCGCGCCTGGGGGAAACGCTGGGCGAGGATTTCGCCAACCAGGCCGTGCGCGTGGACCACAGCGGCGCCGGACTGCGCCTGCACGGCTGGATCGCACAGCCGCACTATTCGCGCGCCAGCACCGATCAGCAGTACCTGTACGTCAATGGCCGCTCGGTGCGTGATCGCAGCGTGGCGCACGCAGTGAAGATGGCTTACGGCGACGTGTTGTTCCATGGCCGGCAGCCGGCGTATGTGCTGTTCCTGGAACTGGATCCGACGCGGGTGGATGTCAACGTGCACCCGGCCAAACACGAGGTGCGCTTCCGCGACTCGCGCCTCGTGCATGACTTCGTCTACCGCACCCTGAAGGACGCACTGGCCGATACCCGCGCCGGCATGGCCGCACATGAGATCGGCGCCGGTGTCGAAGCGCAGGCCCTTCCGCAGGCGGCGACGCCATGGTCCAGCGGCCAGCCGGGCAGCGGAGGCGGTGGCGGAGGCTACGGTAACTGGGGCGCGCAGCAATCGCCGCTGGGCCTGCAGGTGGCCGATGCGCCGGCGGCCTACGCCGCGCTGTACGCCGGGCCTGCCGGCAGCCAGCAATCGCTGCCGCCGATGCCGTCCGAACGTGGGTTGCCGGTGACCAGCGCCGATGCCGGGGTGCCACCGCTGGGCTACGCGGTGGCACAGCTGCATGGCATCTACATACTGGCCGAAAATGCCGAAGGCCTGATCGTGGTGGACATGCACGCCGCGCATGAGCGCATCGGCTACGAACGGCTGAAGAATGCCCACGATGGCATCGGCCTGCATGCGCAGCCACTGCTGGTACCGATCACCCTGGCGGTGGGCGAACGCGAGGCCGACACCGCCGAACGCGAAGCGGAGACCTTGACCGCACTGGGCTTCGAGGTGACCCGTGCCGGCCCCGGCGCACTGCATGTACGCAGCATCCCGGCGCTGCTCGCCAACGCCGAGCCGGAAGGCCTGCTGCGCGACGTACTGGGCGACCTGCGCGAACACGGCCAGTCGCGGCGCGTGGCCACCGCGCGCGATGAACTGCTGTCCACCATGGCCTGCCACGGCGCGGTGCGCGCCAACCGGCGATTGACGGTGCCCGAAATGAACGCGCTGCTGCGCGACATGGAAATCACCGAACGCTCCGGCCAGTGCAACCACGGGCGCCCGACCTGGGCACGTTTTTCGCTGGCGGAGATCGACCGCTGGTTCCTGCGCGGACGGTGAAGGGGATGATCATGGGGAAGGGGTACAGCAGCGCCGGACTGATGCTGGCACTGGCGATGAGCGGCTGTGGTGGCAAGGCACCCGCAGCGGCGCCTGCCGTGCAGGAAGATCCGGCCTTCGCACGGCAACAGCAGCAGTGGCGGATGCAGCGCTATCAGGAGCTGACCGCGCCGGATGGCTGGACCGCGCTGGTCGGCCTGCATTGGCTGGAGCACAAGGCGCATTACATCGGGCGTGGGCCGGGCAGTGGCATCCGCCTGGCCGCAGGGCCGGACAAGCTGGGCATGGTCAGCCGACAGGGGCAGCGCTGGTCGTTCACTCCCGAACGCGGCGTGCCGCTGAGCGTGGACGGGGCGGCGGTGACCGGACCGATCGCGTTCAACAGCGACCACGACCCGCAGCCCACCCGCATCGCCTTCGATGACGGCAAGGGGCAGCTCAGCCTGCTGCAGCGCGGACAGCGCTTCGCGCTGCGCATCAAGCATGCCGACGCCACCTCGCGCAGCGGATTCACCGGGCTGGACTACTGGCCGGGAGGACCGCAGTGGCAGGTGCGCGCGCGTTTCCTGCCGCACCCGGCCGGGAAGACGCTGCCGATCGTGGATATCACCGGCCTGACCACCGCCATGCCCAACGCCGGGCTGGTGGAGTTCCAGCATGACGGCACGACCTACCGGATCGAGGCCATCGCCGAGCCCGGTGCGCCGTTGTTCCTGATCTTCGCTGACCGCACCAGCGGCCACGGCAGCTACCCGGCCGGACGCTACCTGGACACCGACCCGCCCGGCGCCGACGGCCATGTGCTGGTGGATTTCAACCACGCCTACAATCCTCCCTGCGCGTTCACTCCGTTCGCGACCTGCCCGCTGGCACCGCCGGAAAACCGGCTGGACCTGCGCATCGAGGCCGGCGAACGCGCCTACCACCCGCCCAAGGAAAGTGCGCCATGAAGCGTTCCGTCTCCCGCTGGATGATCGCCCCGCTGCTGCTGCTCGCTGCGGCCTTCAGCACCATCGCGGCAACGCCGGTGGCCGCGCCCAAGCCGGCGGCCACGCGCGCCGCACCGGTGCCGCTGCTGTGGAAGGTAACCGGCGCCGGTGATGCCCGCGTCTATCTGCTGGGCTCGTTCCACCTGCTGCGACCGGAGGATTACCCGCTGGCCGCCGAGGCTGAAAACGCCTTCGACGCAGCGCAGCGCGTGGTGTTCGAACTGTCGGCGCAGGACATGGAATCACCGGAGCTGGCCGGCAGGATGGTGCAGGCGGCAATGCGCACCGATGGCAGCGAACTGCGCCGTGACCTCGGCGATGCCACCTGGGCCAGGCTGCAGGATTACGCCACGAAGAATCCGCTGCCGCTGGCGCAGATGCAGGGTCTCAAGCCGTGGTTCGTCGGCCTGAGCATCAGCATCGCGCAGATGCAGAAAATGGGGCTGGACCCCGCGCTCGGGCTGGACAAACACTTCATGGACCGGGCCGCCAAGGCGGGAAAACCGATCCTTGGCCTGGAAACCATCGATACACAGATCGGCGTGCTGGCCGGCATGAGCATCGCCGAACAGCGGCAGATGGTGGAAGAAGCGCTGGAACAATCCGACAAGGGCGATGCCGAGATCCGCGCGCTGCACGATGCGTGGCGGCGCGGCGACGACGTGCTGATGTGGAACCGCATGGCGGTGGACATGAAGCGGCAGTATCCGCAGCTCTATCAGCGCATCAACAGCGACCGCAACGATGCCTGGCTGCCGAAGCTGGAGCCGCACCTGCAGGCCGGGCAGGGCGGCACGCTGGTGGTGGTGGGCGCGCTGCACCTGCTGGGCAGCGATGGCGTGGTGGAGAAGCTGAAGGCCAAGGGCTACAAGGTGGAGCGGGTGCGCGCCAAGCGCTGAGCGCCGGCTGCTGGTGCGGTAACGAAAAACGGCGCGTCCGCAAGGGCGCGCCGTTCTGCATCAGGCCAGCGGCCGCGCCGGGATCAGCGCGTGCGGCCCTTGCCGCCGGTGCCGCCGGCGGTTTCGGTCGGCTTGTGCGCAGCGCCGGGACCGGTGCCCGAACGCGGCGCGGCACCGCCCGGCGCGCTGCCCGGCCGCGGACCGGTCCCGGTGGAGGTGCCGCCCGGGCGCGGCCCGAAGCCACTTCCCATGCTGCGCTGGAACTCCTGCCACAGCTCCATGTTGCGTTCTGTCAGCTGGTTCATCATCGCCCACGGCGTCTGCCCGAGCAGGTTGCCCATCTGCTGCCGGAACTGCTGCTGCTGGTCCAGGAACACCTGCATGCTGCGCTCCAGGTAGTTGCCCATGAAGCCCTGCAGGGAATCGCCATAGAAGCGGATCAGCTGGCTGAGCAGCTGGGTGGAGAGCATCGGCTCGCCGTCCTGTTCCTGGTCGGCGATGATCTGCAGCAGGACCGAGCGGGTCAGGTCATCGCCGCTCTTGGCGTCGCGGACCTCGAAGTCTTCGCCGTCCAGGATCAACTGGCGCACATCCTCTATCGTGATGTAGCTGGAGATCTCGGTGTCGTACAGACGGCGGTTGGGATACTTCTTGATGATGCGGGTAGCAGCCATGAAGCAAGCACTCGTCACAGTAGACGCCCAGCATGGCGCAGCGCAGCACCCGTTGCAACGCCCGGAAGCCCTTGTGGCGGGCCCTGCGGGGCCGATCATGTTGCGCAGCAAGGCTTTTCATGTTGCGCAGCATTTTCGTTGCGGTTCGGCCTGTCGGGCCCCGCGCGTGCGGCGAGCGCCACACTGCGCGGGCAGTCAGGGCGGTGGTCACCAGCCCATGTGGTGGCCGCCGTTGATGTCCAGGTTGCTGCCGGTGATCCAGGCCGCTTCGTCGTTGACCAGGAAGGACACGCCGTAAGCGATTTCCTCCGGCTTTCCGAGCCGCCCGGTCGGGATATCGGCGATGATCTTGGCGCGTACTTCCTCCGGCACCGCCATGACCATGTCGGTGGCCACGTAACCCGGGGAAATGGTGTTGACGGTGATCCCGAAGCCAGCATTCTCGCGTGCCAGGGAGATGGTGAAGCCGTGCATGCCGGCCTTGGCCGCCGCATAGTTGGCCTGCCCGTACTGGCCCTTCAGGCCGTTGATCGAGCTGATCTGGATCACCCGCCCCCAGCCGCGGCGGCGCATGCCCTCGATCACCGGACGGGTCACGTTGAAGACCGAGTTGAGGTTGGTGTTGATCACCTCATGCCATTGCTCGGCGCGCATCCGATGGAAGGTGGTGTCGCGGGTGATGCCGGCGTTGTTGACCAGGATCTCCACCGGTCCCAGCTCGGCTTCCACGGCACGCACCATCGCCTCGGCACTTTCCGTGCTGGACACATCGCCAGGGAAGATCGCGATCGCCAGGCCGCGAGCTGCCATGGCCTGCTGCCAGGCCAGCGCCTTGGCGTGGTCACGGTAGTTGGTGGCAACCCGGTGACCCTGGTCGGCCAGGCGTTGGCAGATGGCGGTACCGATGCCGCCGGTGCCGCCGGTGACCAGTGCGACGCGTGGAGTCATGCTGCGTTTCCGTAAACGTGGGGGGAAGGGGGATTCTGCAACATCACGGGCTGCTGTGCGCCTGCCGCGATGAAATGTCATGCAGGGGCACCCTGCTGCGATCAAATGCCGCCGCAGCCCGTTGCAGCAGGTCGGCATGCGTGGCCGCGCCGGCCAGTGCAGCGGCGGGCTGTCCCAGCAGTTGCCAGAGCTGCCGCAGCACGGCCATCGGGTCGCCTTCGTGCACCGTCTGCGCCGCTTCGGACTTGGACAGTTTTCGGCCGTCGGCACCCAGCAACAGCGGCAGGTGGCCATAGGTGGGGGTGGGCAGCCCGAGTGCCCGCTGCAGCAGGATCTGACGCGCGGTCGAATCGAGCAGGTCCGCCCCGCGCACCACCTCGGTGATGCCCTGCGCGGCATCGTCCACCACCACGGCCATCTGATACGCCCAGCAGCCATCGGCGCGGCGCAGGACGAAATCACCGACATCGGCATGGATGTCCTGCTGCTGTGGGCCACGCAGCATGTCCTCGAACGACACCACGCTGGCGGGTGCTACGCGAAGGCGGATGGCAGGATCCGGGCGCGCATGGCGTGCAACGCAGCGGTGGTGGATGCCGCCGCTGGCAGCCAGCTCACTCCGGCTGCAATGGCAGGCGAACGCCTGGCCGCTGGCCAGCAGGGCATCCAGCGCGTGTTGGTAGGCGTCCTCGCGCTGGCTCTGCCACAGCACCGGGCCATCCGGGTGCAGGCCCAGGTGGCGCAGCAGGGCGAGCTGTGACTGCGCTGCACCGGGGACGGTGCGCGGCGGATCCACGTCCTCCACGCGCAGCAGCCAGCGCCCGCGCTGGTGACGGGCGGACAGCCAACTCGCGAAGGCGGCGAGCAGGGAGCCAGCGTGCAGCGGACCGGTGGGCGAGGGCGCGAACCGGCCGCAATGAATGGGGGGCGTCATGCTGGCTGAATCGTCGGTCAGGTTGGCGCTTGAATTCAAGCTGAAGTCACCGCAGATTTAGCAACGTTACCCTCTCCAGAGCCAACTTTCCCCATGTTCAGTCGCATAGCCCTGTTCCTTCTTACCAACCTTGCGGTGCTGGTCCTCGCCGGTATCGTGATGTCGGTGCTGGGGGTCAATCCCGGCCAGATGAGCGGCCTGCTGGTCATGGCGGCGATCTTTGGTTTCGGTGGCTCTTTCATCTCGCTGCTGCTGTCCAAGTGGATGGCCAAGCGTTCCACCGGCGCGGTGGTGATCACCGAGCCGCGGAACGATACCGAGCGCTGGTTGCTGAAGACCGTTGAGCGCCAGGCGCGCGAAGCGGGTATCGGCATGCCGGAGGTCGCGGTGTACGACGGCCCGGAAATCAACGCATTCGCCACCGGTGCCAACCGCAACAAGGCGCTGGTCGCGGTGTCCACCGGCCTGCTGCACCACATGAGCGAAGACGAGGCCGAAGCGGTGCTGGGCCATGAAATCGCCCACGTCGCCAACGGCGACATGATCACCATGGCGCTGCTGCAGGGCGTGCTCAATACCTTCGTCATCGTGCTGGCCCGGGTGGTTGGCGGGGTGATCGACAGTGCTATGTCCGGCAACCGCGAAGGCGGCGGGCGGGGTATCGGTTATTTCGTGATCGTGTTCGTGTTGGAAATGGTGTTCGGCATCTTCGCCACCATGATCGCGATGTGGTTCTCGCGCCACCGTGAGTTCCGCGCTGATACCGGCGGTGCGCAGCTTGCCGGGCGGCAGAAGATGATCGCCGCGCTGGAGCGGCTGAAGGTCAACCATGGGCAGAGCACGCTGCCGAGCCAGGTCGCTGCGTTCGGTATTGCCGGCGGCATGGGGCAGGGCCTGCGCAAGCTGATGATGAGCCATCCGCCGCTGGATGAGCGGATTGCCGCGCTGCGTTCTTCTACGGCGGTCTGAATCCGGTTGGTCGAACGGGTGGGACCCCCTCGCGGGTGGCTCCAGTGCAACAGCCTTGGTCTGGGCCGGGCGGTGGGGCTGGTCGGGGGACGGCAAAAGCTGCGTCCATGCGGGCCTCGTTTCGCGCCATCCATGGCGCTCAACGCCCCCCCCCCCCCCCCCCCCCCCCCC
>NZ_JBJDOQ010000005.1:0-240868 GCF_044901215.1 Stenotrophomonas sp. NPDC078853 | reverse complement strand
TCAAACGTCTGCAAGATGGACAAATCATCCTTCCTGCAAGGCGCCTTCACAATAATACCTGCGCATACTTTCAAAGATCAGGGGAAGTGGCCTCAGCGCCGTTCCCGTGTGCCCCGACGTTTCCGTCGTTGCTAGCCGCCCATTATAGCCGGCTTTTCCGCTTCGTCAACACCTTTTTTCAAGGCCGTTTCGCCGGAGCGAAGCGTTGTTGACTCTGCTGCTTCGACGTCCGGCCCGAAGGCGTTTCGTCGTTGCGAGCCGCCTATTATGCCGGACTTTTTCAGTCCGTCAACACCTTCGTTCGATTGAATCGTTCGGCGGTGGTGGCGTTCCCTTTGTCGCTGAAGCCCCTTGGTGGCGACCCCTGCGACGGGGGAGGTGAAGTATGTGCTTTTCCCTACCCTTTGGGAAGGGGATGTGAGCATTTATTTCACGCCGCCCTGCATCTGTTCATGCAGGGCGGCGATCAGACAACCACTGCGGCCTCAGCCAGCCAGCAGGCGGACGCGGGCGAAGGTGCGCTTGCCCACCTGCAACAGACCTTCAAAGCCCGGCTGCAACTGCTGCTGGCCGTCCTCCACGACCTCCCCGTCCACCTTCACCGCACGCTCCTTGAGCTTGCGATTGGCTTCGGAATTGCTCGGGGTCAGGCCCGCTGCGGTCAGCAGCGCCGCGATCCGCAGGCCTTCGGCCGGCACCACCACATCCTGCAACGGCAGCTGGGTGATGTCGCCCTGCCCGGTCACCGCGGCATTCCAGCCGGCCACGGCCTGTTCGGCAGCGGCGGCATCATGGAAGCGGGTGGCCAGTTCGCGGGCCAGCCGCAGCTTCACTTCACGCGGATTGAGTCCGCCAGCCGCCACCTGGTCACGCAGGGCCAGCGCTTCGGCCTGGCTGATGTCGAAGGACAGCAGCTCGATCCAGCGCCACATCAGGGTGTCGTCCACCTTCATGGTCTTGGTGACGATGTCGATGGCCGGTTCGCTCACACCTATATAGTTGTGCAGCGACTTGGACATCTTGTTGACCCCGTCCAGGCCTTCCAGCAGCGGCATGGTCAGCACCACCTGCGGCTTCTGCCCGTGGTGCTCCTGCAGGCCCCGGCCCATCAGCAGATTGAACTTCTGGTCGGTGCCGCCCAGTTCCACGTCCGCTTCCAGGGCGACCGAGTCATAGCCCTGCACCAGCGGGTACAGGAACTCATGGATGGCGATGGACTGCTGGGCGGCGTAGCGCTTGGCGAAGTCATCGCGCTCGAGCATGCGTGCCACGGTGTGCTGGCCCGCCAGGCGGATCATGTCCGCCGCACCCATCTTGCCGAACCACTCCGAATTGAAGCGTACTTCGGTCTTTTCCCGGTCCAGCACCTTGAACACCTGCTCTTCATAGGTGCGTGCGTTGGCCAGCACGTCGTCGCGGCTGAGCGGCTTGCGGGTGAGGCTCTTGCCGGACGGGTCACCGATCATCCCGGTGAAGTCGCCGATCAGGAAGATCACCTGGTGGCCAAGGTCCTGGAACTGACGCAGCTTGTTCAGCAGCACCGTGTGGCCCAGGTGCAGGTCCGGCGCGGTGGGGTCGAAGCCGGCCTTGATCCGCAGGGGCTTTCCGCTTTCCAGGCGGGCGCGCAGATCGTCGATCTTGAGGATCTCGTCGGTACCGCGGCTGATCAGGGCGAGGGCTTCATCGATGGAGGACACGTTCACTACTCCCGGCAACGCCGTTTCTTCTTGTGGGGTGTTAAGAGCAAGTTAACCGTATCGGCTTCACAAAAGCCAATAGGCACAAGGGTTTGACGCGGTTTTCATAGGTGTCTATGGTAACCGGCGATCCAGCCCGTGCTCCCGGGCCAGCCAGGAAAACACCTCTGATGCTCAATTCCGATCACGGCCGCGCGCGCAAACAGCGCTTCAAGGAACGGCTCCACGTCCTGCACGACAACGCCCTGCACCGGAAGCTCAGGCAACACCTCCCCGCTGCCTTCAATGAACGCTGGACCCGTCGCCACTGGGTGCACGCCAGTCTGTTCGCGACCATCGGCATGCTGGTGGCGACCATCGTGCCGGGGTTCTCCAGCACCATCGAAACCCCCTACCCCAATGCCCACACCAGCCTGGCGCTGCCGTTGCCGCCGCTGGCGCATGGTCGCCAGCAGGCCACGCCGGGCGACAGCTGGCAGGTGCTGCGCGTACAGCGCGGCCAGACCCTGAGCGACCTGTTCGACGAAGCCGGTATCCCGGCCACTACCCTGCACCGCGTGCTGGACCATCCGGGCACCCGCGAGGCGCTGGTGAAGCTGCGCCCGGGTACCGAGATCGCCTTCGACATGCCGCTGTCCGGTGAGCTGCGCAGCATCCGCTTCAACCGCGACGATGCGAACCGCGTGGAACTGACGCTGGCCGGCGAGAGCATCAAGGAAACGGTCACCAAGCGCGAGACCAGCACCCGTACCGTGGTCACCAGCGGAGAGATCACCAGCTCGCTGTATGCCGCCGCGCGCAAGGCCGGACTGTCGCCTTCGGCAATCGCCACGATGACCGACGAGATCTTCAAGTACGACATCGACTTCTCCAAGGACCTGCAGCCGGGCGACCGCTTCAGCGTGGTCATGGATGAAACCTGGCGCGAGGGCGAGCGCGTGGACACCAGCAAGATCCTCGCCGCGACCTTCACCAGCGGCGGCAAGACCTATTCCGGTTTCCGCTTCGACCGCAACGGCAAGGCCGAGTACTTCGACCTGGATGGCCGCCCGCTGAAGAAGAGCTTCATCCGCATGCCGATCCAGTTCGCGCGGCTGAGCTCGACCTTCGGGGCGCGCCGCCACCCTGTGCTGGGCAAGATGCGCATGCACAAGGGCGTGGACTATGCCGCACGCACCGGCACTCCGATCATGGCCGCCGGTGATGCGCGCGTGCAGTTCGCCGGCACCCAGCGTGGCTACGGCAACGTGGTGATCCTGGACCATGGGCGCGGCCACACCACGCTGTACGGACACATGTCGCGCTTCGGCAAGATCCGGACTGGCCAGCGCGTGGCGCAGGGCACGGTGATCGGCTACGTCGGCTCCACCGGCCTGGCCACCGGCCCGCACCTGCACTACGAATTCCGCGTCAACGGTGAGCATCGCAATCCCCTCAGCGTGACCATGCCGCCGCCGGAACCGCTGCGTGGCGCTGAACTGGTGGCCTTCCGCGCACAGACCTCGCCGGCGATGGCGCGCATCCAGGGCATGGAGAAGATGATCTATGCCGATGCCAGCCCGGCGCCGAAGCCGGCTGATGCCCCCACCGAGGTCGCCAGCACCGCGCGCGGCAGCACCGGCAGCAAGCGCGGCTGAGCGCGGTTGCATCGCATTGACGAGCATCGACAGGGCGCCCAAGCTGGCGCCCTTGTTGTTTGTGGAGTTCCCATGGCTGCTTCGTTCGACCCTGCCCTGCCGCTGTACCTGGGGCTGATGTCCGGCACCAGCGCCGATGGCATCGATGCGGCACTGGCGCAGTTTCCCGCCGAAGGCGGCTGTCGCTTCGTCCAGGGCCTGACCCTGCCGTGGGATCCGCTGCTGCGCGAGCGGTTGGTGGCGCTGGGCCAGGGCGGTGAGCTGGCGTCGCTGGATGAGCTGGGCGATGTCGATGCGCGCATCGGCCTGGCCTTTGCGGCCGCAGCGGTCGCGCTGCTGCAGCACAGTGGCGTGGAGGCGGCGCAGGTCAGGGCGATCGGTTCGCACGGACAGACCGTCCGCCATCGACCGTCGGCGTCGCCGGCCTTCACCCTGCAATTGGGCGATGCGAACCGCATCGCCGAGCGCACCGGGATCACCACCGTGGCTGATTTCCGCCGCCGAGACGTTGCCGCCGGCGGACAGGGCGCGCCGCTGATGCCGGCCTTCCACCTGGCGATGTTGGGCACCGCCGACGAAGACCGCGCGGTGCTCAACCTCGGCGGCATCGCCAACCTGACCCTGATCCCGCGCGAGGGGACGCTGCTGGGTTTCGACACCGGCCCGGCCAATGCTTTGCTCGATGCCTGGTGCGAGCGCCACACCGGCCATGCGTACGATGCCGACGGCGCGTTCGCCGCCAGCGGAGTGGTCGACGCGGCCCTGCTGGCGCGCTGGCGCGAGGACCCGTGGTTTGCCCTGCCGCCGCCGAAGAGCACCGGGCGCGAGCAGTTCCATCTGGCCTGGGTGCAGCAACAGATCGGCCACGGCCAGCACGTGGCAGCCGATGTGCAGGCCACCCTGCTGGAACTGACCGCAGCGACCGTGGCCGACGCGCTGCAACGCACCCTGCCCGACGCCAGCCGGGTGCTGGTGTGCGGCGGCGGCGTGCGCAATGGTCATCTGATGCAGCGACTGGCGGCGCGCCTGCCCGGCGTGGTGGTGGAATCCAGCGCGCGGCATGGGCTGGATCCGGATTACCTGGAGGCGCTTGGCTTTGCCTGGCTGGCCCAGCGCACGCTCGATGGCTTGGCCGGGAACCTGCCCAGCGTCACCGGCGCGGCAGGCCTGCGGGTGCTTGGGGCGATCCACCCTGGCTGAGCGGCGCCGGCGAACGGCGGGGCCCCTCGTAGTGGGGTACACGCCATCGCATTCGCGCTGTCGCTCCCACGCTTTGCGGTGCAAACCGTGGGCCCCGTCTCACCATCACCCACACCCCGCCGCTTCGCGGCCGCCCCTGACTCAGGGGCTCCTTCCACCCGACACGCTGCGGGGATCTGCGGGGATTGGTAGCGCCGAGCCATGCTCGGCGATTCTTTGCTGACGCGACCGGCTGGCTGGCTTCCGCCGAGCATGGCTCGGCGCTGCCAATCCCGCTTTTCTTTTGTCGTGGCGGGACGCGCGCGGACTGTCAGGGCCAGGCGGGAGGGGCTCCGCCTTTCGACGTGGGCCTGCGGCTAGAAGCCGTGGCCGGCGGGCAGCGCCTGCAGCGCCGCAATGGCGTCGGCCAGCGCATCCACTTCGGGATCAGCGAAGCCGCTGCGCACTTCCAGTTCAGTGGAAAACAACCCCTGCTCCAGCACCGCCACGCAGGTCTGCGCCTGCGTCCAGCCGCGCGCGACCGCCAGCCGGGCTATCCGGTCCAGGATCATCGGGTCTACTTCCTGCAGCAGCAGGTCCGCCATGCTTGTTTCCCCATTCCAGGGCACCGCCCCCACGGTGCCGACAGGCGATCATCCCGCACCGCGCTCGCGCAGGCAATCAACCGGCAGCAGGGGCGCTGCGGTCGGAGAGGCGCGGCCACAGCCAGGCCAGCAGCAGCAGGGTCGGCACCACGGTGACCGCGCTGAGCAGGAAGAACGTGCTGTAGGACGTGGCCTGGACGATGTAGCCGGACACTCCACCGACAAACTTGCCCGGCAGGTTGGCCAGCGATACCAGCAGGGCGTACTGGGTGGCGGTGAAGTTGCGGTCGGTCAGCGAGGACATGAAGGCCACCAGCACGGTGCCGGCAAAGCCCTGGAACAGGTTGTCGGCGCTGAGCGCAGCATAGAACGCCCACAACTGGCCGGGATTGTGTGCCATCAGCAGGAACGCCAGGTTGGACAGCGCCACGCCCAGGGCCGCGACCAGCAGCATGCGGCGGAAACCGAACGCAGCCACCGCGATACCGCCGAGGAAGGCGCCGCCGATGCCCATCCAGACCCCGAACAACTTGGAGACGGTGGCGATGTCGGCCTTGTCGAAGCCCGAATCGAGATAGAACGGACCGGCCATCACCCCGATCACCTGGTCCGGAAACTTGAACAGGCCGACGAAGGCCAGCAGGCCGATGGCCAGTGCCACGCCGTTGCGGGTGAAGAAACTGGCGATCGGCTGGACGAACGCTTCGGCGACGTCGATGCGGCGCTGCACGGCGGCCTCCGGGCGCGCCGGTTCCCGGCAGAACAGGGTGGTGAGGATCGGCAGCAGCATCAACGAGGCCATCGCCAGGTAGGCGACGATCCAGCCTTCGAACTGCGCCAGGTACAGGGCACCGGCGCCGGCCAGGATCAGGCCGATGCGGTAGCCCAGCGTGTAGGTGGCGGCCAGCGCGGCCTGCGAGGCATCCGGGGCGATTTCGATGCGGTAGGCATCGACCACCGAGTCCTGGGTGGCGCCGGCGAAGGAAGCAACCAGCACCCAGAAGACCAGCGGCCCGACGCCCTGTTCGGGGCGCACGAAGGCCAGCGCGACCAGTCCGCCCAGCACCAGCACCTGCGAGGCCAGCAGCCACGATCGGCGCCGGCCCATGAACGCCAGCAGCGGCAGCGCATAGCGGTCCAGCACCGGCGCCCAGAGGAATTTCAGCAGATAGAAAAAGCTGGCCAGGCTGATCAGGCCGATGCTGCCCAGGTCCAGGCCGACATCGCGCAGGCGCGTGGACAGGGTCTGCGAGGCGATCAGCAGGAACGGCAGGCCACTGCCGAACCCGAGCAGGGCCATGGTCAGCGCCGACGGCGTGCCGAAGGCCCGCTTGATGCCGGCCCAGCCCTTGTAGGACACCGGCGCGGCGGTGCCGGTCACGGCGCGTAATCCACGCAGAACGGGGCGTGATCGGAGAAGCGCTCATCGCGGTAGATCGAGCAGCTGCGCAGGCGATCACGCAGGCCCGGGCTGACGAACTGGTAGTCGATGCGCCAACCGACGTTGTTGGCGCGCGCCGCGCCGCGGTTGCTCCACCATGTGTAGTCCTCGCCGGTGGGATGCAGCAGGCGGTAGGCATCGGCCCAGCCGCGGCCGGCGGCCAGGTCGGTCGCCTGGCCATGATCGGCGCACAGGGCGTTCAACCAGTCGCGCTCTTCCGGCAGGCAGCCGGAGTTTTTCTGGTTGGACTTCCAGTTGCGGATGTCCAGCGCGGAGCGGACGATGTTCCAGTCACCGCACAGCACGTAGTCGCGCCCGCTGTGCAGCCACTGGTCGAGGATCGGCCGCAGCCATTCCATCACCTCGAACTTGAAGCCCTGGCGCAGGTCGCCGGAACTGCCCGAGGGTATATAGAAGGAGACCACGCTGAGGTTGCCGAAGCGCGCTTCGATATAGCGACCTTCTTCATCGAACGGCGCCCAGCCCAGCGAGGTGATGACCTGGTCCGGCTCACGCTTGCTGTAGATCGCAACCCCGCTGTAGCCCTTCTTGGTGCTGGCATCGCGGTAGAAGCAGTGGTGGCCGTCGGGGCGGAACATCGGATCGGACAGCTGGGCCTCCTGCGCCTTGGTTTCCTGCAGGCACAGGACGTCGGCGTCCTGGGCGCGGAACCATTCCAGGAAGCCCTTGCTGGCAGCCGAACGGATGCCGTTGGCGTTGAAGCTGATGATGCGCATGCGGTCGATTCAGGGTGTCGGCGGAAACCGGCCCAGCATACCGGTTCAGCGCCGGTGCGCCGACCGTAAAAGGACGCCGGGCCCGCCTTCTAGTAGGCTTAACATTCCAAGATGAAGATAGATTGAGTCAGATGAGCGACCATCGTCACCGTTTCCTGCAGTTGGCCCTGAGCGCCGACGCCCTGCGTTTTGGCCAGTTCACGCTGAAGTCCGGCCGGCTGAGCCCCTATTTCTTCAATGCAGGCCGCTTCGACTCCGGGTCGAAGATGGCCCAGCTGGCGCTGTGCTACGCCGATGCCATCGACGATGCCGGCCTCAAGTACGACGTGGTGTTCGGCCCGGCCTACAAGGGCATCCCGCTGGCCACCGCGATGGCCTGCGAACTGGCCCAGCGCGGCCGCGACCTGCCGCTGTCGTTCAACCGCAAGGAAGTGAAGGACCACGGCGAAGGCGGCCAGCTCATCGGCGCGGACATGACCGGCAAGCGCGTGCTGATTGTCGATGACGTCATCACCGCCGGCACCGCGATCCGTGAGGCGATGGCCATCATCCGTGCCGCCGGCGGCATTCCGGCCGGCATCGTGGTGGCCCTGGACCGCCAGGAGATCGCTTCGGAAACCGATCCGCGCTCGGCCGCCCAGGCCGTGGCCGAGGAAGCCGGCATTCCGGTGATTGCCGTGGCGACGATGGCCGACCTGCTTGATTTCGCGTCCGGAAACCCGGAACTTGTCGGCTACCGGCAGCCGCTGGCGGACTACCGGTCCCGATATGGCAGCCGTCCGACGCACTGAACGACCCAAGGGGGTGGTCGCCATGTTGAGGAATCTGTCCATCATTGCCGCCCTGCTGCTGGCCGCGCCGTGCGTGGCCGGCGCGCAGCAGTCCAGGCGTCCGGCCGGAAGTGCCGAGGCGCAGGCGAAGAAACTGTATTGCTGGAACGAGGGCAGCGAGCGCATCTGCAGCGATGCCTTGCCTGCGGACGCGGTCAACAATGCGCGGGAAGAATTCAGCGCACGCAGCGGGCTGCGCAGCGGCCAGGTGCAGCGCGCGCTCAACGAAGACGAGCGCGCCGATGCGGCCGCGGCCGAGGCGCAGGCGCGGCTGGATGAAATGGCCCTGCAGACCCGCCAGCGGACCGAACAGGCGATGTTGTCCACCTACAGCAGCGAAGCCGACCTGCGCCGGGTGTTTTCCGAGCGCGTCGGCATCCTCGACAACAACATCAACACCGCGCGCTACAACGTGGCCAGCCTGCGCGATGCGCTGTTCACCGCCCTGGCCGGTGCCGGTGACAACGAACTGGCCGGGCGTCCGGTGGGCGAGAAGCCGGCAGCCACCATCCGCAAGCGCCACGGCGAACTTCTGGCGCAGCAGCGCATGCAGGCCACGTTCGAGCGCCAGCGCGTCGAACTGGACGCGGAGATCGAAGAAACCGTGCAGCGTTTCCGCCTGCTGAAAGGTGTTACGCCGGAGGCGTGAGGGCACGCGTGGCGCGCCATCGCGCACGAGCCACCGGGTCTTGGGTTCAGGCCGGGCGGGAGGGGTTGGTGGGGGACGGCAGAAGCCGCTCCTGCGGGCCTCGTTTCGCGCCATCCTTGGCGCTCAACGCCCCCACCAACCCCTCCCGCCCGGCCTTCGTCCATGGCAGCCACGGTCATCCGGTAGCGCCGACCCATGGTCGGCGGAAACCGTCAGGCCCCATTCCACCAGCATCCGCCGACCATGGGTCGGCGCTACCAAGCCCCCATGGGCGCGTCTGGTGGAGGGAGCCCCTGAGTCAGGGGCGGCCGCGAAGCGGCGGGGTGTGGGGGCTGGTGAGATGGGGCCCACGGTTTGCGCAGCAAAGCGTGGGAGCGGCAGCGCGAATGCGATGACGTGGACCCTCCGCCCTCAGCCGCAGCTTTTACGCTGACTTTATGCCACCGCAGGCGCGGAGAAATGGAGGCTTTACGCGACCCGGGCGGACCATGACGGCCTGAGGTGGAGCGGTTCCACCAGGACGATCACCGTCATGTCTTGTCTGTCGCGTTGTGGCCTTTCTTCCCGGGCGGGGTGCTGAGCATGCCCGGCTGGCTCTCCCTGCTGAGTGGCGTACTGGTGCTGGTCGCCGCCGCCTACCTGGTCTACGCCGTGCTGCGGCCCGAAGCATTCTGACGGGCCACGGACATGACCGGAATCCTTATTCTGCTCGCCACCAGCGTCTTGCTGGCCTGGCCGCTCGGCTTGTACCTGGCCCGGGTGATGCGCGGCGCGCCGATGCGCATCGACCCGTTGTTCCACTGGATTGAAAAACCGCTTTACCGCCTGCTGGGCGTAGATCCCGCGCGTGGCATGTCCTGGCGCGGCTATGTCGGCGCGTTCGTGCTCAGCAACGCGGTCATCGCGCTGCTGACCATGGCTGTGTTCATGACCCAGGCGTGGCTGCCGCTGAATCCGGATGGCATCGCCAACCTGCGTTGGGACACCGCGCTGCACACCATGGTGTCCTTCCTGACCAACACCAACCAGCAGCACTATTCCGGGCAGGCGCAGCTTTCCTACCTCTCGCAGATGACCGGCATCACCGGCCTGCAGGTGGTGACGCCGATGATGGGCCTTGCCCTGGCCGTGGCCACCCTGCGCGCCCTGTTCGCACAGCCGCGTCAGGACATCGCGGCTGATGGTGACCGCCGCATCGACGTAGGCAACTACCACGCCGACGTGCTGCGCCTGTGCGTGCGCTTCATGCTGCCACTGTGCCTGCTGTGGACCGTGCTGTTGGCCAGCCAGGGCGTTCCGGCCACCTTTGCCGGGGGCCCGCAGGCCGCGCCGATGGATGTGTCGACCGGCCTGCAGGAACAGAAGATACCGCTCGGCCCGGTTGCCGCGATGGTGGCGGCCAAGCAACTCGGTGCCAACGGCGGCGGCTGGTATGGCCCCAACAGTACGTTCCCGCTGGAGAACCCCACGCCCCTGTCGAATGCCCTTGAGCTGGTCGGTATCCTTCTGATTCCGATCGCGGTGATCTTCATGATCGGGGCGTTCACCGGCCGCCGCCGCTTCGGCTGGCTGGTGCTGGGCTGCATGGCCAGCATGTCGGCGGTGTCCATCGCGGCCACCGTGTGGCTGGAAGGTCACTCGCCCACGGCAGCCAGCGCCTTGTTGATGGAAGGCAAGGAAGTCCGCCTGGGCACTGACGCCACCGCACTGTGGGCGGCAGTGACCACCCAGGTATCCAACGGATCGGTCAACGGCATGCTCGATTCGATGAGCCCGATGGCCAGCGCCGTGTCACTGGTCAACATGCTGGTCAGCGCCATCTGGGGCGGCATCGGCTGCGGGCTGCAGCAGTTCATCGTCTACCTGCTGCTGGGCGTGTTCCTGGCCGGGCTGATGACCGGGCGCACGCCGGAACTGCTGGGACGCAAGCTGGAAACCCCGCAGGTGCGCCTGCTGGCGCTGCTGGTGCTGCTGCAGCCGATCACCCTGCTCACCCTTACCGCCGTCACGCTGGCGGTACCAGGCCTGTCGGGCACCTCCAACCCGGGCTTCCACGGCATCAGCCAGGTCTTCTACGAGTACGCATCGGCGTATGCCAACAACGGCTCCGGTTTCGAAGGGCTGGGTGACAACACGCCGTGGTGGAACCTGACCTGTTCACTGGTGCTGCTGCTGGGACGCTTCCCGCTGCTGGTGGTGCCGCTGGTGATTGCCGCGCAGCTTGCCGCCAAGCGTCGCGCACCGGAGTCGCCGGGCACGTTGCAGATCGAAACCCCTACCTTCGCGCTGACCCTGCTCAGCGTGATCGTCATCCTGACCGTCCTGCAGTTCCTGCCGGTTCTGGTGCTTGGCCCGGTGGCCGACCACCTCAGCCTTGGCCTGCATTGAGGTACTCCCCATGAATACTGTTGCCACTTCCCAGCTGCCGCGCCGTCCGGCGCTGCTGGATGGCGCCGGCTTCCGCCGTGCGCTGCTTGACTCATTCCGCAAGCTCTCGCCGCTGCACCTGCTGCGTAGTCCGGTGATGGCCGTGGTGATGGCCGGTACCGTGCTCGCGCTGGTGGTCACCCTGAGCGGCAATGCACCGATGGGCTTCGGGCTGGCGGTCAGCGCGATCCTGCTGCTGACCGTGCTGTTCGGCAATTTCGCCGAAGCCGTGGCCGAAGCGCGCGGTCGTGGCCAGGCCGCCTCCCTACGTCGTGCCCGCCAGGATCTGGTGGCGCGTCGCCTGCAGTCCGCCAGTCCCGCAGCAGCACAGGAACAGGTGCCTGCCGCCGAACTGCGCCCGGGTGACCACGTGCTGGTCGGCGAGGGCGAGCTGGTGCCGGCCGACGGCGAGATCGTGCAGGGCCTGGCCACCATCAACGAGGCGGCGGTGACCGGTGAATCGGCCCCGGTGCTGCGTGAAGCCGGCACAGACCGGTCCGGCGTGATCGGCGGCACCAAGGTACTGTCCGACCAGATCGTGGTGCGGGTGACCGCCGAGCCCGGCCACAGCTTCCTGGACCGGATGATCGCGCTGGTGGAGGGTGCCAACCGGCAGAAGACGCCGAACGAGGTGGCCTTGACCCTGCTGCTGGCGGCGATGACGCTGACCTTCCTGGTGGTGGTGGCCACGCTGCCGGCGATCGGCGCTTCGGTCGGTGTCAGCGTCGATCCGCTGCTGCTGATCGCCCTGCTGGTGTGCCTGATCCCCACCACCATCGGCGGCCTGCTGCCGGCCATCGGCATCGCCGGCATGAACCGTGCCCTGGCGGCCAATGTGCTGGCCAAGTCCGGCAAGGCGGTCGAGGTGGCCGGTGACATCGACGTGCTGCTGCTGGACAAGACCGGCACCATCACCCACGGCGACCGCCAGGCCACCGCATTGCATGCACTGGCCGGGGTGGACGTGGCGCGGCTGCGCGAGGCGGCGCTGCTTTCCTCGCTGGCCGACCCGACACCGGAAGGCAAATCGATCGTGCGCCTGGGCCGCGAGCAGGGCTGCCGCAGCGCCGAGCCCGAGCATGCGCACTACATCGCCTTCAGCGCGCAGACCCGCATGTCCGGTGTCGACCTGGCAGGCGGCCGCAGCATCCGCAAGGGCGCCGCCGATGCGATCCGCGCACACGTGCAGTCCCTCGGCGGGGAGGTTCCGGCCGAGCTGACCGGGCGCGTGGAGCAGGTGGCGCGCAATGGCGCCACGCCGCTGGTGGTGGCCGAAGGTCGCCACGTGCTGGGCGTGGTGGAACTGTCCGACGTGGTCAAGCACGGCATGCGGGAAAAATTCGCCCAGCTGCGGGCGATGGGCATCCGCACGGTGATGATCACCGGCGACAACCCACTCACCGCCGCGGCGATCGCGGCCGAGGCCGGCGTGGACGATTACATCGCCGAAGCGCGGCCGGAAGACAAACTGGCACGCATCCGCCAGGAACAGGCCGGTGGCCGGCTGGTAGCGATGGTCGGCGACGGCACCAACGATGCGCCGGCGCTGGCCCAGGCCGATATCGGCCTGGCGATGAACTCCGGCACCCAGGCCGCGAAGGAGGCCGGCAACATGGTCGACCTGGATTCGGATCCGGCCAAGCTGCTGGCCGTGGTGGAAGTGGGCAAACAGCAGCTGATCACCCGCGGCGCGCTGACCACCTTCTCGCTGGCCAACGACGTGTCCAAGTACTTCGCGATCCTGCCGGCGCTGTTCGCCGCCACTGTGCCGGGGATGGCCACGTTGAACGTGATGGGGCTGTCCAGTCCGCGCAATGCGGTGCTGGCCGCGTTGATCTTCAATGCCCTGGTGATCCCGGCGCTGATCCCGCTGGCACTGCGCGGCGTGCGTTTCCGTCCGGCAACGGCAACCAGCCTGCTACGGCGGAACATGCTGGTGTATGGGCTCGGCGGCGTGCTGCTGCCGTTCGTGGCGATCAAGGCAATCGACTTCCTGCTGATGACGGTATCTGCTGCATGAACACTTCAACGACCCCTTCCATATCCCCGCGCGTTGCGCCGGAGGCACTGGCGCGCGCGGCTGCCGAAGGCGAGGCACGCCTGCAACACACCGCCAGCTGGCGTCCGGCGATCGTGCTTGGCCTGGGCAGCCTGCTGCTGGGTGGCGCGCTGTACGCGGCCGCTGGTACCGGGCTGGCGCGGCTTGCCTTCCCCGTGCAGTCCGACGGCAGCCTGATCGTGGATGCCGATGGCCGCGTGCGCGGCTCGGCCCTGTTGGCCCAGCCGTTCACCGGTGACGGCTGGTTCCAGCCGCGGCCATCCGCTGCTGGCCATGATCCGATGGCTGCGGCGGGCTCCAACATGGCACGCAGCAACCCGGCACTGGCGAGGCGCGTGGCCGACGCCACCGCAGCCGTCGCGCTGCGCGAAGGCATCGCGCCCGCGCAGGTTCCCGCCGATCTGGTGACGCAGTCCGGCAGCGGCCTGGATCCCCATCTGTCGCCGGCCGCCGTGCAGGTGCAGGTGCGCCGCGTGGCGCAGGCGCGGGGGCTTTCCGAAGCTGAGTTGCAGGCCATCGTGCAGGCGCATGTCGAGGGTCCCCAGTGGGGGGTGTTCGGCCAGCCCCGGGTCAACGTGATGCAGCTCAACCGAGCGTTGGAGTCCGCCGCGCATGCACGTTGATGCCATGCGTGCCTGGGCTGGCGCACAATCGCCGGCATGACCGATACCCGCAGCCGCCAGGCCGACGCCCTCATAGAAGGCCTGCAGCGTGATGCCGGCGGGCGCCTGACCGTGTTCCTCGGCGCCGCCCCCGGCGTCGGCAAGACCTACAGCATGCTCACGCGCGCGCAGGAGCAGCTGCGCCGTGGCGTGGACCTGGTCGTGGGAGTGGTCGAAACCCACGGCCGTGCCGACACCCAAGCCCTGTTGCAGGGCCTGCCGCTGGTTGAACGCAGGCAGGTTGCCTACCGCGAGCGGCTACTGCACGAAATGGACCTGGATGCGATCGTGCAGCGGCGTCCCGCGCTGGTGCTGGTGGACGAACTGGCGCATCGCAATGCACCGGGCAGCCGCCACGAGCGGCGCTGGCAGGATGTGATGGAGCTGCTGGATGCGGGCATCGATGTATGGACCACCGTCAACATCCAACACCTGGAAAGCCTCAACGACGTGGTGCTGCGCATCACCGGCATCCGGGTCAGCGAGACCGTGCCGGATGGGGTACTGGACCGCCTGCACGACATCGTGCTGGTCGACCTGCCGCCACGCGAACTGATCGCGCGGCTGCAGCAGGGCAAGGTCTATGTCCCGGAACAGGCATCGCAGGCGCTGCAGTCCTACTTCACCACCGCCAACCTGACCGCCCTGCGCGAGCTGGCCATGCAGGAGGCAGCCGACCGCGTGGACAGCAGCCTGCGCGAAGTCCGCGCGGCCGGGGGCGAAGGTGCGCTGCCGCTGCGGCGGCGCGTGCTGGTGGCGATCGACGGCGGCGGCCAGAGCGAGTACCTGGTGCGCGTGGCGCGACGCATCGCCGAGCGCCGCGATGCGCCATGGACGGTGGTGACCGTGCAGCGCCGGCGTGCCGATGAAGCGACGCAACGCGAGATCGACAGCGCCTTCGCGCTGGCGCGACGGCTTGGCGCCGATACCGAAGTGCTGCAGGGATCCAGCGTGGCCGACGCGCTGCTCGACCACGCCGCGCACAACAATGTGTCCACCCTGGTACTGGGCCGCACGCGCGAACGTCCGCTGGCGCGCATGCTCAACCGCACACTGACCCAGCAGTTGATCCAGCACGGCGCGCATTACGAGATCACCATCATCAGCACGCCGCGCGCGCGCGCGCGGGCGCGCCGTGATCGGCTGCTGACGCCCGCGCCGGGCCGTGCACCCGAGCTGGCGCAGGCGGTACTGGCCTGCACCCTGGCCTGTCTGGTGGCCTGGTTTGCCGAGCGCTGGGTCGGCATGGCCGACCTGTCGATGGTGTTCATCGTGGCGGTGGTGCTGGTGGCGGCGCGCACCCGCGCCAGTGCGGCAGTGCTGGCCGCCAGCCTGTGTTTCCTGGCCTACAACTTCCTGTTCATCGCCCCGCGCTTCACCTTTGCGATCAG
Organism: Stenotrophomonas sp. NPDC078853; assembly: GCF_044901215.1. Classification (NCBI taxonomy): domain Bacteria; kingdom Pseudomonadati; phylum Pseudomonadota; class Gammaproteobacteria; order Lysobacterales; family Lysobacteraceae; genus Stenotrophomonas; species Stenotrophomonas sp. NPDC078853. The sequence goes on along the minus strand of NZ_JBJDOQ010000005.1, from coordinate 225,554 downwards.
CGCGCGGCAGGGCGTGATCACCGTCTTCCTGTTCCTGGCCGCGGCGCTGGTGGCCGGCCGACTGGCATCGCGCCTACGCACGCAGGTGATCGCCCTGCGCGCGTCCAACCGGCATGCCAACGCACGCCAGCAGCTGGGCCGCAAGCTCAGCAGTGCAGCCAGCAACGAGGCGGTCGCCGATGCCGGGCGGCAGGCGCTGGAACAGGCCCTGGATGCGCCGGCGTGGCTGCGCATCGGCACCGACGTGACCGCCAGCGGCAGCGCCGTGCCCGGCGATACCGACCTGGCCGCGGCGGACTGGTCGCAGCGCCACGGGCAGCCCAGTGGCCGCTATACCGATACCCTGGCAGGGGCGCAGTGGTGGTGCCTGCCGCTGCTCGATGGCGATGCCCGCTGCATCGGCGTGGCGGCGCTGCAGTTCCCGCCGGCACTTGCTCGACTGGCGCCGGAGCAGCGCCAGTTGGCGATGGCGATGGTCGACGACATCGCGCAGGCCGCACTGCGTACCCGGCTGGTGGCCGAACTGGAACAGGCGCATGTCAGCAACGAGACCGAGCGGCTGCGGTCGGCGCTGCTGTCATCGGTCTCGCATGACCTGCGCTCGCCGCTGGCGGCGATGATCGGCTCGGCCGACAGCCTGGCCAGTTATGGCCAGGCGATGGATGCGGTGGACCGTCGCGCCCTGCTGGACACCATCATGCTGGAAGGCGAGCGGCTGGACCGTTACATCCAGAACCTGCTGGACATGACCCGGCTCGGCCATGACGGCCTGAAGATCAACCGCGACTGGATCGGCGTGGACGAACTGGTCGGGTCTGCCGCGCGCCGGCTGCAGCGTTACCAGCCGGAGGTGAAGCTGCAGCTGGACATTCCTGCGTCGCTGGCGCCGATCTGGGTGCATCCGGCCCTGGTCGAGCAGGCGCTGTTCAACGTGTTGGAGAATGCCGCGAAATTCTCCCCAGCCACGGCGCCGGTCACGGTCAGTGCGCGGTTGCACTCGCGCGATCTGGTGATCGACGTGCTCGACCGCGGGCCCGGTATTCCAGCCGACGAACGCGCGCGCATCTTCGACATGTTCTACAGCGTGGAGCGCGGCGACCGCGGTCGCCACGGCACCGGCCTGGGGCTGGCGATCTGCCAGGGGATGGTCGGCGCACATGGCGGCAGCGTGCAGGCGCTGGCCGGCGAGGACGGACGCGGTACGCTGATACGGATTACCCTGCCCCTGCTCACTCCTGCCGGTCACCCCGATGCCCTTGACGCCTGACAGCACGCCGTCGATCCCGCCCGCCTGCGTGCTGGTGATCGATGATGAAGCGCAGATACGCCGGTTCCTGGACATCAGCCTGCGTGCGCAGGGCTACCGGGTGCTGCAGGCGTCCAGCGGCCAGGAGGGACTGGAGCGGCTGGTGGCCGAGAGCGTGGACCTGGTGATCCTGGATATCGGCCTGCCGGACATGGAAGGCCACCAGGTGCTGACCGAACTGCGCCAATGGAGCCAGCTGCCGGTGATCATGCTGACCGTGCGCGCCGGCGAAGCCGAAAAGGTGCGTGCGCTGGATGCCGGCGCCAACGACTATGTGACCAAGCCGTTCGGTACGCAGGAGCTGATGGCGCGGGTGCGCATGCTGCTGCGCACGCGTGCGGCACCGCTGGACGGCCAGCCGCCGGTGTTCGATGACGGACACCTGCGTATCGACCTGGTGCACCGCGCGGTCACCCTGGATGGCGTTGCAGTGCCATTGACGCGCAAGGAGTACGCGCTGCTGTCGCTGCTGCTGGTCAATGCCGGGCGGGTGGTGACCCAGCCGCAGATCCTGAAGGACATCTGGGGGCCGACGCATCAGCACGACACGCACTACCTGCGGATACTGGTGGGCAAGCTGCGGCAGAAGCTGGGCGATTCGGCGCTGGAGTCGCGGTATGTGTTCACCGAGCCCGGCGTGGGGTTGCGGTTCAAGGGATGAGATTTTTCTTGCCGGCGTGGTGCGTTGGTGTCTTCGATGCTACGGGCCGGCAGGGGAAACAGCCCCTTGGCCAGGACACGCCGTGAACCCATCCATGGGGGCTCGTTTCCGCCCGTCCGGGGCTCCAACGGTCCTGTCCAAGGGGCTGTTCCCCCTGCCCGCTCGGGCCCCCACGCGCGGCGGGGGGCGGGCGTGGTAGCGCCGAGCCATGCTCGGCGGAATCCTTCCGCGCAGTGCGGCCGCCGCGCTCGCCGACCATGGGTCGGCGCTACCGGATCCTTCGGCGCGGTCTCAGAAGCCCAGGTCCTGCTCGCCCAGCAGGGGCTGCAGCTGGGCGCGGAACTGGGCCTTGATGCGCTCGAGGGCGACTTCGCTGTCGGCTTCGAAACGCAGGACCAGCACCGGGGTGGTGTTGGAGGCGCGGACCAGGCCCCAGCCGTCGGGGAAGTCCACGCGCAGGCCGTCGATGGTGGAAATGCGGCCACCCACGAACGGGTTGTCCGCGGACTGCGCTGCGCTCACCACCAGTGAAACCAGCGCGTGCGGCGTGCCATCGGCCACCGGCACCTTGATCTCCGGGGTGGAGATGCTCTGCGGCAGCTCTTCCAGCACCTCCTGCGGGGTTTCTTCGCGCAGCGCGAGGATTTCCAGCAGGCGCGCAGCGGCGTACAGGCCATCGTCGAATCCGAACCAGCGCTCGCGGAAGAAGAAGTGCCCGCTCATCTCGCCGGCCAGCTCCGCGTCGGTCTCGGCCATGCGCGCCTTGATCAACGAATGGCCGGTCTTCCACATCATCGGGCTGCCGCCGTGGCGCAGCACGAAGTCGGCCAGCTTGCCGGTGCACTTGACGTCGTAGATCACCATCGCGCCGGGGTTGCGCAGCAGCACGTCGGCGGCGAACAGCATCAGCAGACGGTCGGCGAAGATGATCGTGCCATCCGGGGTCACCACGCCGAGGCGATCGCCGTCGCCATCGAACGCGATGCCGAGGTCGGCGTCGAAACGCTTCACCGTCTGCACCAGGTCCTGCAGGTTGGCCGGATCGCTCGGATCAGGATGATGGTTGGGGAAGGTGCCATCGACATCGCAGTACAGCGGAATGACGTCGGCACCGATGGCCTCCAGCAACGGTTGCACCAGGGCACCTGCCACGCCGTTGCCGGCGTCCGCCACGACCTTCAGCGGACGCTCCAGCTGCACGTCGTCGGCGATCCGGCGCACGTAGTCATCGTTGACCTCGCGCTGCTGGTAGCTGCCCGGCGATGGCGCCTGCGCCAGTCGCCCTTCGACGATGCGCTGGTACAGCGCGGTCACCGCATCGCCGGACAGGGTCTGCCCGGCAATGACGATCTTGAAACCGTTGTACTCGGGCGGGTTGTGGCTGCCGGTCACCGCCACGCAGCTGCCGGTCCGCAGGTAGTGGCTGGCGAAGTACACCACCGGGGTCGGTGCCAGCCCGATATCGATGACATCACAGCCGGCGCGGCGCAGGCCTTCGGCCAGGCCAGCGGCCAGCTCCGGTCCGGACAGGCGGCCATCGCGGCCGACCACCACTTCGCGCAGGCCCTGCGCCAACACTTCGCTGCCGATGGCCTGGCCGATCAAAGCCGCCACCTTGGGCGTCAGCTCTTCGCCGACCACGCCGCGTATGTCGTAGGCGCGGAAAATGCCCGCCGCCAGGCTCGCGGCCAAGGGCGGCGGCTCCAATGCGGCACCGGCGCCCTGCTCCGCCGACGCGCCGCTCGACACCTCGGCGGCTGACTGCGCCAGGCTCTCGCTCAGGGTCGGACCCTGCTCTTCTGCGCCTTCGCGCGCAGCCCGCCGGGGCAGCGGCAAACGGGACTTGCCCACCAGCAGCAGCACCGCGATCAGCACCAGCAACAGCGCCACGATCGAAGCGGCCAGCGCCCCCAGTCCCAGCGGGCCGGGCTCGATCGACGGCACGCCCGCGGCCAGCCGCAGGCTGCTGTTGGCCAGTGGACGCGCCAGCACTTCGCCGCTGTCGGCCAGCTTGCGATCACCGCGTTCAAGCACGTTGTAGCTGCCCTGGCGCAGCGCCAGATAGCCTTCGGCAGGGGCACGCACCGCGTCCAGCGGGCCGGTAAGCTGCATCAGCGGCTGCCGCACGTAGACCAGCGCCAGCCCGTCGGAGCCCAACGGCACGCTCGCCGCCAGGCCCAACCGCGCGCCACCGGCATCGCGCACCACGCGCGCCACGGGTTTGTCACTGACCAGCGCCGCTTCAAGCAGTGCCAGCCGGGCATAGCCGAAGGCGGCCGGATCGGCGTAGGCGGCCTCCAGCGAAGCTGGCCAGACCTGCACCTCTTCCACGCCGGTCCAGGTTTCGCGCAGCGCCAGCGCCGCTGCGGCTCCGTCACCGGCAGCAAGTGCCTGCCCGACGCGTGCGGATTCGAGGTGCTTGCCGAACTGCAGCAGTTGACCGTCGAGCGCCTTCTGCAGGCCCTGCAATGCGCTGTCGCGCGCCTGTTCCAGCTGGGCACCGGTGTTGGCCTGGCGCCACTGCTGCACCGCACTCCAGCCGAACAACCCCGCCAACAGCAACAGCATCGCCGCCAGCAGCGGCCCCGTACGTCCCGTGACCGCCACGCCCTTCCCCTTGCTGCCGATCATCCTGTCCCCCGAGTCAGCGCACCCCGGTATGCCCGAACCCACCCGAGCCCCGCGTGCTGTCGGTGAAAGTATCCACTACCTGCAGGGCAACACGCACGATGGGAACGACAACCAGCTGTGCGATGCGGTCGCCGGGTTCGATGGTGAAGGCCTCGCGGCCCCGATTCCAGACACTGATCAGCAGCGGCCCCTGGTAATCGGCGTCGATCAGGCCGGTGCCGTTGCCGAGCACGATGCCGTGCCGATGGCCCAGCCCGGAGCGCGGCAGGATGATCGCGCACAGGTTCGGGTCGGCGACGTGGATCGCCAGCCCGCTGGGAATCAACGCGGTATCGCCCGGGGCCAGCACCAGCGGCGCTTCGGTCGCCGCGCGCAGGTCCATGCCGGCACTGGCTTCGGTGGCATAGGCCGGAAGTGGCCAGCTGTCGCCGAAGCGCGGATCGAGCAGCTTCACCTGCAGCGGCTGCAGCGAGGCGGAAACAGGGTGCGATGCAGCGTTCATGCGGTCAGCCTTTGCGCGATGAGGGCGAGCAGTTGCGTGGCCAGCTCGGTCTTGGAGGTGGCCGGGAATACCTGTTCACCGTCCTGCCAATAGGCCGTTGCGGCGTTGTCGTCGCTTTCGAAACCCGCGCCGGCCTGGCCCACCTGGTTGGCGATCACCAGGTCCAGCCGCTTGTCCACCAGCTTGCCGCGCGCGTACTTCTCCACGTCATGGGTTTCCGCAGCGAACCCCACCACCAGCTTCAGCGACTGGGTCTGGGTGGCCACCTCGGCCAGGATGTCCGCGGTGCGGACCAGTTCCAGCACCAGCGACTGGCTGTCGGCGGTCTTCTTCAACTTCTGCGGTGCGACCTGGCGCGGGGTGTAATCCGATACCGCGGCGGCACCGATATAGATATCCGCAGGCAGCGCACCCAGCACGGCATCGCGCATCTGCGCGGCCGAACGCACGTCGATCCGCTGCACGCCCGCCGGCGTCGGCAGGTTCACCGGGCCACTGACCAGCACGACCTCGGCACCGAGCCGGGCGGCCGCCGCGGCCAGCGCGTAGCCCATCTTGCCGCTGCTGCGGTTGCCCACGTAACGGACCGGATCGATGTCTTCGTAGGTGGGTCCGGCGCTGATCAGCAGGCGCAGGCCCGCCAGCGCGGAAGGACCATGCGTGGCGTCGTCGCCTGCTGCATCCGAGGTGCGTTCGATGGCCACCAGCGCGGCCACGATGTCGTCCGGCTCGGCCAGGCGCCCGGGCCCGGACTCGCCCTCGGCCAAGGGTCCGTCCACCGGACCCACCACCTGCGCCCCGCGCGTGCGCAGCAGGGCGATGTTGGCCTGGGTGGCCGGGTGCAGCCACATGCGGTGGTTCATCGCCGGGCACACGGTGAGCGGGGCGGTGCTGGCCAGGCAGAGCGTGCTCACCAGGTCATCGGCATGGCCCTGGGCCAGGCGTGCCAGCAGGTCGGCGGTGCCCGGTGCGACCACGATGCGGTCGGCCCAGCGTGCCAGCTCGATATGCCCCATCGCCTGTTCTGCCGCGCTGTCCCACAGCGTGGTGCGCGTGGGCTGGCCGGACAATGCCTGGAAGCTCAGCGGGGTGACGAACTGCTGTGCACCGGCGGTCATCGCCACCTGCACCAGCGCCCCGGCATCGCGCAGCCGGCGGACCAGCTCCAACGCCTTGTAGGCCGCGATGCCGCCGCCCACGCACAACAGCAGCCTGCGCCCTTCCAGCGGACGCTGCCGCGCCGGGGAAGTCTTGGGTGAGTCAGCCACCGGGGAAATCCTATGCACGCAAAGACATTAGCTTAGCCGAAAGCCCCGTAGTGCCCCTATTCGGGGCGATATGACCGACGGATATAAGTACATGTATGACAGCATTTAACGATGCCAGTTGTCGCGTCATCCGCTTGCGCCCGGCGGTTGCCGGGACCTGCCCCGCCGGACCGCAGGACCCTACCGTGTACATCCGCACCATCATTGCCGACGACCATCCGATCATCCTCCACGGCGCACGCGTGGTGCTGGAGAACGCACGCATCGACGTGGTCGGCGAGGCCTCCGGCGGGACCCACCTGCTTGCCCTGCTGGAGCGCCAGCCGTGCGACGTGGTGCTGACCGACCTGACCATGCCCGGCAAGGGCCCCGATGGGCCCGAGCTGCTCGACTGCATCCGCGTTGCGCACCCGTGGCTGCCGCTGGTGGTGCTGACCGGTACCGCCAGCCCCACGGTGCTGATCACGCTGCTGCGCTGCGGGGTGCATGGCGCGCTGGACAAAGCCGCGGATTTCGACGAACTGGCCCAGGCGGTGCGCAGTGCCGCTGCCGGGCAGACCTACGTCTCACAGCACCTGCGCTCCCACCTGCAGGCCCGTGACCTGGCCCACCGGGCAACGCCGGCCTCGCTGTCACAGGGCGAACGCGATGTGCTGGAAGGCCTCAGCCGCGGCATGAACCTCAGCATGATCGCCCAGCAACGAGGGCGCAGTCCGAAGACCGTCAGCCGGCAGAAGTCCGATGCGATGCGCAAACTGGGGCTGACTGGAAACCACGAGCTCCACGCGTTCCTGCGCACTTACCCGATCAAGGGCTCACGCCCTTCCTGACCCACCAGGCTGCGGCTGCCCCATGGCCGTGCGCAGCGTGGGTGGCCACACTGTCGGCATGACGATCCACGACTGGCCCGCACAGGAACGACCCCGCGAACGCCTGCTCTCGCAGGGCCCCGGCGTGCTCTCGGATGCGGAACTGCTGGCCATCTTCCTCGGCTCGGGCACACGCGGGCGCGATGCCGTGCAGACCGCCCGCGATCTGCTGGCCCAGCATGGACCGCTGCGCAGGCTGCTCGACCTCCCCGCTCCTGCGCTGGCGCGCCTGCCCGGGCTGGGTCCGGCGCGCAGCTGCGCGCTGGCCGCCGCGCTGGAACTGGCGCAGCGCCATCTTGCCGCGCAACTGGTTCGCGGCGAATGCGTGGGCCAGTCCCCTGCGGTGGCCGCGCGCTTCCTGCAGCATCGGCTGCGCGGACGTTCCAACGAGGTATTCGTCGCCCTCTTCCTGGACAACCAGCATCGCCTGCTGGCTTACGAGGAGCTGTTCCAGGGCACGGTGAATGCCGCGTCCATCTACCCGCGCGAAGTGGTCCGCCGGGCGCTGGCGCTGAACGCGGCCGCCGTCATCGTCAGCCACAACCACCCCTCCGGGGATGCTGAGCCGTCGGCCGCCGACCACCAGGTCACCGCGGAGCTGCAATCCCTGCTGGCCCACCTGGACGTGCGCCTGCTGGACCATCTGGTGATAGGGGAAGGCGCGCCCGTGTCGTTTGCTGAACGAGGATGGCTGGGCTCGGCCAGCGCCCCGCCATCGCGAAGCTGAACTGCCTCAGGAACCGCAGGCACGCCTCCATCGGGGCCGCAGCCGGCACGGGGCTGAACCCCCACGGTTCATCCCCGTCTGCCGGGGCGGGGCAGATCGGCTAAAATGGGGGATTCCGCCGCACTTCACAGCAGGCCACGTGAAAAATCTCCTCCGCGCCCTGATAAGCCAAGGCATCGAAGCCCTGCGCGCCAATGGCACCCTGCCCGCCGATTCGATTCCACCCGAGTTCGTGGTTGAACGCCCGAAGACCCGCGAGCATGGCGACTTCGCCACCAATGCCGCCATGCTGCTGGCCAAGGCCGCGCGCAGCAACCCGCGCGCGATCGCCCAGGCCCTGCTGGATGCGCTGCCGCAGAGCGCGGATGTCAGCAAGGTAGAGATCGCAGGTCCCGGCTTCATCAATTTCCACCTGGCCGGCAGCGCGTTCCAGCGCGAAGCCGCCAGCGTGATCAAGGAAGGCGATGACTACGGCCGCAACCTGTCCGGCAATGGTCGGACGGTGGGCGTGGAATACGTGTCGGCCAATCCGACCGGACCCCTGCACGTGGGCCACGGCCGCGCCGCCGCGATCGGTGACTGCATCGCGCGCGTGCTCGATGCCAATGGCTGGAATGCCAAGCGCGAGTTCTATTACAACGACGCGGGCGTGCAGATCGAAAACCTGGCGCTGTCCACCCATGCGCGGGCCAAGGGCATCAAGCCCGATGACGCCGGCTGGCCGGAAGGCGGCTACCGCGGCGATTACATCCAGGACGTGGCCGACGCTTACCTGCGCGGTGCCAGCGTGGACCTGGAAGGCACCACCGTGGTCGGCGCCAAGGACCCGGATGACATGGCCGCGATCCGTCGTTTCGCCGTGGCCTACCTGCGCAACGAGCAGAACCTGGACCTGGCCGCGTTCGGCGTGGACTTCGACATCTACTTCCTGGAAAGCTCGCTGTACAACGACGGCAAGGTCGCCGAAGCGGTACAGCGCCTGCAGGATTCCGGGCACACCTATGAAGAGGGTGGCGCGCTTTGGCTGCGCTCCACCGATTTCGGTGATGACAAGGACCGCGTGATGCGCAAGTCCGACGGCACCTTCACCTATTTCGTGCCCGACGTGGCCTACCACCTGACCAAGTGGCAGCGTGGCTACGAGCGCGCGATCACCGAACTGGGTGCCGACCACCATGGCTCGCTGTCGCGCGTGCGCGCCGGCCTGCAGGCGATGGGCGTGGGCATTCCGCAGGGCTGGCCGGAATATGTGCTGCACCAGATGGTGACGGTGATGCGCGGCGGCGAGGAAGTGAAGCTGTCCAAGCGCGCGGGCAGCTACTTCACCCTGCGCGACCTGATCGATGAAGCCGGTCGTGATGCCACGCGCTGGTTCCTTATCGCGCGCAAGCCGGACTCGCAGCTGACCTTCGACATCGACCTGGCGCGCCAGCAGAGCAACGACAATCCGGTGTTCTACGTGCAGTACGCGCATGCCCGCGTCTGCAGCCTGCATCGCCAGGCGCAGGAGAAGGGACTGGTGTATTCGCAGGAACAGGGACTGGCCGCGCTGCGCACGCTGCAGGACGAGGCATCACTGAACCTGATGAATGAAATCTCGCGTTACCCCGAAGTGGTGGAAGCAGCCGGCATCGCGCTTGAACCGCACCTGGTGGCGCAGTACCTGCGTGAATTGGCGCACGCCTTCCACACGTGGTATCACGGGACGCCGGTGCTGGTGGAAGATGCCGCCGACCGCGATGCCAAACTCACCCTGGCCAGCGCGGCGCGCCAGGTGTTGCGCAATGGCCTGGAACTCCTGGGCGTAGGCGCCCCGGAAAAAATGTAAGCATTGGAGAAGCAGTAGACATGGCAGCACGACGCGGCAAGAGTCAGGCACGGCGCAACAGCAGCCAGGGAACGCCGGGGTGGGTGTGGCTGGTCGCCGGTGTGGCGATTGCCGCCGTGGTGTTCCTGGCCGCGCCGAACCTGTTCAAGGGGGATGCCGATGGCTTCCTGCGCGCAGGTCCGCGTCCGGATCCGAACGCCCAGCCGGCACCGGTGGTCGAAGCCGAGGGTGACGTCGGCACGCAGGTGGAAACGCCTGCAGCGGCCAAGCCGGATACCCCGGCCAAGCCAGCGGCGACCCAGTACGACTTCTACACGCTGCTGCCAGGCAAGGAAGTGGAGATGTCCGATGCAGAGCTGGCTGCGAGCACGCGCGCTGAGGAACAGCGCCTTGCCCGCAGCGAGGCGCAGCGCGCGCAGGCGGCGCTGGAAGGCAAGCCGGTCCCGGCCGCCGCGCCTGCGCCGGCTTCCACCGCAGCCACCACCACCGGTGCCACGGCGACGGTGGCAAGCACGGCGCCGGTACGCCAGGTCGCCCTGCCGACACCGTTGAGCGAGCGTCCCGCCGCGCCGGCCACCGCCACCGCACCGCCGGCCGCCACCACCAGCGCGCCTGCAGCGACCGCAGCGACCACGCCTGCAGCCGCGCCTGCCGAAAGCAACGTGCGTTACATCCTGCAGGCCGGCGCATTCGGTGCGTCCGGCGATGCCGAAGCGACCAAGGCGAAGCTGGCGATGATCGGGCTTGCTGCGCGGGTTGAATCGGCGCAGATCAGCGGCAAGACGGTGTATCGCGTACGCATGGGGCCGTATGGCACCGCAGGCGAGCTGTCCGAAGCCAAGCAGAAGCTGGATGGAACCGGCCTGCAGGCGATGGCGATCAAGGCGCAGTAACACCCGCCACGGTCCGCAGGTCAGCTCCACGCTCTTTTCTTTCTACCGTGGTGGACGCCAAGCGATCCGTGGCAGGGCCGGGCGGTAAGGTTGGGCGGGGGCGTGGAACGCCATGGATGGCGCGACACGAGGCCCGCCGGAGCGGTTTTTGCCGTCCCCCGCCCAGCCTTGTTGCCCGGCCCGCGCACGAGAACAAGCACTTCGCGACCAGCCACGAGGGGCTCGGCGGTTCGCCCAGCGGATGCTTCGCCGGGCGGCCTCAGCCTTCGCGTGCCACCTGGAAGCCGGCATACGACTGGCTGACCGGCATCAGTTCCAGGCGATTGATGTTCAGGTGCGGCGGCAGGCTGGCCACCCAGTAGATCTGCTCGGCGATATCTTCGGCAGTCATCGGGTTGGCGCCGGTGTACAGCTTGTTCGACGCGGCCTGGTCGCCATGGGTACGCACCACGGTGAACTCGGTTTCAGCCATGCCCGGTTCGATGGTGGTCACCCGCACGCCGGTACCGTGCAGGTCCGAACGCAGCCCCAGCGAGAACTGGCTGACGAAGGCCTTGGTGCCGCCGTAGGCATTGCCGCCCGGATACGGGTAGACGCCGGCCACCGAAGAGATGTTGATGATCGCCCCCTTGCGCTCCACCAACTGCGGCAGCAGGCGGTGGGTGAGCGTGACCAGCGCGGTGACGTTGGTGTCGATCATCGTGCGCCAATCCTCCAGCTTGGCGTGCTGTGCCGGCAGCGTGCCCTGCGCAAGGCCTGCATTGTTGACCAGCAGGTCGATCTGCCCGAACGCCGGCGGCAACGCCAGCAGTGCCGCTTCCATGGCGACTGCGTCGCGGACATCGAACACCGCCGCGTGCACCTGGTCGGCACCATAGGCGTCCACCAGGGGCTGCAGGCGCTCACCGCGACGGCCGGTGGCGATCACCTTCCAGCCCGCCTTGGCGAAGCGGTGGACGGCGGCAGCGCCGAAGCCGGAGGTGGCGCCGGTGATCAGAACGGTACGGGTCATCAGGCAACTCCAGAAAGATCCAGGCCGATATTCTGGCACTGTCAGCGTCCACCTGCCTTGCCGGATCGGTCGCCCGCGATCAGCGCACGCGGAATACGCGCGCCTTCGGCAGGTCCGGATCCACCTGCAGGAACCAGCGGCCGGCGATGCCGGGCACCACCTCGATGGGCGGATCCTGCAGCGGTCGGCGCAGGGTCATTTCGCCCTTCAGCACCTGCCATTGCTGGCCGTTGTCGAGGGTGAACAGCATGCCCGGCTGCCAGCCGCTGATGGTGCCGGTGGCATGCGCCTTGATCGGGCCGTCGTCGAGGCCGATGAACATCGGGGCCGCAGCGGTCGGCGTGGCGCGGTCGGCAGGCGGCGGCGCGTCGGATGCCGTCGGCGCCTGCGGCTGGGTCTCGCGCAGCAGGCGGTTCAGTTGCTGCAGCTGGTCCGGGGTCAGGCCGACGTCGGCCAGCCGCGCCGCGTCGATGCGCTGCTCCAGCGGCACGTAGCGGTCCTGCGCCGCCGCCGGGCAGGCGGCCGGCAAGACGGCCAGCAGCAAGGGAATCCAGGGACGCATGGCGGGCAATCCTGCTTAAGGGGTCGAGGGGCGCACTGTGCTGCAGTTCGATGACCGCAGGATGACAGCGGCGCGGGCGGTACAATGCACGTCCCGGCGCTCCCTGCCGGCGGTGTGGAAGACAATGATCAACAACGATGTGCTGCGCAGCCTGCGCTTTGCCCTGGACCTGAGCGACAACCACATAGTGGTGCTGTGCGAGCTGGCCGACCCTGCCTTCCCGGTCACCGCCGAGCAGGTCAATGCCTGGCTGAAGCCGGACAACGAAGCGGGTGCCGAGCCCTGCAGCGACGAGGCGCTGGCCCATGTGCTGGATGGCCTGATCGTGCACCTGCGCGGCCGCGACGAGAGCCAGCCACAGCGCGCGATCGAGACGCGCATCGACAACAACCTGATCCTGAAGAAGCTGCGCGTGGCCTTCCAGCTGCGTGACGTGGACCTGCAGGAGATCTTCCAGGCGGCGGGCTTTGCAGTCTCCAAACCGGAGTTGAGCGCGGTGTTCCGGCAGCGCGACCACAAGCACTTCCGCAAGGCGGGCGACCAGTTGATGCGCTACTTCCTGAAGGGCCTGGTGCTGCGCGTGCGTGGTTCCTCTTCGAACGGCTGAGTCGCTTGGAGCAACAGCCGGATACGGTGCAGGGGTCGGGCGGGATGGGCTTGGCGGGACACGCCGCAAGTACGTCCTTGTAGGCTGCGTCGCCGCATCCATGCGGCTCAGCGTCCCGCCAAGCCCACCCCGCCCGACCCCCGGACGGCTTCCTGGCGGCCTGCAGAGGTGCGGTAGCGCCGAGCCATGCTCGGCGGCTGTGCCGGGATCAGAAGCTGGCCTGCAGGGCCAGTTCAAGGCGGGTGCCGGCATTGCCGGGGAACAGCTGGCGTGCGGCGTTGTCGGTGGCGTGGCCGGTGGCACGCAGCTCCCACTTCGGGGCGATGGCGTGGATCACGCTGAGCTGCACGTGCTGGTAATCGGCGGCCTGTGCGCTGGCCAACCGGTAATGGCCGTAGGCCGCTTCCAGACGCGTCGCGTCTGACAACGGCAGGCGCATGCCGATCTGTGCATAGGTGCCGGGATGGCCGCCGGCCAGCGCGTCGCGCGAGTGCGCCAGTTGCAGCCAGGCGCACTGCTTGAAGGTCGCGGTGGCGGACAGCTCGGTCCAGTCCAGCGCGCGTCCCGTTCCCGGATACAGATAGCGCGTGGCGTTGGCATCCAGGCTCCAGTCCGGGGCCAGCTCGCCACTCCAGCCCAGCACCGCATCGAACTCGCTGCGTGCGCCGCTGTCCGGTTCGAACGATACGTTGGATCCCCACAGGCTGGCATACAGGCCGCTGCCATGCGTGGCACGTACGCCTGCCTGCACGGCGGCCTCTTCGCCGGTCTGGGAGCTGCCACGCCAGATGTAATCGCTGGCAAGCGCGAGGGTGCCGCTGACATCGGCCTTGGCGTCCCCCACGGCCACCAGGTTCATTGCCATCACGCCGGCCATGCCCACGCTGCCCATTGCCTGCCACTTCATCCCATCACCTTTGTCTGCTGGGTGGCCCTGCCACCGGAGCTGCGCAGTGTGGGATCCGGCGGCGTAAATGATCGAGGGCGTCAGCAGCGGTTGCGCGCAAAGCCTGCGTAAACCGTGGCATCGCATCGGCATGGCGGCTGCGCGCTATCATGCAGGCCTGTTGAACGGAGCACCTGCGTGGACGCGATCCTGACCCCTGTATCGATCGGTGAGCTGATCGACAAGATCACCATCCTGGAAATCAAGGCCGAGCGTATCGACGATGCGGCCAAGCTGGCCAACGTGCGCACCGAACTGGACGGCCTGCTGCCGCTTTACGCGACGCAGCGCAGCAACCAGCCGGCGTTGGAGGCACTCAAGCAGCAGTTGAAGGTGATCAACGAACGCATGTGGGACATCCAGGACCAGCTGCGCGACAAGGAAGCAGCGCAGGTGTTCGACGATGCCTTCGTGCAGCTGGCGCGCGGGGTGTACCGCACCAACGGCGAGCGCGTGCAGGTCAAGAACGAGATCAACCGGGTGGCCGGCTCGGCGCTGGTGGAAGAGAAGCAGTACCAGGGCCAGTAAGCTGGCGTACGCGCCGCGCGGAATCGGAAACCAGACAGGCCCGGCAATGCCGGGCCTGTCTGTTCAAGCAGGCTGCATGCGCGGGGCATGCAGCGGCGGTATTACCAGCTGAAGCGCGGGCCGACCGACCATTCCTTGTCGCCGTCACGGTTCATCTTGATGTCACCGTTGATGCCCCAGTTCTGGTTCAACTTGACCTGCGCACCCAGACGACCGTACCACTCGCCTTCCGGGCTGATGCCGTGCTTCTTGCTGTAGTCTTCGTAACCGGCCAGTGCGTAGACTTCGGCGTGCTGGCCGAACGCGGTGCGAATACCGGCTTCAGCGCTGTAGCCGTTGAAATCCAGGCCGTGCTTGGCGTCGAACTTGTTGTATGCAGCGCGCGCGACGAAGTCGGTCGACGGTGCGATCTCAACGTTGTAGCCCACGCCCACGCGCCACTGGTCGACGTCCTGCTTGGTCGCATCCACTTCCTGCTGGTTGAACTCACCGAACACGTGCATGTTCGGCAGCACGCCGTAGGAACCCTTGACGCCCCAACCATCGGCCTTGCCGCCATCGGCATCGGTCTTTACGTAGTTGCCTTCGGCGTAGTTGTAGGACAGGTTCTCGGCAGCCGAAGCAGCGAACGGCAGCGCGGAAGCCAGGGCCAGGGCAATCAGGGACATCTTCATGGGTACAACCTCTTGTCTTTCTGGTTTTGTTGCAGCAGCGCCGGAACGCCGTCGCATCGGGGGATGTAAAGTTTCCGTTTTTTGACCTAACCCCATCCTGAAAGCAGGAAAGCGATTTTTGGCTGCTATTCAGCTGTTTTCAGGCATACGCGCGCGCTTTCCCTTTCCTGGTGTGCATACGGCATTCACGCGCATCGAGGGTGTCCGGGCGTAAACAGCCAGGACACGGTGGATGACGTCGCAGCATGTCGTTCTGGAGACCACTCGTTCGTCGTACCCATGAAGGCCCTGCATCCGCAGGCCATCCGGAGAACAGGCAATGAGCTACATCGACGGGTTCGTCCTGGCGGTACCCACGGGCAAGAAACAGGCGTTCATCGACCACGCGCGCAGCATGGATCCGGTATTCCTGGAGCTGGGCGCGACGCGGGTGGTCGAGTGCTGGGCCGACGACGTACCGCACGGCAAGACGACGGATTTCTACGGGGCAGTGAAAGCCAAGGAAGACGAGACCGTGGTGTTTTCATGGGTGGAGTGGCCGGATAAAGCCACCCGCGACAGCGGCATGGCCAGGATGATGGACGATCCACGGATGGATCCGACCAACAATCCCATGCCGTTCGACGGGCAACGGATGATCTTCGGCGGCTTCACGCCGATCGTCGAACTACCGTAACGCGGACGGGTCAGGGACCGTCCGGCGTGTCGCCGGGGGCCTGGGTGCCGACTGCCATGCCGGCACCCAGGCGGCCCATCGCGCCCATGCCAGCGCCGCCACCGCCACCGCCGCCGCCGCCACCAGCCTTGCCGCCGCGCTCGCCTGCATCGGCGCGGCCCTTGGCGGCGCCGCCGGATGCAGGACGTGTCGGCCCTTGGTGCGGAATCTCCAATCCGCTGGGAATGGGCGCCAGGTCCAACGCGCCGCGGATGAAGTCACGCAGCGAAACCACCAATGCATGGGTGTGCACGGGGCGGCCCTGGGCCAGTTCGGTGGCGGCATGCGCAGCCAACCGCACCTGGTCGTCGGTGCCCAGCAGCAGGATGTCCGACAACGCCGCTTCCACGGCATCGCGGATGCGCCGCGCCCGATCCGAACCGGGCTCGCTGATGCCGTGCTGGTGTGCGCGCTCGCGCAGCTGGCGCAGGTGCGAAGGATCGACATCGAGATCGCCGGTGAACGATCCGCCCAGCACTTTGTAGGCCGCCATCAAGGTACGCAGCCGTTCATTGATCTGGCGGTTTTCGCGCTCGCGGCGCGCTTGCAGGGTCTGCATCACCAGCAGGCGGATACCCACGCCCAGCAGGGTGATGAGCGCCAGTCCACCGAGGGTGGACAGCACGGCCTGCCATGAACTGAAATCGAGACCACGCATGAGGGGCACTCCTTGGCGAGGCCCCCATGATGCCCTGCCACGTGTGTGCAGGCGCATCATCATCGACATCCCCTGGCGCCAGCCGGCGACAGGGGTGCCCGGCGCGCTTACTTGCCGCGCTTGGTCACGGCCTTGCGGGTGGCGACCTTCTTGGCAGGCGCCTTGCGGGCGGCCTTCTTCACCGGCGCTGCCTTCTTGGCAACGGCCTTGCGGGCGACAGCCGACTTCTTGGCCACGGTCTTCTTGGCAACCGCGGTCTTCTTGCCGACGGTCTTCCTGGCAACGGCGGCCTTCTTGCCGACGGTCTTCCTGGCGACGGCGGTCTTCTTGCCGACGGTCTTCCTGGCAACGGCGGTCTTCTTGCCGACGGTCTTCCTGGCAACGGCGGTCTTCTTGCCGACGGTCTTCCTGGCAACCGCGGTCTTCTTGCCGACGGCCTTCTTGGCAACCGCGGTCTTCTTGCCGACGGTCTTCTTGGCAACCGCGGTCTTCTTGCCGACGGCCTTCTTGGCAACCGCGGTCTTCTTGCCGACGGTCTTCTTGGCAACGGCGGCCTTCTTGCCGACGGTCTTCTTGGCAACAGCGGCCTTCTTGGTCGCGGTCTTCTTGGCCACGGCGACCTTCTTGGCGACGGGCTTCTTGGCAACAGCGGCCTTCTTGGTCGCGGTCTTCTTGGCCACGGCGACCTTCTTGGCGACGGGCTTCTTGGCTACGGCAGCTTTCTTGGTTGCGGTCTTCTTCACTGCGGCAGCCTTCTTGGCAACGGTCTTGGTGGCGGCGGCCTTCTTCTTGGCGACGACCTTCTTCAGCGCGGCCGATTCGGCCTGTGCGTTCTGCTTGGCGGCTTCAAGCTTCTGCTTGGCCTTGGAGATCGACTTGCCCACCGACCTGGCGGCCTTGTCAGCCTGCTTGGCGACGGTCTTCTCGACCTTGGCAACGGCGTTCCTGGCGGCATCCACGCGGGTGGTGGCGGCCTTGCGCACGCGCTTGGCCGTGGTCTTGACCGCAGCCACGGCGTCTTCGGCGGTGTGGGCGATGGTCTCGCCAACGTTGGTTGCAGCTTCCTTTACAGTCTCGACGGTCTCGCTCAATGTCGTCGTCACACCATTACCGTTGCTCATGATTTGCCCTCCTGAGGGGCTGGAATGTCAAAACGGAGGCGATGCTATACCGGCAGGGTGCATCGTGGAACGGGAAACTGCGCAGGCGCAAGCGCGCGCCACCACGATGGCTGCGACCAGGCACGACCATCGACGCGCATGGCAACTCGAAAACCCGCGTTTTCAAGTGGTTTGGCGCCAGGCGTCCTGCACGGCGGGCGTCATCGTGGGCAGCCGCCGCGATGCTGCAGGACCGCTTGCCGATACGACACCGGCAGCGGAGTTTGCGCGGAACTGCGCAACTTTCCATGTGCCGGACCGCATCTTTCATGGCATGTTTATCCAGCGCGGGAGACACTTCTGCGGCCCTGCCGCAGCTCCCTGCGGGCCTCGCCTGCAGCATCGAGCGCGCCCTACTCCACCTTCCTGCCCGGACACCGATTCCCATGCGACCGATTCCGACCCTGCTTACGCTCGCACTGGCCGCAGCCTTCGGCGGCTTCGTCGCCAGCGGCATCAATGCACACCTGGACAACCGCGCCGAAGCAGCGCCGGCGCCGATCACCATCCCGGCCACCAGCGCGCTGCCCGCTGCGGTCGCCGGGCAGCCGGTTCCCTCGCTGGCACCGATGCTGGAGAAGGTCACCCCAGCCGTGGTCAGCGTCAACACCAAGCAGGTGGTGCGCGTGCGCAATCCGTTTTTCGAAGACCCGTTCTTCCGCCGCCTGTTCCCGGACGTGCCGCAGGAACGCATCAACGAATCGCTGGGTTCGGGCGTGATCATCGACGCCGCCGAAGGCCTGGTACTGACCAACCACCACGTCATCGACAACGCCGACGACGTGCAGGTCACCCTGTCCGACGGGCGCACGGTGAAAGCCGAATTCCTCGGCTCGGATGCGGACACCGACATCGCGCTGATCCGCATCCCCGCGCAGGGCCTGACCGGCATCACCCTCGGCAACAGCGACCAGCTGCGCGTAGGTGACTTCGTGGTCGCCATCGGCAATCCATTCGGTTTCACCCAGACCGTGACCTCGGGCATCGTGTCGGCCGTCGGCCGCAGCGGCATCCGCGGGCTTGGCTACCAGAACTTCATCCAGACCGATGCATCGATCAACCCCGGCAACTCCGGCGGCGCGCTGGTCAACCTGCAGGGGCAGCTGGTGGGCATCAACACCGCCAGCTTCAACCCGCAGGGCAGCATGGCCGGCAACATCGGCCTGGGCCTGGCCATTCCGTCCAACCTGGCGCGCAACGTGGTCGACCAGCTGGTCAAGCATGGGGTGGTGGTGCGCGGCACGCTGGGCATCGAAAGCCAGAACCTGACCCCGCAGCTGGCGCAGGGCCTGGGACTGAGCGAGGCGCGTGGTGCGCTGGTCACCCGGGTGCTGGCGGGATCGGCGGCAGCGGCGGCCGGCGTGCGTGCCGGCGACGTGGTGGTGACCGCCAACGGCCAACGCGTGGACAGCGCGCAGGCGCTGCACAACATAGAAGGACTCGCGGCGGTCGGCAGCACGATGACCCTGGAACTGCGTCGCGATGGCAAGCCGGTGCAGGTCAAGGCCACCCTGAAGGAGCAGGCACGCGCGATCAGCGGGGACACGCTGGATCCGCGCCTGGGCGGTGCCACCTTCGTTGACCTGCCCGAGTCGCTGCGCCAGTCCGGGCTCAGCGGCGTGCTGGTCAACGAGGTCACCCGCGGCAGCCGCGCCGCCGCTTCCGGCCTTGCCAAAGGCGACATCGTGACCGAGGCCAGCGCAGGTGAGTTCGCCGACCTCGCCAGCTGGCGGGCCAATTTCCTGCAGCCTCCGCAGCAACTGGTGCTGCGCATCGTGCGGGGCAATGCCAGGGGGCAGTTGGTCATGCGCTGACGGCATGACGTACCGTAACGCCCCCTATACCCGGGCGATGGTATCCATGTCGTCCGTGGCCATCCCGCATGTCGGGATGGCGGCCGCCTTATTCACTGAAGCAGGAGATTGCGATGAGCCCCACCAACACCGAAAACCTGAAGGACCACCTGGGCGAAGCCTCCACCCACCTGAAGTCGGCCGCCAACGCGGCTGGCAGCGCCATCAAGGGTGCCACGGGTGCGGCCGGCGATGAACTGCGGATCGGCAAGGCCAACGTCAAGGCTGAACTGTCCGATACCGCCCTGTCCGGCCTGGCTGCTGCCGAGTTCGGCGGTGCCGCTGCCAAGGAACAGGTCGATGCACTGATGGACAAGGGCAAGGACCTGGTCGACAGCGCCGCTGAACTGATCCGCGAGCGTCCCCTCGCTTCGTTCGGCGTCGCCTTCGCTGCCGGCTGGCTGATCGCCAAGCTGGCCCGTAGCGGCGGCGACAAGTAAGCCGCGGCGTGAGCGAAAGCGACAACACCGCCAACGGGCCTGATCCAGCGGCTACCCCGCCGCTGGATGAGAGCATCCGGCAGGTCAGCCAGGCCAGCCGCGCAACGGTGGATGCCGCAAAGCATTCGTTCCGTTCGCTGCGTCGGTTGGCGTCAGCGGATTTTGCCCTGGCACGCAGTGCCTTCGGCCGTGCGCTCGCATGGGCGGGGGTGGCGATCGTGTTCGGCGCGTCGGCGTGGCTGCTGATGGCGGCCACGTTGATCGCCCTGCTGCAGAGCTGGGGCATGTCCTGGCTGCATGCGCTGCTTATCACTTCGCTGCTGAGCCTGGCGATAACCGGCCTGGCCGCGTGGCGGGTGTCCTACTTCTTCCACCACACCGGCATGCATTCCACCCGCCGGCAGCTGTCCAAGCTGGGCCTGTTCGACGAGCCCGGCGATGAAGAAGACCCCGACGCCGGCGTCAAGATCCCGGAGGGCAAGCCATGAAGTTCAGCGTATTGCGCAGCCGGGTGAAGCGCTGCGAGCAGGTGGTTGCGGTACGGCTGGCCGATACCCAGGACAACTGGGGCGTGCTCAGCCAGGCGTGGCGCAGTGGCTGGTCGCCGCTGCGCATCATCATTGCCGGCGTGGCCAGCGGCTTCGTGGTCGGCAAGCTGGAAGTGCCCGGCAAGATCAATGGCGCACGCTGGCTGCAGATGATCGGCTCGGTCTCCAACCTGCTGGCCAGTGGCCAGGCCGCGTTCGCTTCGGCGATGGCCGCGCACGCGGCCGGTGCGGCAGACGATGCCGCCGAGCAGGCCGATGCTGCCGCCGACAAAGTCGATGATGCAGTCAATCCCGGGGCAGCCGCTGCTGCGGGTGCGGCCGCTGGCGCGGCGGCCGCGGCATCCGTGCAGCGGTCCCCTGCGCCGCAGGCCGGCCCGGGCCGCCAGCAACCACAGGACGCCAACGGTCCCCGCCCGGCCGAAGCCGCTACGGAATTGTCCGAGCGTTGACACGGTGAACCCGCCGCGTTGATCGCGGCGGGCAGATAATGGGCAACTTTTCCCCTGTCGGTGCGACGATGAGCGAGTCCCTTTCCAGCGTCCCCGTCGAACCGATCGCGCCCGCGCCACTGCCCGCGCGCCCCCGCGCGCCGGTGTCATTGGTCGTGCTGGCAACGCTCGCCGTGGCATTCACGCTGTGGGCGGCCCAGCCGGTGGTGCTGCCGATCCTGTTGGCGATGTTCTTCGCATTGGTGGGCAACCCCATCCTGCGCATGCTGGAACGCATCTGGGTACCGCGCGCGCTCGGTGCCATCCTGGTGATCGTGGTCGGCCTGGGTGCCACCACTGCACTGGCCGTGCAACTGGTCGTGCCGACCATGGAGTGGGCGCAGGAAGCCCCGCAGCAGCTGCGCAAGATCGGCCGCCAGGTGCAGAACCTGACCAAACCGGTGCAGCAGGCCAACCAGGCCGCCGAGAACTTCGCACGCGTGGCCGCCGGTGAAGGCAACCGCCGCGTGGAGGTGGTGCGCACCCAGCTGGATGACCCGTACCGGGCGATCACCCAGGCCCCGCGCCTGCTCGCCTCAGTGCTGGCGGTGGTGCTGCTGACGCTGTTCTTCATGATCTACGGCCAGGACCTGCAGCGGCATGCCATTGCCTTGTTCCCCAGCCGCCAGCAACAGCGCTTCACCACCGATATCCTGCGTTCGATCGAACGCGAAGTGTCGCGCTATGTGCTGACCATCACCGTGATCAACAGCCTGGTGGGCCTGGTGTTCGCCGGCACGCTGATGCTGCTGGGCCTGGAAATGCAGGATGCCCTGCTGTGGGGCACGATGGCCGCACTGCTCAACTTTGCCCCGTACGTGGGTCCGCTGATCGGCGTGGCGCTGATGCTGCTGGTCGGCTTCGTCGAATTCCCGGATCCGCTCAAGGCGATCCTGCCGGCCGCCTGCTACCTGGCCCTGCACGCGCTGGAGGGCCAGCTGATCACCCCGATCGTGCTGGGCCGACGGATGAAACTTTCGCCGCTGGTGCTGATCCTGGCGCTGATGATCTTCGGCTGGCTGTGGGGCTTCGTCGGCCTGCTGCTGGCGGTGCCGCTGCTGGTCTGCGTCAAGCTGGTGCTGGCACGGCTGGAGGGCATGCAGGGCTGGTCGCGGCTGCTGGAATGAAAGCCGATAGCGACGGGCGTAGAATGACCGGGTGAACTTCCCCATCCAAGCCATCACCCTCGACCTCGACGACACCCTGTGGCCCTTCGCTCCGATCGGCGCACGCATCGAGCAGGTCCTGCACGACTGGATGCTGCAGCACAGTCCCGCCACGGCCGCGATGTTTCCGCAGGCCGCGATGCGTGAACTGCGCGAGCGCGCCTACCTCGACAATCCCCACCTGCACCATGACCTGAGTGCGCTGCGCCGGCTGGCACTGCAGCAGGCGCTGCAGGACAGCGGCGCCGATGCGGCCCTGTTGGAGCCCGCTTACGAAGCCTTCTTCGCCGCGCGCAACCAGGTGGAGTACTACCCCGATGCGCTGGATGCCCTGCAGCGCATCGCCGCCCGGGTGCCGGTGGCGGCGCTGAGCAATGGCAACGCCGACCTGGAACGGATCGGCGTGGCGCACTTGTTCGCCTTCCAGCTGGGTGCCCGCGAACACGGTGCGGCAAAGCCGGTCGCCAGCATCTTCCATGCCGCCTGCGAGCGCCTCGGTGTTGCACCGGAGCACGTGCTGCACGTGGGCGACCACATTGAAATGGACGTGGCCGGGGCGATGTCCGCCGGCCTGCGCGGCTGCTGGATCAACCGCGAAGCGGCCCGCTGGAACCATCCTTCGCTGCAGCCGGACCTGCAGTTCGACACCCTCACCGGGCTGGCCGACTGGCTTGATGCCAACCCCGCCGCCAGCGCAACCAGGAGCGCCTGACCCCATGACCGAGATCACCGGTTTCGTTGCCACCTCCGACCAGGCGCTGCCGCTGCACGTGCTGGACCGGGCGCAGTTCATGGCATGGAATGCCGCCCAGCCACCCGCGCTGCAGGCGTGGCTGCAGTCGCAGAATTTCACCGCCAGCGGCCACAGCGTGGCACTGCTGCCGGGCGAACACGGCATTGCCGGTGCGGTGATCGGGATCGGCGATGCAGGCGATGCGTACAGCTATGCCCATGCACCGCACGCGCTGCCCGAAGGCACCGTGTGGAAGGTGGCCACCGCACTGGAACCGGCGCAACAGGACCTGCTGCAGCTGGGCTGGGGACTGGGCAGTTACCGCTTCGACCGCTACAAGGCGCGCAATCGTGCACCGGCCCAGCTGCTGGCCAGCCCGTCGGCCGAGGTGGCCGCGCTGGTCGCCGCCAGCCTGCGCGTGCGCGACTGGGTCAACACGCCCACCGAAGACATGGGGCCGCAGCAGCTGGAAGACGCCGCGCGCGCACTGGCGAACGCACATGGCGCGCAGCTCGAGGCGATCACCGGTGAGGCGCTGCTGGAGCAGGATTTCCCGGCCATCCACGCGGTGGGCCGTGCCTCCCACCGTGCGCCGCGGCTGATCGTGCTGCGCTGGGGCAAGGACACCGATCCGTCGCTGGTGCTGGTCGGCAAGGGCGTGTGCTTCGATACCGGCGGGCTGGACATCAAGCCGGCCGACGGCATGCGCAACATGAAGAAGGACATGGGTGGGGCGGCACATGCGCTGGCGCTGGCCGGGCTGGTGATGGCCCAGGCCCTGCCGGTGCGGCTGACGCTGCTGGTGCCAGCGGTGGAAAACGCGATCGGCCCGGATGCATTCCGTCCGGGCGAAGTGATCGCCACCCGCAAGGGACTGAGCGTGGAGATCGACAACACCGACGCCGAAGGCCGGGTGATCCTGGGTGATGCCCTGACCTTCGCCAGTGAACAGCAGCCGGACCTGGTGCTGGACTTCGCCACCCTCACCGGTGCGGCACGCATCGCGCTGGGCCCGGACCTGCCGGCGCTGTTCAGCAACGATGACACGGTGGCCCAGCAGTGGCTGCAGGCCGGCGAGCAGACCCGTGACCCGGTGTGGCGGATGCCGTTGTGGCGGCCGTACCTGCGTTACCTGCACAGCGGCGTCGCCGACCTGGCCAATGCCGGTTCGCGGATGGGTGGCGCGGTCACCGCAGCGCTGTACCTGGAACGCTTCCTGGCCGACGGCCAGCGCTGGGCCCACCTGGACGTGTATGCCTGGAACGACGGCGAACGCCCCGGCCGCCCCGCTGGCGGCGAAGCCCTGGCCCTGCGTTCGGCCTGGGCCATGCTGAAAACACGCTACGCCTGACTCCTGAAAAAGGGGACGGAGGGGATTAAGTCGCGGGTGACCAGATAGGGTCGTTTGCGACTTAATCCCCTCCGTCCCCTTTTTTGCTTAGGATGTGGGCACCGCGCATTTCCATGCCAGGCAGGAACCGTCGATGCCCTTGTTCCGCTTCACCCGCAAAGGCGGCTTATCGCGCGGCCCACGGCCGCATTCGCCGCTGCCCTGGCTCGCGCTGATTGCGTTGATCGTGGGCCTGATCGCGCTGGCCTTTGCATGGCTGGCCGGCTGGATTGGTCGTGATCGGCCCACGGCGCAGCGCTTCACCGACACCATCGAAGCCACCGGCCCGGCGCATCCCGGCTTCCGTCGCGCGCATAGCAAGGGCGTGTGTGTGAGTGGCTGGTTCGAACCCACGTCGCAGGGTGCGGCGCTGTCCCGCGCCCAGGTGTTCCAGCAGGAACGGGTGCCGGTGCTGGGGCGGCTGTCGATCGGCGGCGGCGATCCGCACGGTGCCGATGCGCAGGCACGGGTGCGCAGCATCGCCCTGCAGCTGGTCAGTGACAACGGGCAGGAATGGCGGATGGCGATGAACAGCTTCCCGTTCTTCGCCGTGCCCAGCCCGGAGGCCTTCCTGGAACAGACCCAGGCGCAGCTGCCCGACCCGTCCACCGGCAAGCCGGACCCGGCGAAGATGGCCGCCGTGCTGCAGAAGTATCCCAGCGCGCGCGCCTTCCAGCAGTGGGCAAAGACCGCCCCGTGGACCACCAGCTGGGCCAACACGCAGTTCAACAGCGTCAACAGCTTCTGGTTCACCGCCGCCGACGGCACCCGCCAGGCGGTGCGCTGGAGCTGGGAACCGCAGGCTGCGGTCGAGGTGCTGGACGAAACGGCGCGCGCCGGTGCCGGTCTGGACCATCTGGCCGACGAGTTCGCCACGCGGCTGGCCAGCGGGCCGGTGCGCTGGAACCTGGTGGTGACCCTGGCAGGACCCGGCGACGTGGTGGAAGATCCCTCCACCCCGTGGCCCGCCGGACGCTCCCGTGTGCAGGCCGGCGTGCTGTCGCTGGCGCATATGCAGCCGCAGGCCGGGGGGCCCTGCAACGACCTCAACTTCGATCCGCTGATCCTGCCCGATGGAATCAGCGGCAGCGACGATGCGGTGCTGGCGGCACGCTCGGCGGTGTACTCGCATTCGTTCAACCGCCGCGAACGCGAGACCGCGCGTGGCGAAGCCGGCGATGGCGCAGGGGTATCGAAATGAACGCACCGAATCGCACGACCGGCCATTTCAACCTGTTGGCCCGCGTGCTGCACTGGACGATGGCCGTGATGATCCTGGCGATGCTGTTTATCGGCGTGACCATGATGGCCTCGTTGCACCTGCGGCCGACCCTGGTGGACATCCATCGTCCGCTGGGCATCGCCATCGGGCTGCTGGTGCTGCTGCGCCTGTACAACCGCCTGCGCCACCGGCCACCGCCGCTGCCGGCCGATCTGCCGTGGTGGCAGGCGCTGGCCGCGAAGGCGTCGCACTGGCTGCTGTACGCGTTGATGCTGGCGATGCCGCTGCTGGGGTGGTCGATGCTGTCCGCCGGCGGCTATCCGATCGTGCTGTGGAGCGGCTTCAACCTGCCCCCGATCGCCCCGCATTCGGCAGCGCTGTATACCGCGCTGCGCAGCGCCCACAGCCTGCTGGCCTATGTGCTGTTCGCCACCGTGCTGATGCACCTGGGCGCTGCGCTGTACCACGCCTGGGTGCGCCGCGATGGCGTGTTCGAGTCGATGGCGAAGAAGTAGCCGGCGTCAGAGCCAGCCCTTCTGGCGGGCCAGCCGGTAAGCTTCGATGCGGTTGGCCACGCCCAGCTTGCCGATGCATTCGGACAGGTAATTGCGCACCGTGCCATGCGACAGGCCAAGCTCGGTGGCGATCTCCCCGGCCGTCTTTCCTTCGCCTGCCAGGCGCAGCACGCGGCGCTCGCGGTCGGTCAACGGATCGGCCTGCGACCAGGCGTCCAGTGCCAGTTGCGGGTCGATGGCGCGGGCGCCCCGTTGCACGCGGCGCAGGGCATCGGCCAGGTGGTCGGCCGGCGCGTCCTTGAGCAGGTAACCGAGCACGCCCGCGTCCAGGGCGCGGCGCAGGAAGCCGGTACGGGCGAAGGTCGTGACGATCACCACCTTGATCGGCAGTTGCTGCCGCGCAATCCGCTGCGCCAGTTCCAGCCCGGTCAGCCCGGGCATTTCGATGTCGGTGACCAGGATGTCCGGCCGCACCTGCTGCAGCAGTCGCCACGCCGCTTCGCCGTCGGCTGCGGTGCCCAGCACCTCGATGTCCGGCTCCAGCCCCAGCAGCGCCGACAACGCGCCGCGCACCATGGCCTGGTCTTCGGCCAGCACGATCCGGATCATGGGGTTCCCTTCAGCAGGCTGGCAGGCAATGGATCCGGCGCCCGGTCCCTGGGCGTCGATACGGCCGGCATCGGCACGCGCACGGTGATGCAGGTGCCGCCCTGCGGCAGCGGCTCCAGTTGCAGCGTACCGCGCAGTGCGGCGATGCGTTCGCGCATTCCAGCCAGGCCGTTGCCTTCGGTGGTCACGCCGCCACGGCCGTTGTCGCGGACCTGCATCATCAGGGCATGGCCGTCGCGTTCGAAGTGCACCTGGGCGTTGCCCGCAAGCGCGTGGCGGGCGATGTTGGTCACCGCCTCGCGCAGCACCAGCGCCAGCGCGCGCTCGATCTCCAGCGGCATCGGCGGCGGCGGCTGGTAGTCCAAGTGGACCTGCTGGCATTCCAGCAGCAGCCGGGCCGAGGCAAGCTCACCGGCAAGGTCGCTGGAGCGGAATCCGGTGACCGCACTGCGGACCTGCGCCAGCGCCTGCCGCGCGATGTCTTCCGCTTCGCCGATCTCCTGCCGTGCACGCGCATCGCCGCGGTCATACAGCTTGCGCGACAGCTCCAGCTTCAACGTGATCAGTGACAGCGTGTGCCCGAGCAGGTCATGCAGGTCGCGGCCGATGCGCTCGCGCTCGGCCGTGGCCGCCAGCCGGCGCACCTCATCCTGTGACAGCTGCAGCTGTGCGTCGCGGTCCTTGTTGACCGCCTCCATGTTCGATATCAGGCCGATCACCACCGACATGAAGGGAATCCAGACCAGGTTCTGCCAGGCCCAGCCCGCAAGCCACGCGGTGCCGACATACACCGCATTGAGCAATAGCAACTGCAACAGATAGCGCCAGGTGCTGCCGTTGCGGCACACGCGCAGCATCACGCAGCCGAACACGAAATAACTGATGCCGGACGGATACCACGGCACCAGCACCAGGCTCATCACGACCATCGCGAGCGCATAGCGCGGTGCATGGTGGCGCGGCGCCAGCATCGCGCGCGCGTACAGGAACAGGAAGGTGGGATAGCTGAGCAGGGTCAGCAGCGCCCAGCGCGCGGTATACCCGCCACCGAACAGCGGCGTCAGGAACACCCATGAGGTCCACAGCAGGTGGACGTAATCACTCCAGCCGGACTGGCCGCGCCGCCGATGGTCGGCTGCAGCGGAATCCGGCGCGGGGCGCAGCAGGGTGGCCAACCCCTTGGACAGCACGGTGGATTCCAGCAGGCGGCGGGCGCGGGCGATCATGGACTCAGCCGATGCGGCGCAGGCGACGGGTCGCCAGCAGCGCGCCGATCACCGTCACCAGGGCCAGCACCCCCACGTGCACCGGCATGCTGCCGCTGGCCGGCTCGTCGATGGTATGCAACGCCAGTTGGGCCGCATGCCAGGTCGGCCAGAGCGGAGCGAGCCGGGTGAACACGTCCGGGAGCATCGACAGCGGTACCCACAGGCCCGACAGCAGCGCCAGGGGCAGATAGAACAGGTTCACCATCGCCGGCGCCGCATCGGCACCGACATGGCTGCCGATCAGCAGGCCGACCGCGCCCAGCGGCAGTGCGACCAGCGCCGAAACGCCGATCAGGCCAGCCATCTGCGAGGGGGTCAGCACGACCTCGCCCACCGCGTGCGCGGCGATGATCAGCAAGGCCGCCACGACCACGGCGAAGATCAGGGCCATCAGCAGCCGGGCCAGCATGGGGGCCAGCGGCGGAACCGGCAGGGCGCGCTTGAGGGTCAGCAGGCCACTGGCCCGGTCCACGGCCAGCTGTACGCCGAAACCGAACAGGGCAGGCCCCATGGCGCCGAAGATGCAGTAGGTAGCGAGCAGGTAGCGCCCCGCTTCGCCACGCCCCAGCAGCACACCGAACATCAGGTAGAACAGCACCGGGAACAGCAGACAGGGCAGCACGAAGGCCGGCGTGCGCCAGGTGCGCCGCAGCTCGGCCTTCAACTCGGCGACGTACGGTGCGAGCCGCCGCGCCACCGGACGGCGCACTGCTTCGCTGTCGGCCCGGGGCAGGCTCATGCGGCCTCCCGGGTCATTTCAACGAATGCTTCGGCCAGTCCCCCGCCGCGCACGTCCAGCTCGCGCAGCTGGGGATCTTCGGCAAGCAGGCGGGCCACCACCGCCTCGGCCGGTTCGGCCAGCAGCTGCAGGTGGTCGCCTTCGCGGCGGGCATCGATGACGCCCTCCCAACCGCGCACGTGGGCCACGTCCAGCCGGCTGCGGCATCGGATCCGCCGCGGAGCCAGCTGCGGCCGGAACGTCGCCAGTGGGCCATCGGCCAGTACCTGCCCCCGTTCCATGACCACCACGCGCCCGGCGAGCGCTTCGGCTTCTTCCAGGTAATGGGTGGTCAGCACGATGCCGCATCCTTCCTGGCGCAGCGTCGCGATGGCGTCCCAGATGGCCTGCCGGGCCTCGATGTCCAGGCCGGTGGTCGGCTCATCAAGGAACAGCAGGCGCGGACCGCCGCACACGGCGATGGCGAACTGCACGCGCCGCTGCTGGCCGCCGGACAGCGCGCCGTAGGGCCGCTCCCGCAGGTCTCGGACACCGGCGATGGCAAGGCATTCGGCCAGCGGGCGAGGCCGCGGGTAGCTGGCCTGGAACTGCTCCACCAGCTCACCGACCCGCAGGTTCGGCGGCAGCGCGGTGCTCTGCAGCATCACCCCGACCTGCTCGCGCTGGGCACGGTGTTGCGGATCGCCACCGAGCAGCTGCACCTGTCCGCTGTCCGGCCGCCGCAGCCCAAGCAGCACTGCGATGGCCGTGCTCTTGCCGGCGCCGTTGCGACCGAGCAGGGCCAGCACTTCGCTTCCCTGTACCTGCAGGCTGACTCCAGCCAGCGCCTGCACGTTGCGATATCGCACGTGCACCTGCTCAAGGACCGCAAGTGGAGGGGCATCGAGGTGCATCGCGAACTCCCGGGAAAGAGGTGGCCAGTGTGCGGCAGGTCGCAGCGTACACGCACTGGCGCACGTCAGCAGCAGAGGGTGACAGCTGTCACTGCCCGTTTCCGGTACCAGGCGTGCATCCTTGCCGACGCCGGAACCCGGTTTGCCCCCAGTCGGTGTTGGGGTCACACTCCGCTCGATCCATCGTCATGGTCCCTATGAACGCCTCTGCTGAACTGTTGAAGGAACTTCGCATCGACCGCAAGACGCCGCCGCCCGCTCCGGGCAGCCGCCGTTGGCTGTGGATCGTGATCATCGTGGTGGTGCTGTTCGCCGCCGCCATCGCGGCATGGCGGCTGCGTCCGCAGGCCATCGAAGTGCAGACCGCACCCGCGGTGGCACTGGGCGAGGCAGGCAGCAGCGCATCGGTGCTCGATGCCAGCGGCTACGTGGTGGCCCGGCGCATGGCGACCGTATCGGCCAAGATCACCGGCAAGGTGCGTGAAGTCATGATTGAAGAAGGCATGCGGGTCGAAGAGGGCCAGGTCATGGCCACGCTGGACCCGATCGATGCCGGCGCCCAGCGCGATCTCTATGCTTCGCAGGTGCAGGCCGCGCGCAGCCAGGTCGCCGGCCTGCAGGCCCAGCTCACCCAGGCCGATGCCGAGGCGACCCGGCTGCAGGCGCTGGTCGGCCAGCAGCTGGTATCGCGCTCGCAGTTCGACCAGGCCGTGGCCCAGCGTGACAGCCTGCGTGCGCAGCTGGATACCGCCCGGCGCAACGTGCAGGTGGCCGGCAACCAACTGGCGATCGCCGACCTGGGCGTGGACAACAACATCGTCCGCGCCCCGTTCTCCGGCGTGGTCACTGCCAAGGCCGCGCAGCCGGGCGAGATCGTCTCGCCGCTGTCGGCCGGCGGCGGATTCACCCGCACCGGCATCGGCACCATCGTGGACATGGATTCGCTGGAGATCGAAGTCGATGTCGGCGAGGCGTTCATCGGCCGCGTACAGCCGAAG
Source organism: Stenotrophomonas sp. NPDC078853 (assembly GCF_044901215.1). Lineage (NCBI taxonomy): Bacteria > Pseudomonadati > Pseudomonadota > Gammaproteobacteria > Lysobacterales > Lysobacteraceae > Stenotrophomonas > Stenotrophomonas sp. NPDC078853. The sequence continues at coordinate 195,145 of NZ_JBJDOQ010000005.1, read as the reverse complement.
ATGCCGGTGGAAGCCACGCTCAACGCCTATCCCGACTGGAAAATCCCGGCCGAGGTTATCGCCATCGTTCCCACCGCCGACCGCGGCAAGGCCACGGTGAAGGTACGCGTGGCGATCAAGACCCGCGACCCGCGGATCGTGCCGGAAATGGGCGTGCGGGTGAGCTTCCTGGAACAACCCAGGGCCGATGCAGCGGCAAAGCCGCAGGGCGTGCGGGTGCCGGCCAATGCCGTGGTGGAACGCGAGGGTGGCAGCGTGGTGTTCGTGCTGGTGGACGATGCCGTGCAGCAGCGCAGCGTGAAGCCAGGCCTGGCGTTGAATACGGATCGACAACTGCTGCAGGGCGTCCGCCCGGGTGAGCTTGTGGTGACCAGCCCAGCAGATACGTTGCGCGATGGCAGCAAGGTGAAGGAACAACCGTAGGTTTTCTGTCTGACGGCCAGCGGCCGTCACCAACGCATTCGGAGAATCGGCATGTCGACCCTGGTTTCATTGCGCAGCATCACCAAGACCTACCAGCGGGGCCCGGAGCAGGTGAAGGTGCTGCACGGCATCGACCTGGACATCGAGAAGGGCGACTTCGTGGCGTTGATGGGGCCCTCCGGTTCCGGCAAGACCACCCTGCTGAACCTGATCGGTGGACTGGACTCGCCCAGCGGCGGCGAGATCACCATCGAAGGCGAGCGCATCGACCAGATGAGCGGCGGCCAGCTGTCCACCTGGCGCAGCCACCACGTTGGCTTCGTGTTCCAGTTCTACAACCTGATGCCCATGCTGACAGCACAGAAGAACGTCGAACTGCCGCTGCTGTTGACCCACCTGGGTGCTGCGCAGCGCAAGCGCAACGCAGAGATCGCGCTGACCCTGGTCGGCCTGGCCGACCGCCGCAGCCACCGGCCCAACGAACTGTCCGGCGGCCAGCAGCAGCGCGTGGCAATCGCCCGCGCGATTGTTTCCGATCCCACCTTCCTGATCTGCGATGAGCCGACCGGCGACCTGGACCGCCAGTCCGCCGAAGAGATCCTGCAGCTGCTGCAGCAGCTCAACCGTGAACACGGCAAGACCATCATCATGGTGACCCACGACCCGAAGGCCGCCGAGTACGCGACCCATACGGTGCACCTGGACAAGGGCGAACTTGCCGACGCGCCGCTGGCGCACTGACCGAGGGCACGGCGATGAAGTATTTCTCCCTGGTGTGGGCGCAGCTGTTCCGCAGCCGCACCCGCACCCTGCTGACCCTGCTGTCGGTGGTGGCCGCGTTCCTGCTGTTCGGCATGCTCGATTCGGTGCGCGTGGCCTTCATGTCCGGTGGCAGCGTGGAAGGCGCCAACCGGTTGATCACCGCCTCGCGGCTGTCGATCACCCAGTCGCTGCCGATCCGCCTGGAAGCGCAGATCCGCCAGGTAGCCGGCGTGCGCGACGTCACCTACGGCATGTGGTTCGGTGGCATCTACCGCGACCCCAAGGACTTCTTCCCGAACTTCTCGGTAGCACCGAACTACTTCGACGTCTACGGCGAACTGGAGGTCGCCCCGGACCAGCTCAAGCGCTGGCAGGACACCCGCACCGGCGCCATCGTCGGCGAGTCGCTGGCCAAGGATTTCGGCTGGAAGATCGGCGACACCATCCCGTTGCAGGCCACCATATTCCCGCGCGGCGGCAGCAACGACTGGCCGCTGGAAATGGTCGGCACGTTCCGCTCCAAGGACCGCGCAGTGGCCGGGAACGAGGAGCGGCAGCTGATGATGAACTGGAAGTACTTCGATGAGTCCAACGACTACATCAAGAACCGGGTCAGCTGGTACACCATCACCCTGGACAACCCGGACCATGCCTCGCGGGTGGCCCAGGCCATCGACGCGATATCGGCCAACTCCGACCACGAAACCAAGACCCAGACCGAATCGGCGTTCCAGCAGGCCTTCGTCAAGCAGTTCGCGGACATCGGCATGATCGTCACCTCGATCATGGGCGCGGTGTTCTTCACCCTGCTGCTGCTGACCGGCAACACCATGGCCCAGGCGGTGCGCGAACGCATCCCGGAACTGGCCACGCTGAAGACGCTCGGCTTCCAGGACCGTACCGTACTGGCCCTGGTGATGGTGGAATCGATCCTGCTGGTAGGGTTGGGCGGTGCGATCGGCATGGGCCTGGCGGCGACCATCCTGCCGGTGCTGGCACCACAGACACGCGGCCTGTTGCCACCGCATGTGCCGACCACCACCTGGCTGGTGGGCATTGGACTGATCATCGTGATCGGCATCGTGGTCGGACTGCTGCCGGCGTTGCGCGCCAAGCGGCTGAAGATCGTCGACGCCCTGGCCGGACGCTGAGGACCCGCACATGAAGAACACACTGAAGAAGTGGCTGCTCAACGGCGCGATGCTGGTGGTGCTGGCGGTGGGCCTGGCGGGATGGATCTGGCTGCCGTGGCAGGGCGTGCTGATCGTGGCGGTGCTGGTCGCGCTGTGGCTGGTGCTGACCCGCGGCGGACGGCTCGCGTTGGCTGCCACCCGCATCGGTATCGCCAGCCTGCCGCAACGCTGGGGCGCCTCCTCGGTGATCGTGGTCGGCATCGCCGGCGTGGTGGGCGTGCTGGTGGCGATGCTGGCGATGGGCGCAGGGTTCCAGTCCACGCTCAACAGCACCGGCGATGACACCACCGCCATCGTGCTGCGCGGGGGCTCGCAGGCGGAAACCAACTCGGTGATCACCCGCGACCAGATTCCGCTGTTGTCCACCCTGCCCGGCGTGGCACGCGACGAAAAGGGGCGCGCACTGCTGTCCGCCGAACTGTCGCAGGTGGTCAACCTGGTGTCCCGCTCGGACGGCACCGATGTCAACGCGCAGTTCCGCGGCGTCGGCGAAATGGCCTGGGCGGTGCATGATCGCGTACGCATCATCGAAGGCCGCAGGTTCGCCAGCGGCAAGCGCGAGATGGTGGTGGGCCAGGGTGCGAAGACCCAGTTCCGCGACATGGACGTGGGCAGCACGCTGACCCTGGGCAACCAGGCATGGACGGTGGTCGGCGTGTTCGCTTCCGGCGATGCGCACGACTCGGAGCTGTGGACCGACGTGGATACGCTGGCCACCACCTACCAGCGCGACTCGCTGCAATCGGTGACGGTGCGCACCGACGGCAAGCCGGGCTTCGAGCAGTTCAAGGCCGCCGTCGCCGGCGACCCGCGCCTGAAGCTGGAGGTGGAAACTACGCGGCTGTACTACAGCAAGCAGGGCGGCGGACTGACCACGCTGATCAACATCCTGGGCAAGGTCATCGGCACCATCATGGCCATCGGCGCCGTGTTCGGTGCGCTCAACACCATGTATGCCGCCGTAGCCACGCGGGCGCGCGAGATCGCCACGATGCGCGCGATCGGCTTCCGCGGGCTGCCGGTGGTGACCGCCGTGATGCTGGAGACCATGCTGCTGGCCCTGCTGGGTGGGCTGCTGGGCTGCGCGATCGCCTGGCTGCTGTTCAACGGCTACAGCGTGTCCACCATCGGCAGCAATTTCAGTGCGGTGGTGTTCAAGTTCCACGTCTCCCCGGAACTGCTGTGGAGCGGGCTGAAGTGGGCGCTGGGCATCGGCCTGGTCGGTGGCCTGTTCCCCGCCCTGCGCGCCGCCCGCCTGCCGATCACCACCGCCCTGCGCGAGGTCTGACTAGCGGCGGGCGCGGCGCAGGCCGTCGAAGACGAACAGGCCCAGGCCGATCCAGATCGCGATGAAGCCGGTGGCGCGTGCGCCATCGAAGGGTTCGTTGAAGAAGAACACGCCCAGCACCAGGCCCAGGCTGGGCGCGATGAACTGCAGCACGCCTACGGTGGACAGGGCGATGCGCTTCACGCCGTAGGCAAAGCCGATCAACGGCGCGGCAGTGACCACGCCGCCGAAGACCAGCAACAGGTCGTTGCGCCAGCCCCAGCCCCCGAAGAAGGCGCCGCCGTGGCCGTTCTCGCTCCACAGCGCGAAGCCCAGCGCCGGCAGGAACAAGTACAGGCTTTCCACCGCCAGGCCGGCCACCGGATCGACCGATATCAGTTTGCGCAGCAGGCCATACAGGCCGAACGAGCCGGCCAGCCCCAGCGCGATCCATGGCGGTGCACCGGCCTGCCACGTGAGCCAGCCCACGCCGGCCGCCGCGCAGGCCACCGCCAGCCACTGCAGGCGACGCAGGCGTTCCTTCAGCACCACCACGCCCAGTACCACGCTGACCAGCGGATTGATGAAGTAGCCCAGGCTGGTATCGATCACGTGGCCCGCGTTGATCGCCCAGATGTACAGGCCCCAGTTGAACGCGATGGCCAGGCTGCTGACCGCCAGCGTGGCCAGCGCACGCGGCTGCGCGGCAATCGCTTTCCACCACCGCAGGCGGCTGCTCAGCAGCAGCCAGCCCACCACCAGTACCGTGCTCCAGATGATGCGGTGGGCGATGATCTGGAACGAAGGCACTTCGCGCAGCAGGTGCCAGTACACCGGTACCAGTCCCCACAGCACGAAGGTGAAAGCGGTGACGGCGAAGCCACGGCGCTGTTCCTGCTCCTGCTCCTGCTCGCTGGTGGGCATGGCGCTCACTTGCGCGTCCTCGCCAGTGCCAGCACCAGCACGCCGGACAGGATCACCGCCATCGCCACCAGGTCGCGCCAGCCGAAGTGTTCGCCGTTGAGCAGTACGCCGAGCAGCACGGCGATCACCGGATTGACATAGGCATAGCTGCCGGCCAGCGCGGGACGTACGTTGTGCAGCAGCCACACGTAGGCGGTGAAGGCCACGATCGAGCCGAACACGCATAGGTAAGCCACCGCCAGCAGGCCGTCCAGGCTCGGCAGCGCGGTCGGCCGCTCACCCACCGCCAGTCCGGTGATGACCAGCAGGATGCCGCCGCAGATCATCTGCCCGGCAGCGGTCATGAACGGTCCCGGCAGGTCCTGGCCCCGTACCCAGACCGAGCCGAATGCCCAGCCGACCGGTGCCACCAGCAACAGCACCAGACCGGTCGGCGAGGCCGCCAGGCTGCTGCCTGCGTTGAGCCAGACCACGCCGAGGAAGCCGATGGCAATGCCCAGCCATTCCCCGCGGCTGGCGTGCTGGCCGCGCACCGCCGAGAACAGCGCCATCCACAACGGCACCGAGGCCACCGCGGTGGCGGCCAGGCCCGAGGACACGTCACGTTCGGCCAATACCACCATGCCGTTGCCCAGCAGCAGCATGGTGAAGCCCATGATGGTCAGGTTGCGCCACTGGCGCAGGGTCGGACGCGGCATCTTCCTGAACAACCGAAGCACGGCGTACATCAGGCTGCCGGCGATGATGAAGCGCGCACCGGAGACCGAGGTCAGCGGCAGCACGCCGGCCTGCAGCGCCTTGGCGATGCCCAGGTAGGTCGAGCCCCAGACCACGTAGACCAGCAGCAACGCCAGGGCGACGGCACCGGGACGCGGTGCGGCGGGGGATTCAGGAACGACGGCCATGGGCCACCAGGGTGCGGGGGAAGGAGGATTCTAGGCCTTTGCGGCGCCGCGCAGCAGTCAGGAACGCGGCATGCTGTTTTCGGCGCGCCGCGCATGCTGGCGACGCGTCTCCAGCGGAGCGCGGACAAGGCCTATATCATCCACCCCGCCCCTGCCGACGAACTGGTTGCCGGCGCCTACCCAGGAACTCCCGACGATGCAGGATGAATTCAACGACCCGCTCTGGCGCCAGGTGCTGTCCGGCGCGCAGATGCTGTTCGTGGCCTTCGGCGCGCTGGTACTGATGCCGCTGATCACCGGGCTGGACCCGAACGTGGCGCTGTTCACCGCCGGGCTGGGCACGCTGCTGTTCCAGTTGATGACCGGCCGCCAGGTGCCTGTGTTCCTGGCTTCCAGCTTCGCCTTCATCACCCCGGTCATCCTCGCCAAGCAGCAGTTCGGCCTGGCTGAAACCATGGGCGGGGTGATGGCTGCTGGCTTGGTCTACACCTTCCTGGGCCTGGCGGTGAAGATCAAGGGCACCGGTTTCATCGACCGGCTGCTGCCGCCGGTGGTGATCGGCCCGGTGATCATCTCGATCGGCCTGGCGATGGCGCCGATCGCCGCCAACATGGCCATGGGCAAGGACGCCGATGGGGCGCAGTTGATTCCGTACCAGACAGCGATGCTGATTTCGATGCCGGCCCTGTTGACCACGCTGGTGGTGGCGGTGTTCGGTCGTGGCATGTTCCGGCTGCTGCCGATCATGTTCGGCGTGCTGGTGGGTTTCGGGCTGTCCTTCGCATTCGGCGTGGTCGATGTCGCGCGCATCGCGGCGGCACCGTGGTTTGCCCTGCCACGGTTCACCGCCCCGGCGTTCAACTGGCAGGCGATCCTGTTCATCGTGCCGGTCGCGCTGGCGCCGGCGATCGAACACATCGGCGGGGTGATCGCCGTCGGCAGCGTCACCGGGCGCGACTACCTGAAGAAGCCCGGCCTGCACCGCACCCTGTTCGGCGATGGCGTGGCGACCACCGCGGCGGGACTGTTCGGTGGCCCCCCCAACACCACCTATGCCGAAGTCACCGGGGCGGTGATGCTGACCAGGAATTACAACCCGAAGATCATGACCTGGGCGGCGGTCTTCGCCATCAGCCTGGCCTTCATCGGCAAGTCCGGTGCGCTGCTGCAGAGCATCCCGGTACCGGTGATGGGCGGCATCCTGTGCCTGCTGTTCGGCTCCATCGCCGCAGTCGGCATGAACACCCTGATCCGCCACCGGATCGACCTGGGCGAAGCACGCAACCTGGTGATCGTGTCGGTAACGCTGGTGTTCGGTATCGGCGGCGTACTGGTCGGCACCGGCACCGGTCCGGATGATTTCGGCCTGAAGGGCATCGCGCTGTGCGCGGTGGTGGCGATCGCGTTGAACCTGCTGCTGCCGGGAAACAATCACTGGAAGCAGCCCGGTCCGCCGGTGGTCTGAGGCTGCGGGAGAGGCGTGACGACCAACGGTCGTCACCCACCAGATCAGCGGCGTGCCGCTTCGCTGGCGTCGCGCACCTTGCGGAACTCCGAGCCTTCTTCCCACTGCGGCCAGCTGCGGCCGTTGGCCAGCTCCAGGCCGAGGTCATAGACCAGCAATGTATCGGCAGCGTGGCCGGCCGGGTCCCAGCTCGGGGTCCATGCATCGCAGGCCTGGTGGTAACAGTCCTTGAAGTATTTCTCGCGCAGCGCACGGCCGGCTTCGATGCCACCGTCCAGCTTGTCCAGCCCCGGACCGATGGTGATCGCCGGTACGCCCAGGCGGGCGAACGCGAAGTGGTCGGCACGGTAGAAGAAGCCCGCTTCCAGGTTCGGATCCGGGCTGTAGCCGCGGCCGCGGGCCTTTGCCACGCGCTCCAGGTCGCCTTCCAGCGATACCCGACCCTTGCCCCACGAGGCGATGTCACGGGTCGCGCCATCCGGGCTGAACATCTCGATGTTCAGCACTGCGGCCGTCTTTTCCAGCGGTGCCAGCGGGTGCCTGGCGTAGTAGCTGGCGCCGAGCAGGCCCTTCTCTTCAGCGGTCAGCGCGACGAAATACAGCGAACGCTGCGGCTGCGGGCCGGCGGCGAAGACGCGGCCCAGTTCCAGCACCGTGGCCACGCCGGTGGCGTTGTCGATGGCGCCGCGTCGCACGCGATCCCCCTTCGCATCAGGCTCGCCGATGCCGAACGCATCCCAGTGGGCAGAGAAGATCACCGCCTCGTCGCCGTGCTCGGCACCGGGCAGCTTGGCCACTACGTTGCGGGTGACCACCTCTTCACGCTTGAGCTTGAAGGCAGCACTCAGGCGGGCGTTGTCCAGCGGCACCGGCTTGAAATCGGCGCGCTGCGCCTTGCGCTTTTCCGCCTCGAAGTCCAGGCCGGCATCGGCGAAGATCGCCTCGGCCAGGGTGCGCTGCATCCAGCCACGCAGTGGCGTGTGCTGGGCCATGGCTTCGTCCCGGCTGCGCTGGATGTCGAACAGCGGCGAGGTGCCCGAGCTCTTCACCGTGGCCCAGCCATAGGCCGCCGGCGCGGTCTCGTGCACGATCAGCACGCCTTCGGCACCCCGGCGCGCGGCCTCTTCGAATTTGTAGGTCCAGCGGCCGTAGTAGGTCACCGCCTTGCCATCGAAGGCGCCGGGTGCGTCGGTCTCGAAGTCAGCGTCGTTGATCAGCACCACCGCGATCTTGCCGCGCAGGTCCACGCCCTTGTAATCGTCCCAGCTGCGCTCGGGCGCATCGATGCCATAGCCGATGAACACCAGCGGCGCATCCTTGATCTGTACCCGCGCGCGCGGCTGCAGGCTCTGCAGGGTCACGTCCGCGCCGTTGGCGAGGGTGCGCTTGCCGCCCTTCAGCGACAGCGTGGCGGTGGCCGCGCCGTCCAGCTGCGCGCGCACCAGCGGCACCGGCTGCACCCAGCTGCCGTCTACGCCGCCCGGCTGCAGGCCGTAGCTGCGGAACTGCTCGATCAGGTACTGCACCGTGCGCTCTTCGCCTTCGCTGGCCGGTGCGCGGCCTTCGAACTCATCGGAGGCCAGCACGCGCACGTGGCGCGACAGCGCCTGCGGATCGATGCCGCCGCCGGGAAGATCATTGGCCGCATGTGCAAGGCCACCGACGAACAGGCAGGACGACAACAACAGCACGCGCATCGGGTTCACGGATCACCGGGGGACAGGGAAACAGGGATGCCCTGAGTGTACGTGACAGCACGATGACGCGGAATGATCAGCGCCGTCCGCGGTCCAGCCAGCACGCCAGGCCCTGCGCATTGAGCTCGATGTCCATCGCCAGCACCGCAGCTACCGCATCCTGGTCCAGCGCACAGCCATGCGCCAGCGCGCGTTCCAGGTACAGCGCGCGCAATGCCGCAAGCAGATGGCGATGGCGGTCCGGGCGGCCGTCGCACTGGCGCCCGATCGCCACCATCGCGTCGATCTGCTCGAACAGGTCCGCAGCGCGCGCTTCCACTGCGTCCACCCGCCCGTAATGGGTGAGGTACATGGCGACGGGCTGGTAAGCCAGCATCCGGCGGATGGAGTCCTTCAACGGCTCGGGATCGAACTGGACCGGTGAAGACGTGGGGATGATGAAGGCCCCCTGCGCACTGTCCAGTTCGCGGTAGGACAGACCGAAGGTATCGCCGGTGAACCAGCTGCGGCTGCGTGCGTCCCACACGCAGTAATGGTGCTGCGCATGGCCGGGCGTGTGCATCAGCACCAGCGCGCGCCCGGCCAGGTCGATGCGCTGGCCATCTTCGGCCACCACCACCCGCTCTGCCGGAATCGGCTCGATGCGACCGTAGCTGCGCGCGATTTCCTCCTCGCCGTACACCGCCGTGGCACCGGCGATCAGCCGTGCGGGATCGATCATGTGCGGCGCACCGCGCGGATGCAGTACCGCGCGCGCATTGGGCAGGTGCTGCATCAGCGTGCCGGCGCCACCGGCGTGGTCCAGGTGCACGTGGGTCAGCAGCAGCCAGTCCACCGCCTGCGGTTCCAGCCCGGCATCGGCCAGGGCCTGCAGCATCGCCGGTACCGCCAGCGAGGTGCCGCAGTCGATGAAGGCGGCACGGCCGTTCTCCACCACCAGGTAGGCCGCGTCGAAGTCGGCGCGCTGGAATCCGGTATCGATGGTGTGGATGCTGGGATCGGCGGTCATCGACGCACACCTGGCAGGATCAAGGACAGATGCCCATGGTAGGCGCGCGGGCGAAGGCGTTCGATGCGGCTTTGGTCGAGGGCTGCGTCAGGGCGCGCGCAGCAGCCAGCGCGGGCGCAGCAGCAGCGCGGCCACCATCACCGCCAGGAACGCGCCGTAGGCATACAGCACCGCCAGCACCTGCGGCCAGACAGGGCCGGCATCGGGCTGGGCCCGACCCAACTGGAAACCCCAGTGCATGGAAAGCACGCTCAACACCAGGGCAAGCAGCAGCGCGACCGCATCGAAGGCACGCCGCCGCGGGCAACGCGGCTGGCGTGGGTAGCACCAGAACAGCCCGCCGAGCAGCATGAACCAGGGCAGGAACAGCAGCAGCGACAACCAGGCCATCAGCAGATCCTCGGTTGAAAGGGGTCGCCCGTTATCCGGCGTCGCGCAGGGTGGCCAGGGCAGCCAGCACGGCGTCCACTTCGGCTTCCAGCGTGAACAGTTCGCTCTGCAGCGCGTCGCCCTGTTCGGCCTGCTTGAGCACGGCGATCAGCTGCCCGGCGTCGCGCGGTGAATCAAAGCCCGCACTCTGCACCAGCAACGTGCCTTCGCCGTCGGTGAGCTTGAAGTAGAACCGGCCGTCCTTCTCGCGGTACTGCTTGAACACCGGCGGTGCGCTGCGGGCCAGTTCGGCGGCGGCGGCCTTCGGCACGTCGGCCAGGTCGCGCAGGCCTACCGCATGGCGCAGCTCCTTCAGCAGCGGCACCGCGTACTGTTCGCGCAACTGCTGGCCGCGCCGGCGCAGCAGCGCTTCGATCTTCTCCGGTTCGGCCATCAGCGCTTCGTAGCGCTCGCGCAGCGGCGACAGTTCGGCATCGATGCGCTCGAACAACTGCTGCTTGGCATCGCCCCAGCCGATGCCCTCGGCGAAGGCCCTGGCAAAGCCGGCGGTCTGTTCCGGCGTGGCGAACGCCTGGTACATCTGGAACAGGGCCGAGCCTTCGGTGTCCTTCGGCTCACCCGGCGCACGCGAATCGGTCAGGATGGAGAACACCAGCTTTTTCAGCTCTTCGCGCGGGGCGAACAACGGAATGGTGTTGCTGTAGCTCTTGCTCATCTTGCGGCCATCCAGGCCTGCCAGCGTAGCGACCTGTTCGTCGATCACCACCTCCGGCAGCGGGAAGTACTCCTTGCCGTAGACGTGGTTGAAGCGCTGGCCGAAGTCGCGGGCCATCTCGATGTGCTGGATCTGGTCACGGCCCACCGGCACCCGGTTGGCCTTGAAGATCAGGATGTCGGCGGCCATCAGCACCGGGTACATGAACAGCCCGGCGCTCACGCCGGCGTCCGGGTCCAGCCCCTCGGCCTCGTTCTTGTCGATTGCCGCCTTGTAGGCATGCGCACGGTTGAGGATGCCCTTGCTGGCGACCACGGTCAGGAACCACATCAGTTCGTTGGTTTCCGGGATGTCGCTCTGGCGGTAGAACCACACCTGTTCCGGATCCAGCCCGCAGGCCAGCCAGCTGGCGGCGATTTCCAGCGTGGAACGCTGGGTGCGCGCCGGCTCCTGCGCCTTGATCAGGCTGTGCAGGTCGGCCAGGAAGAAGAAGCTCTCGATGCCCTGCGCACGGCTGGCGGCAATGGCGGGGCGGATGGCCCCGACATAGTTGCCCAGGTGCGGGGTGCCGGAGGGGGTGATGCCGGTAAGGACTCGGGTGGTCATGACTGCTCGACGGGAAACTTTCGGTGAACGGCTGCAGTTTACCCTTGCTGGCGCAACCCCGTCGGCCCCGTTCGGGCGTTTGCGCAGTAGACCCCGCCGTGGAGAATCCGGATGAAGCGCCTGTTGCTGCCCCTGTTGAGCGTTGCCCTGCTGGCCGGCTTCAGGCCGACGCCGCCGATGATCACCCCACCCCCCTCGCGGATCGCGAGTGGACCGGTATTGCTGACCCTGCTGGACCGCGATACCGGCGGGCTGCTGCCGCAGTACGCGCACGACGGCCAACGCTGGACCCCGGGCGAGCACGGACACCGGTACAGCGTGCGCCTGCGCAATGCCAGCCCGCAACGCGTGCTGGTGGTGCTGTCGGTGGATGGCATCAACGCGATCAGCGGCGAGCAGGCCACTCCCGACCAGACCGGTTACGTGCTCAACCCCTGGCAGACCACCGACATCGCCGGCTGGCGGAAGTCCAACGATGAAGTGGCGCAGTTCGTCTTCAGCAGCCCGCGCGACAGTTATGCCGAACGCACCGGGCGCGGTGACAACCTGGGCGTGGTCGGCATCGCGGTGTTCAACCAAGCCAATGCCGTGCGCTGGGAGCATCGGCCGGCCACGTCGCCGCGCCGCGCCGCGCCTGCCCCGGCCGCAAGCCAGGATGCCGCCAGGAGCGAGTCGCGGGTGATGGCCGAATCCGCGCCGGCGCCGGTGCAACGGCTGGGCACGGGACATGGCGAACGCGAGGCCTCAGCGGTGCGCGACACCGCCTTCGAACGCGCGACGTCCGCTCCGGCCCAGGTTACCCAGCTTCGCTACGACAGTGCGCGCAACCTGCGCGCGCGTGGGATCGTTCTCGATCGTCCCGCGCGTGTCCCCGAGCGCGAGCCGCAGGCCTTTCCCGATCAGTACGTGCCCGACCCGCCGCGTCGCTGAGCCTGGATCACCCATAAAAAAACGGGCCGCGAAGGCCCGTTTTTCTACCGGTTTCAACCGCCCGACTTACTTGAAGTCCGGGTAGTCCTTGCGCAGCGAGGAATCGAACTCCTTGACCTGCCTGTCCGCTTCGTCGCGGGCGATGCCGTAACGTTCCTGCACGCGGCCGGCCAAGTATTCCGCGTTACCTTCGGCAACATCGAAGTCGTCATCGGTAAGCTTGCCCCACTGCACCTGGGCCTTGCCCTTGAGCTGGGTCCACTTGCCGGAAATAATGTCTTTGTTCATGTGCGTTGGCCTCTTGATGAAGTGCGTCATGTTTACCGCATCTGCAGCATGCGTCATCGGATGTTGGGCAGCAGTCAAGCACAGATGAAACCACTGCTCATCTCGTTGAACGGATGCCATCGCGCAGGCACAAAAAAGGCCGGGAAATCCCGGCCTTTTCATCACTGAAACGCTTGCGCGGATCAGTTGCCGCGGGCGGCGTCTTCGACCTTCTCGCCAGCACCCTGCACGTCCTTGCCGGCACCGGCAACGGTATTGCAGCCGGCCAGCATGGCGACCGAGAACATCGACAGCAGCATCAGGGAAATTACACGCTTCATAGGGACTCTCCAGTTTGATTTAAAAAACCACCGCGGCCGCGGTGCAGACGGCGGGAAAGCCGTTGATCAGCACTTGCCGTCCTTGCATTCCTGCGCCGTATCGTGGACGGCCTCGCCTGCTCCCTGCATGTCCTTGCCGGCTCCGGCAACGGTATTGCAGGCAGTCAGCGAACCAGCAGTACACAGCGCCAGCAGCAGTACGGAAATAATGCGTTTCATCGACTTCTCCTTCTCAGGTCACGGCGCCCGGAACGACCCGGGCGTGCCGCGTGAAGTGCAATCTGGCGCGCGGCGCGTGGAGCGAGTGTGAACGAGCAGTTGATCGGTTCATGTGGGCCAGCGGGACGCCGCAACTGGCCCTCAATCGCGCATCAGCGTGGACTTCCCGAACAGGCTCTCCACCAGGTCCACCGCCAGCTTCGCAGTGGCGTTCTGGTTGTCCAGCAGCGGGTTGAGTTCGACGATGTCCAGCGACCCCATGCGCCCGCTGTCGGCGATCATCTCCATCACCAGCTGCGCTTCGCGGTAGTTCACCCCGCCTGGCACTGTCGTGCCCACCCCGGGGGCGATGCTGGGGTCGAGGAAATCGACGTCGAAGCTGACGTGCACGTGGGTGTTGTCGTCGATTCCGGCGAGGGCGGCTTCCATCGTGCGCTTCATGCCGGCCTCGTCGATGTAGCGCATGTCATACACGTCCACGCGGTGGGTCTTGATCAGCCGTTTCTCTTCCGGATCCACCGAGCGGATGCCGATCTGGCGCACCTGCGAGGGCAGGATCGCCGGGGCGTCACCGCCGAGCCGGGTCAATGCATCCGGGCCAAGCCCGCACAGGCAGGCTACCGGCATGCCGTGGACGTTGCCGGACGGAGTGACATCGCTGGTGTTGAAATCCGAGTGCGCGTCCAGCCACAACAGGCGCAGCTGCTTGCCCTGTTGGCGGCACCAGCGCGCCACGGCGGTAACCGAACCGACGCCCAGGCAATGGTCACCGCCGAGCATGATCGGCATGCGACCGGCGCGCAGCTCGGCCAGGCTGGCCTCCATCAGCACGCGGTTCCATTCCACCACCTCGTCCAGATGCCGGTAGCCCTGCACCGGCGCAGTCCACGGGTTGCGCGGTCCATCCAGGTTGCCCAGGTCACGCACGTCCACGCCGCGGGCAATCAATGCTTCGGCCAGGCCGGCAATGCGCAACGCTTCGGGGCCCAAGCGTGCACCGCGATCGCCGGCGCCGATATCGGTAGGCACGCCAATCAGCGAGACAGGTTGATGCGACATGGAGACCTCGTTCTGGACAAAAGAAGCAGTCTAGCCAGCGCACCCGGCGTGTACTCGCGGCGGTGCAGCAGGCGCGATGTCCGCCGCACCCACGTCATCGGTCTGGTCCGATGGAATTCCATGGGCGTCAAACACTTGACACGCCTGCAAGGTGAAGATCCATTACGAAAACGGTCAGATATACTGTGCTACGGTTCACACTTTCGACCCTCCGCGGTTGATAGAAAAGCATCGCCCTGGGTCGTACCGACCCAGGTTCCAGGGGGAAACCAGTGCAGCGCAGTGCCATCAACCAGATCGTTCGCAGCGCGACCGGCGAAAGCCTACCCGCGCGCCATCTTTACGATGCGTCCCGTATCGAAGACATCTTCCGCCAGGCGCGCGAACGCGAGTCGGGCCTGACCCTGCTCCTGCTGTCCACCGCCGATGGCCGCGCGGTAGCCGAGGATTCGGTGCTGGGCGTGGACGGCCGTCGTTTGGCTGCGATGGCCAACTCCTTCCTCACGCTGGGCGAAACGGTATCGCGCGAGTTGTCGCTCAGCGAAGCCGAACACGCCACCGTGTGCACCCGCCAAGGCAACGTCGTGCTGATCCGGGTCAACGCGGACAAGCCGATGACGCTCACCGCAGTCGCGGCGGTGGAGGTCAACCTGGCCGTGCTGCTGTTCCATGCGCGCGAATGCGCCGCCAAGCTGGAAACCGCGCTGCGCGCCCGCGCCGCCTGATCGTAGCGCCTTTGTTTTTTCACCTTGCAGGCCTTGCTGGCCTGTTTCCCTCTGCACGACCCAAGAAAGGACGACTGTGTCTAAGCTCAACCTGGAAAACCTCAATACGCTCGCCGGCTTCGTCGGTGCCGCGCTCGTCGACAGCGACAGCGGCATGGCGCTGGCCATGACCGGTGGCGGCGACATCAACCTGGAACTGGCTGCGGCCGGCAACACCGAAGTGGTGCGCGCCAAACGTCGCGTCGCCCAGCAGCTGGGGCTGTCGGACACGCTGGAAGACATCCTGATCACGTTGAGCTCGCAGTACCACCTGATCCGCCCGCTGGAAAGCAATCCGATGCTGTTCCTGTACGTGGCGCTGGACCGCAGCCGTTCGAACCTGGCGATGGCGCGCCACGAACTGAAGTCCTTCGAAAAGACGCTGGACTTCAGCTGAGCCGCGCTCGCCCCACGCCCGCCGTCGTTGCCTGACGCGGGCGTGGCCGGCGACCTGCACTGACCGCCCATGAACACACCGATACGACATTTCCGGGTCGCCCACGCCGGGCTGGACCTGCTGCACGGTACCCGGCTGAAACTGGCCTGCTCGCTGTTGCTGGCCGAACGCATGGATATCCGTCTGCAGCCGTGGAGCGGGGAGCAGGCCGATCTGCTGGTGGTGGGCGGCGATCCGTCGGCCATGGCCGTCCTGCAGCAGCAAGCACGCACCCAGGGCGTGGCGACGCTGCGCATCGTGCGTGGCGCGACGGCTGCGACGGGCGTGCTGCCGCACGGCGCCAGCGTGCGTGACATCAACCAGGCACTGGCCGGGCTGCTGGCCACCGTGGGCGAAGCGCCGGACCCGGCAGCGGAACAACCCGCGCAAGCGGGCACGCCGCTGCTGCTGCGCGCGATGCAGTCAGGCGATGATGCCAGCCTGTACCTGCTGCAGCGTGGCGCTACGCGGGTGGTGGTGGATACCGCGACGCGCAGCCTTGCACTGCCGGTTGGCGCGTCCCTGTCGGAGATCGTGCCGCTGCTGGATGACCTCACCTGGTCGTCGACGGCGCTGGACATGGACACTTTCCAGCATCAGTACGTGTACCTGCTGCCGCGCCGCCATTCGTTCGAATCGCTGTATTTCTGCATCGCGCGTCATCGCCCGCAGCTGCTGCCGGCGGTCGCCGCGGGCACCTCCCTGCAGCTGCTGCATTGGCCCGACCTGGACCACCGCGATGTGCCCGCCAGCTGGCTGCTGCCCATCGCACGCCTGCATGCCGCGTCGTGGACCAGCACCGCGCTGGCCGCGGCGAGCGGTTTGCCGCACGATACCGTGCAATTCCTTTTCTCGGCTGCTGCCAGCAGTGGCCTTGCCAAGCACCAGGAGAACGCCGTGCCCCCCTCAGCGCGCCCCGCGGGCCTTCGCGACTCACGGTTCCTGACCTGGGTCGCACGTCGATTCGGACTGGACCTGCAGGCGGGTCGCGCATGAGCGGTCCGGCCAACAAACTGGTGTTCGTCGGCGGCATGGGCGCGGGCAAGACCACCGCGGTGCGCGCGATTTCCGATGTCGAACCGATCAGCACTGAAATGCCGCTGAGCGAGGACGCCACCGCCGACAAGGTGGAAACCACGGTGGCGCTGGATTACAGCTCGATCGAACTGGACGACGGCGAACTGCTGCACCTGTACGGCGTGCCGGGACAGCGCTACCTGGATTTCATGTGGCCGATGGTGTGCGAAGGCGCGCTCGGGGTGATCGTGCTGGTCAGCGCCGGATCACCCGACCCGGTCGCCACCACGCTGGAACTGCTGCAGGAGTTTTCCCGCATCGCGCCCGATGCCAGCCTGGCGGTCGGCGTCACCCGCACCGACGAGCACCCGCAGCTGTTGATTCCCACCGTGCGCGATGCCCTGTTTGCTGCCGGCTTCCGCGTTCCCGTACTGCGCGTTGATGCACGCTCGGCCGCGCAGGTGACCTTCCTGGTGCGCTCGCTGCTGTCGCACCGCTACGCCGATTCCTGAGTACGGGGTGTCGTCGCCTGCGGGGGCGGCGGCTGGGCATTGAAAGATGGTGCCGCTTATCCGAATCGAACGGATGACCTACTGTTTACAAGGTAGCTAAACTAACTTTAAAAATCATGGGCTTGGCCACGTTATTTTTACCTAGTGCATGGCGTGAAACCATTGCAACTGAAGGACTGCCGAGCTAATTTTACCGGACGAGACTACTCACGCAATGGACTGCCGATGTACTTCTATGTAGACGAGTCAGGGAACACTGGAAATGATCTTTTCAACTTAGATCAGCCAATCCTAGGCTATGGCGTCGTTAGCACCGTACACAACTTGGATCAAGCGGGCAGCCAACTCCATCGCGAGATGCTTGCGATGGCAGACCGTACCGATCTACACGCCAAAAATATGCGCTCAGCGGGCATCCAAGCGATAGCACCGCTGCTTATCAAGCTTCATGACGATTTGGAACTAGCCTTCGACTTCTACTTTATCGAGAAGCGGACCTTAGCGGTGGTACTTTTCTTCGACGCTGTGTACGACGCTGGTCTCAATCCTGCTGTGATGTGGCACAACTACTGGACGCCCCTACGATTTCTTATCGTTGAAGGGCTCTCTGATGTCATGGATGAGAGCTTGCTCCGGAGTGCGTGGGATCTATGCACCTCTAGAGATGTACAGTCGAGAGCCGCGGACATCGTAGCCTTGCTCGGAAAAGTGCAGGCGAGGATATTGGATACCGATTGGGACGAACGCAGCAAAGAGGCCTTCATACAGCCGCTTTGTTATGGAATTTCGAACCCGCTCTCGTTGGACTTTGGCCGACCTGATCGAAAGCTTGTTTCACCTAATGCGGTCGGCTTTCAATTTGTGACGACATCAATCGGAAGAAGGCTCAGATCCAAATCGCTGAGGGACGCGACAGCCATCGTGGTCGATCGGCAAATTGAGTTTAACCAAGCACAGATCGAGACTCACCGGGCGCAAAAAATAATGCGGGACGGGATGAACAATGCATCCCCCGTAGAGCGACAGCAACTGCTAACTCATCCCCTCTATACCCATCTGGACGAGGATGAAATACTTGGTCTATCCATACCGAGCCAAGACCTCCATATTTCCAGTAGCAAGGACTCGATCGGCTTGCAGATCGTCGATCTCTATCTGTGGATCGCGCAGCGGTTTTTCACTCAGCGTTTAGACGATGCTCTGCTTCCCCTAGCCTCCTACCTGTTCAAGGAATCCAACTACGACAGCATCAGTCTAGGGGGCATGGAAAAACGCTTTCACCGCTACATAGAATCGATGCCATCGCCTTCGCAGTTCAGTGATGCCGATATCGCTGAGGCGAAAAAAGCCGTCGAAGCTCATCGGAGCAAATTCCGTAGCAGCGGTCCGCCCTGACGCGTGGTGGTGTCCAGGCGCGCCGTACGACTCGCAGGCGGCACCGTTCCATACGCATGCCCTAACGGCGCAGCGGACGAGTACATGCCTCCATAGACGTGATCACGGACTTGTTGGCCCGCTGGTGCTGTTGCTTTGAGCACGCGTGGGCGTCCCTCATCAACTTGTCTATGACTTGCATCCCAACGATAGGATCGCCGACCTGGCCACCCCGACGGATCCTGCGGCCAGCGATCACTGACGCTGGCCAAGCGGGTGATCAACCGCACTCGCAAGGTGAGCGTGAGAGTGCGTGGAGCGCGACGGTGGGGGCGGGGCAGCTTCCCCGGCCTTTTAATGGCGAATATTTGGACGACCATCGGAAATAGGTAACTTAGGTAATCACTCACCCATGACCCCCTATAATTACTTATAAATCATATATTTATATCAATATATCAAAGGTAATTTTTGGGTAACGTCGAGGTAACCTGATTACCTTTTGGCGAGGTAACCACCCCACAAAAAAAATCCTTTCAAATCAATTGCATTACCCCCAACCGGATACGGAATTACCTCGAATTACCTGAGCAGGTAATCTGGCGCATCCCTTGGGGCATCTAGCTCTCGTGCACATTTCAGCGGCCTGATTACCGGGTTACCTGGTTCCCGTGGGTCTCCAAATAATTTCGGTTGGCGGGGTCATCGCTCAAGCCGCGCCAGGGGGCTCAGGAATGGCCCCTTTGGCGCAGGGTTCCGCAGGGTCCGGGCAGGCATTCGGGGCGCCGTGAGCAGCTGCTGCGGCGGCCCTCGCCGAGAGACGCAGGGTGCGGAAAAACAGGGGTAAAAAGACCGCAGGCGTGGCGGGGAGACGAGTGCGCGCGCAGGGGTCTGGACCGCCCCGCCCGTACGGCCGAGTGTCGCTTCGTATGGTGTGCCGCTCTGGTCGGTCCGTGATGGCACGGTGCCACCCGACCGGGTCGCCAACGCCTGCCTGCCTGCCGGCGCTATGCTCCGTGGCTCGGAATGGATCACTGACGATGGATGAACTGCAAGAAGCGATAAAGCGTGCGATTGATCAGACACGATCAGCCGCACGCACACGCCCGACGGCGACCCGGGGAAGCTTGGTTGCTATCGCCACCGATGCGCAGGGCTTCGTGGAAGAGGCACGCGCCGCGCTGTCGGATGGTGGCGGGGGGCCAAGGACCGAGCGTCGCCTGGTCGCTGGCGCGCTGCTCGTATACGCACTCGACATTGCGTGGTCGATCTGCCACATGCTGCGCACAGAGCCAATCAAAACGCACATGGTGACGCTCACGCTTTGGCGGCCACTGCTTGAGACATGGCTGCGCGCCGCCTTCTTCGAAGTGGAAGCCACGGACGACGAAGTGAGCGCGTTCCGGACCGCCGGCACCATCCCTATGCGTGCCTGGCCGAGCAGGCCGGGAAACCTGGTCGACCTGAGTCCTCGCCTAATCGCAAAGCTGGTGGCTCCGACGATCTGTCCGCAGGAACCGGCCTTGATCGCGGCGCTCGCCGATGAGGTGAAAGACTGGCACGGGTTCGTTCACGGCGGCGACATCATCGTCGAATTGTTTGATGGCGGTGACACCTTCGAACCCCAGGTGGGACCCGATGCGATGGCCCTCAAGGTTCAGCGCGTGGCCGTAATAGCGTTCCTGTCTGGCATAGTCGGGATATCCCTTTCTTCTCGCGAACGCGGCGATACGGAATTGAGTCCGATTGCCCTGGCATTGACGCGCAAGATTCGGGAGTTCCAAGAGCGGTGGCCGCAGCATATGTTCACAGCACCGGCAGTATCGGAACCTGGCATCGGGGCTGGTCGCTCAAAGTAAAAGAGCCGCCCAAGGACGGCTCTTTGGTCTACTTGGAAGTGGTTACGGCGTCAGCAGCCGCGTACGCGCTACATCATGGTAGTGGCCGGTCATCTCGATTCCCGTCCAGCTGTGGCCCTCAAGATCCGCGGCGACCAGAGTGGTACCGGATCCAGCAAAAGGATCGAGGATCCGCCCGCCCTCTTCGCAGATCCTCACCAGCTGCCGCATGAGGTCGGTGGGCTTGCCGGTCATGTGATGCTTGTCGGCCTTTCTCACCGGCTCACGGATAACGCCGGGCAGCACCGACGCGCGCCGCCCCAAAGGCATGTTGCCCTTGCTGCCCCACACCACGTACTCGGCCTGATTTCGGAAGCGCCCCAGCTGGGGTCGCACACCCTCGGTTTTGTCCCAGACCGCCACACCTCGCCAAGTGAACCCGGCGCACTGCAGGGCGTCGGTGGTGAGCGGCAGCTGTCGCCAGTCAGTGAACAACAGCACGGGGGCGCCATCTTAAGCACGCGGCTGCACTCGGCCACCCGGAAGGTGCCGGGCAGAGAAAGGAAACAGTGGCGGGCCGAAAGGCCCGTCAATCGGATCTGCACGCGATCATGGAAAACAGGGTCGAAGGCGATGCCAGCGGGAGCCTGGTGCAACTGACAAAGCTGTTCAAGCGATCGAGCGAATACAAGGCACTAGGCATCAAATCCCGTCAGGGATATGACTGGCTTGCTGATGCAGCATGCACCTACGTGCTCAAGGATGGGCGTACGCTCGGCCATCAGCAGGTGGCTCACCTCACAGTGCCTATCATTCAGCGCGTGGTTGAAACGATCGCCATGGGCCGCCCTGCAGCAGGGAAGCAACCGGAGCTGCCGGCCACCCCGTCGAAAGCTAGTCGCATCGCTCAGTACCTGGGCCGACTGTTTGCGTGGGGCAACCGCCAAGGACACTGCGCGAGCAATCCTGCCAGAGGGGTGCGCAAGGTGAAGGAGGTCGGTGCACATCGCATGCCTGACCACGATGCCTTTGCCGCCGTTCTTCAGTTTGCCCGCGAGGGTGCGTCGAAGAAGGCACACACCACCGGCAGCGCACCGCCCTACCTTCCTGCGGTGATGGTGCTGGCCTACACGGTGCGTCTGCGCGGTATCGAGGTGGATACGCTCACCGATGCAGAGATACTGCCCGAGGGAATCCTAAGCAACCGGCGAAAGGGCTCCCGCGACAACATCACCCGTTGGACGAAGGATCTGCGCCAGGCCGTGGACTGGCTGCAGGCTTACCGAAGCGAACGGATGGTCGCTCATGGTCGACCGGTGCCTATCAAGGCCGGGGAGCGGCGACTGCTGGTGTCCGAATCGGGGACGCCACTCACGAAGTCCGCCCTCGACACTGCGTGGCAGCGGATGATAAAGCGCGCGATCGCTGAAAGCGTGATCACAGAGGCGCAGCGGTTCGCCCTGCATGGGCTCAAGCACCGAGGCATCACCGATAGCGACGACAAGTCTGCTGGCGGACACCGCACGGAGGCGATGAGGCAGCGCTACGACCATGAAGTCCCGTTCGTAAAGCCGCCCCGGCCTCGGTAAAAATGACTTGTCTAATGCATTAGGTTAGGGCCAGTTACAATGCGACCCGTACCATGTTCCCCGGAAGTTGCGTCTCATCGTCCTAAATATGTTGGCCCATCGTTCTATTTGTGGCGTGTATCGCTAGCGTATTACATGTGTAACGGGCATATAATTGGGTCACCACTCCTCCTTTGTCGCGCCATTAGGTTGGCTCCACGGCTTAGGACGAAAAAACCGCCGAGAGGCGGTTTTTTCATATCTGCAGGATGCATGTGATGCGCTTAGCAACCGCGGTCTATATCGACGGCTACAACTTCTACTATGGGCGGATCCGTGGAAGCGCTCACAAGTGGCTCGACATCGTTGGCCTGTTCGACTACCTGCTAAATGACCAAGATCCTGATAGTGACCTCCAACACGTCCACTATTTCAGCGCCCCTGCATTAGGACGATTCGCCACACACGGCGAGCCCTCTGTGATCGCACAACAGACTTACCTGCGAGCCTTACAGTTCCTGCATCCAACGCGACTGGCAGTGACCATGGGCAAGCACAGTCACGACAAGCATGGAACCCTGCTTCCTGAGTACGTGGAAGGCCACCCATACGATCGAAACAGGCGAGTTCGGGTGTGGAAGCTCGAAGAAAAACAGACCGATGTGAACTTGGCGTTGTCGATGTACCGAGACGCGGCGTCTGGTGAGTATCAACAGCAAGTTGTCGTTTCGAATGACAGCGACGTGGAGCCCGTACTAAAGTCCATCAGGGCGGATTTTCCCGGGATCAGGCTGGGCGTAGTCACCCCTCGACCTCCCCCTACACCAGGCCAGCCCACTGGCCGCGCAGTGAGTTCATCCTTGTCTGCCCAAGCTGACTGGACGCGTGCCTATCTTCTAGATGCCGATCTTGAGCGCGCGCACCTGCCCCCGCGCGTGCATACGGGAAAGAAGCCAATCAACAAGCCTCCCCATTGGTGAGCCCCGTCCCAGCCGGCGCTCGGCAAGTGCTCTGCAAGGAGAACTATCTTGGCCGTGAAACCACAAAAACGTGACTAATTTTACCGTCAATTTTACCGGTGGCCGGAAAAAGGCCAGCACCCCCGCTGGCCTTTCTGGTTTCCGAGGCTGTTTTTAAGGGGTTTTTGACTGTATCAGGTGGTGCCGCTTATCCGAATCGAACGGATGACCTACTGTTTACAAGACAGTTGCTCTACCAACTGAGCTAAAGCGGCACGGGGTACGACGCGTTCGTGGCCAGGCCGCGAAGCACGGCGATTCTACCGCAGACCAGCGCAGTCCAGCGAGCGTTGCTGCGCCGCCCCGCTACGCTGGCGCAGGCCGGGATCGGTCTTGCCATCGGCCAGCGCGCCCTGCAGCCACCACGTGGAGGCGCCTTCGCCACCACTGAGCTGGGCCTGGAATCCGGCCGCGCGCAGTGCCGCCAGCCGGCGCTCGGCCCCTTCGCGATTGCGGTACTGGCCCAGCGCGATGGCGTTGGCGTCAGGTCCCTGGCCAATCACGTAGTAATCGCTCAGGCCGGCGGCGATGATCCGCTGCACGGTGACCTGGGCCGCTTCGCGGTTCTCTGCCGGCGGCATCATCACCCGGTAGCGCGAGGTGGCGCCGGGCGTTGATTGTTCGCGCAGGCGCGTTCGGGTCAGTGCCGCACCGACCTTGGCCAGGGCGCCTTGGGCGGCGGCCTGGTCCGCGAACGGACCCAGCGCGACGCAACGCTCGGGCGCTGCGGGGGCGGGCACGGTTTCCGGCGCGGGTGCAGGCGGTGCCACCACTGCGGCGGCAACCGGGGCCGGACGCGCTTCGGCCACCGCGGGCGCTTGGCCGGACGGTGAATCGGCCACCGCCGCGGCAGGTTCGGCCGCGGTGGGCGTGGTATCGGTCAGCGGCGCAGTGGACGCCGTTGGCGAGGGCGCCGTCACCGGTACGGCCGCATCCACCAGTTGCAGTTCGGCCACGCCGGAAGGCAGCTTCACATCCGGGACAACCTGCTCACCGCGCAGCATCCACCACAGGGCGACGCTTACGTTGAGCAGCACGAGGAACACGATCAGGGCACGGGTCAGCATCTGCCGATCCTAGCCTGTCGCCGTCGGCAGGTGAACGGCCCAGCGTGCCAGCCCATCGAGCACCAGCAGCGGCTGGTGGCCCGCATCGGCCGGTAGCTGCGGCAACAGCGCCGGTGCGCCGCCGCCATGCAGCAGCAGGTCCACCGGTGCCTGCAGCCGCTGCCTTGCCTGCTCACGGCTGCGTTCGATCAGTGCGATCGCCGCGCCGTCGCAGCCGGAAGCCAGCGCATCATCGGTGTCATCGGCGAACTCGCGGTAGTGCCCGCCACTGGCCGGCAACTGCGCCGCGCGCGCATGCAGGGCTTCGCGCATGGTGGTCGGAGAGGCCGCGATGCGACCCCCGTGGTGCTGGCCGTGGGCGTCCAGCAGGTCGATGGTCAACGCGGTGCCGACGCCAGCCACCAGCACGTGGCGCTGCGTGCGCGCGGCTGCCAGCAGGGCCAGGAAACGATCCACGCCGAAGCGCGCGGGCGTGGCATAAGCGATGCGCACATCGGCGAACGCCGCTTCGGTGCGGGCCACGTGTACGTGCTGGAAGCGCATGCGCAGGATCTCCAGCATGGTGGCGGTCAGTCCGGCGGCGGCTACGCTGGCCACGTAGGCGGTGCCGCCCTGCGGCAGCGTGCGCAATGCTTCGCCGCGCAGGTCTTCGGCGCCATGCGTCCATGCCTGCACCTCGCCGGCACGGTCGCCGAGCAGCGGGGCATACTTGAAGCGGGAATTTCCCAGAT
The DNA here is from genome assembly GCF_044901215.1 of Stenotrophomonas sp. NPDC078853. NCBI lineage: Bacteria > Pseudomonadati > Pseudomonadota > Gammaproteobacteria > Lysobacterales > Lysobacteraceae > Stenotrophomonas > Stenotrophomonas sp. NPDC078853. The sequence goes on along the minus strand of NZ_JBJDOQ010000005.1, from coordinate 170,647 downwards.
CGAACAACCAGTCGCTCATCGTGCCCTCACGCTCACTTCGCCGGCGTGTACATGCTGCTCGCGGCCCTCGATTTCCACCCGCAACGCGCCATCTTCGGCCAGTCCCAGCGCGCGGCCGTCCTGCCAGGCGCCGCCCAGTTGCACCCGCACCTCGCGCCCGGCCAGGCTGTCCAGCGCGGCATAGCGCGGCAGGAACGGGGCCAGGCCCTCGGTTTCAAACTGCTCCAGCGCCGGCAGCAGCGCGGCGAGCACCGCAGTCGCTACCGCAGTGCGCTGCACCGGCTCGCCCGCCAACTGGTCCAGATCGGTCCACGGCTGGTCGATGCGCTCGGCAAAGGCCGGCGGCATGTGTACGTTGAGGCCGATGCCGATCACCGCGCGCGCCGGCCCGGCGAACTCGCCGCCGCCTTCCACCAGCAGGCCGCCCAGCTTGTGGCCGTCCACCACCAGGTCGTTGGGCCACTTCAACTGCACCTGCGCATGGCCGAGCCCGCGCAGGGCTTCGGCCACCGCCACGCCAGCCACCAGGCTCAGCCCGCCCAGCTGGGCCAGCCCGCCGGCGAATCCGCGCAGCACCGAAAGGTAGATATGCGCGGCCAGCGGCGATGCCCAATCCCGCCCACGACGGCCGCGGCCACCGGTCTGGCGCTCGGCCAGCATGACGCGACTGCCGCGCTCCGGAGCGCTGCAGCGCAGCAATTCGGTGTTGGTGGACACCGTGCTCCAGACCACCTGCAGCTCGTCCAGCAGCGCAGCGGCGGCGTCAGGCAGCGCGGCGCGGATGCCGCCAGCGTCCAGCAGGTCGACCGCCTGTGCAAGCGTATAGCCGTCACCGGCGCGGCCTTCAATCGCCACCCCGGCTGTCCTAAGTCCTTGAATGCGCTTCCATATGGCCGCCCGGGTCTGGCCAAGCTCGCGCGCCAGGGCATCACCGGACAGCGGTCCGGCGGCCAGTTTTGCCAGCAGTTCGCGGTCGTCCACGGCAGCTTCCGTCAGATAAACAGGGAAAGTATGCGGCAAAGGAATTGCCCCTGCCCGGCGGGTCTTCCAATAGGCGACCGGATTCGGGCTAGAATCGGGAACTCACCCGCCCTTAACCACGGATGTCGTCGATGCGCTGTTCTGCCCATTGCCTGGTCCTGTTGATGGCCCCGCTGCTTGCCACCGCGTCTACCGTGATGGCCAGTGAAGGGCGTGGTGACTGTGTCTATTCCACGCCCGATGCCGAACGCCCGCCGACTGCACGCAGTGCTGCCGCTGCGGTGCCCAGCACGCCCAAGCCGGTGCCTGCGCAGGCCACCAGCAGTGGCGGCGGCGGTGGCGAGGATGACGTGCTGCAGCGCCTGCGCGCACCGAAGTGGCACAGCTTCCTGCCGGGTATGTTCCGCTGATCCAGGCGTTGTCGCGCTGGCTGCGGCCGGCCCCCCGTCCCATTCCCGAACCGCTGTGGCAGCAGGCCTGCCGGGATGTCCCGTGGCTGCAGGGCGTGCCTGCTGATCGCCTGGACGCGCTGCGCGCCCTGGCCACCCGCTTCCTGCACGAGAAGACCATCAGCCCGCTGGGCGATCTGGTCCTGCGCGATGAAGACATCGTGCTGCTGGCGGCGGTGTGCTGCCTGCCGCTGCTGGGGCTGGGCGAAGCCGGCCTGCGTGGCTGGTCGCAGCTGATCCTGTACCCGGACGCGTTCCGGGTACAGCGCAGCCATGTGGATGCCGCCGGCGTGCTGCACGAGTGGGACGACGAGCTGATCGGCGAGAGCTGGGACAGCGGCCCGTTGATCCTGTCGTGGGCGGATATCCAGGCCGACCTGCAGGCACCGTTCGATGGCTACTGCGTGGCGGTGCACGAGATGGCGCACAAGATCGATGCGCTGGATGGCGCGATCGACGGCACGCCGCCGTTGCCACGCGCCTGGCAGCGTGAGTGGGCGGCCGATTTCCAGCGCGCCTACGATGCGTTCTGCGTGCAGGTGGATGCGGGCGAGGAAACGCTGATCGATCCGTATGCGGCCGAGGCGCCGGAAGAGTTCTTCGCGGTGGTCAGTGAATACCATTTCTCCGCACCGGACGTGTTGGCCGAGGCGCTGCCCAGCGTGGCCGCGCACCTGCGGCGGTTCTACGGTGAGCCGCCGGTACTGTCGGCGCTGGAGCACGTGGCGCGGTGATGGCTTCCGCCGAGCATGGCTCGGCGCTACCGGAAGATCATGCGGCGATGCCGCCGTGGTAGCGCCCCGCGCGGCGCTTACGGGCCGGCCGGCAGCCGCACTTCGAAGCGCGCGCCGCCCAGTTCGGAAGAGCGCGTCACCAGCAGCTCACCGCGGTAATCCTTGATCAGGTCCTGCACGATCGACAGGCCGATGCCGTGGCCCTGCACGCGCTCATCGCCACGCACGCCGCGCTGCAACACCTTGGCGATGTCTTCCGGAGCGATACCGGGGCCATCGTCGTCCACCGCCAGCAGCAGGCCAGGACGGCGCGTGTTCGGCGCCGGCTGCGGCTGCGCGGTCAGCAGCACGCGGCGGTTGGCCCACTTGAAGGCGTTTTCCAGCAGGTTGCCGAGCAGCTCCTGCAGGTCGCCGGGTTCACCGTGGAAGCGCGATCCCGGATCGATGTCGAACTCGCACAGCACGCCCTTGGCGGCGTAGACCTTCTCCAGCCCGCGCACGATTTCTTCGGCATTGGATTCGATCGGCAGCGGGGCTGAGAACAGCTTGTGCCCGGACGACGCAGCGCGTGCCAGCTGGTAGGACACCAGGTTGTTCATGCGCTGCAGCTGCACGTCCAGTTCCTCGCGCAGCGCATCGTTGCTCGATCCACTGTCCATCTGCGTGCGCAGCACGGCGATCGGGGTCTTCAGGCTGTGCGCCAGGTCGGCCAGCGTGTTGCGCTGGCGCTCCAGGTTCTCGCGCTCGCTTTCAATGAAGGCGTTGATGCTGTCGGTCAGCGGTTCAAGCTCGCGCGGATGGCGTTCGCTCATGCGCTCGCTTTCGCCGCGCTGCACGCGGGTCAGCTCGGTGATCACCCGGCGCATCGGGCGCAGGCTCCACTGCAGGATGACCGTCTGCAACAGCAGCAGGATCAGGCCGATGCCGCCCAGGTAGAACCACACCCGGCCGCGGAACACGCGCAGCTGCGCGCCCAGTGCACCGGAGTCTTCCATCACGTAGATGGTGTACGGGAATTCGGTCGCCGGGTCGGCGTCGGCATCCCACACCAGGCCCAGCCCGTAGCGGTAGACCGAGCCCTCGCTGCCGTCGATCTGGATGATCGGCAGCGGGCCTTCGAAGATTTCCTGGCGCGGTGCCAGCAGCCCGCCGCCCTGGGTAGGCAGCATCGGGCCCTCGGCGGACATCGAGTTGACCTTGCCGTCCGGCGTGACGACCTGCAGGTACAGGCCGCTGCCGGGCACGTCGAAGCGCGGATCCGGCGGCTGCTCGCGCAGGTACAGCGAGCGGTCGCGGGTGAAGTCACTGCCTGCGGCGTAGGCCGTGGCGTAGTTCTTCAGGCGTTCGCGCAGGTTGGCGCGCGCGGTATCGGCGAAGGCCGCATCCAGCGCGTAGCCGGCCAGTGCCAGGAAGGCCACCAGGCCCACGGACGCAGCCAGCAGCTGGCGCGCCTGCAGGGAGCGCGGCCGCCAGCGTCGGAAGAACCACAGACGGCCGGACATCATCTTCTCGCCTGCAGCAGGCTCAGCCCTCGTTGCGCGGGATCGCGAAACGGTAGCCGCGGCCACGCACGGTCTCGATCGGCTTCAGTTCGCCGTCCGGATCCAGCTTCTTGCGCAGGCGGCCGATGAACACTTCCAGCACGTTCGAGTCGCGGTCGAAATCCTGCTGGTAGATGTGCTCGGTGAGGTCGGCCTTGGAGACCAGTTCACCGGCATGCATCATCAGGTATTCCAGCACCTTGTACTCATAGCTGGTGAGGTCGACGTTGCTGCCGGCCACGCTGACCGTCTGTGCCGCCAGGTCCAATGCCACCGGACCGCATTCCAGGGTCGGCTTGCTCCAGCCCGCAGCGCGGCGCAGCAGCGCATTGACGCGTGCCAGCAGCTCTTCGACATGGAACGGCTTGACCAGGTAATCGTCGGCGCCCTGCTTGAGCCCTTCGACCTTGTCCTGCCAGCTGGAACGGGCGGTAAGGATCAGGACCGGGAACTTCTTGCCCTCGTCGCGCAGCGCCTTGATCAGCTCCATGCCGGACATTTTCGGCAGGCCCAGATCGATGATGCCAACGTCGAACGGCACTTCGCGGCCCATGTACAGACCTTCCTCGCCATCCTGCGCCGCGTCGACGGCAAAGCCTTCGCGCTTGAGCCGGGCTGCAAGGGTCTCGCGCAGCGGGGCTTCGTCTTCGACCAGAAGGATACGCATGAACTCTCCCTAGTGTGCTGGGGTCGGCCGGTTGGGCCGGTGGAAATCGGGTGTGATGCGACAATAATCCCCGTTCAGGGGTTATCGCCGCGTAGTGAAGACATATCCGATCGGGGCGGGCGGGCCTGTGAACGCTGCTGCACCGGATCATCCATGTAGCGGACGCGGCCACGCTCATCCATGTATTTCACGCGGTTGATGTCGCGCCCATCGAACGGCACCCGCTCTGCGCCCAGGATGTGTCCACCGGTGGATCGCTGCACCCGCCGCACGGCGTCGGACAGGGAGCGCTCATCACCGCGTTGGGACCCCCGCATGACCACTTCAGGACGTTCCCGCATCTGCGCCCGCTGCGCCATGGTCTGCTGCATCTGGCCCTGCATCGGTGCCTGCGCGACGGCGTGCAGCGGCGCGAACGCCACCAGCACCACGACCGTGGCGAGGGCAAGCTGGCAGGGGGAAGAACGGGAGGACATCGTTGGATCCTAGCCGAGGCCGGCAATTCGTTCAAAAATTGTGAAGTCCGCGTCCGGACGCGAGGTCCGGGGCTTTACAAATCTTTTGCAAATTTCGGCTTTTGCCAGTGAATCCGGTCTGAACTTTCCTGAAGATCGGATGTCTATATTCAGGTAAGTGAACATACTAACAGCATTCGGGGCCGTCTGCGGCCCCCCGGCGCGCACTGCGTCAGGCCGCCTCGCGCCCGCCATCACGTTCGGTGGCCGACAGGGCCTGCTCCACCAGGCTCCAGTCCGCGCCCGGGCGATGTGCGCCCTCGCTGAGGATCTGGCGGAACGCGCGGCCCCCCGGTTGCCCGTGGAACAAGCCCAGGATGTGCCGGGTGATGTGCTTGAGCGCCGACCCTTCGGCTAGCCGCGCTTCCACGTAGGGACGCAGCGCGCGCAGCAGCGCCTGCCGTGCCTGCAACGGGGCGCCGGTCTGCAGCGCCTCCAGCTGATGCAGAAGGTAGGGATCGTGGTAGGCCGCACGGCCCAGCATCACCCCGTCCACCTTGCCGCACTGGGCCTGCACCGCCTCGATGCTGGCCAATCCACCGTTGAGCACCACCGGCAGCTCCGGACGCTCCTGCTTGAGCCGGTAGGCCCAGTCGTAGCGCAGCGGTGGCACTTCGCGGTTTTCCTTCGGCGACAGGCCCTTCAGCCAGGCATTGCGCGCGTGCACCACCACCATCGGTGCACCGGCGGCGACCTGCTGGTCGACGAACGCAGCGAAGGCCTCGTAGTCGTTGTCATCGTCCACCCCGAGCCGGCATTTGACCGTGACCGGGATATCCACCGCGGCCACCATCGCCGCTACGCAGTCGGCCACCAGGGCCGGTTCGCGCATCAGGCAGGCGCCGAAGCGGCCGGCCTGGACACGGTCGGATGGGCAGCCGCAGTTGAGATTGACCTCGTCATAGCCCCAGTCCTGGGCAATGCGCGCGGCCTGCGCCAGCAGGGCCGGATCGCTGCCGCCCAACTGCAGGGCCAGCGGCGTTTCGGCCGGATCGAAGCCGAGCAGGCGCTGGCGATCACCGTGGATCACCGCATTGGCGTGCACCATTTCCGTGTACAGGCGCGCGCCGGGCGCCAGCAGCCGATGGAACACACGGCAATGGCGGTCCGTCCAGTCCATCATGGGGGCGACGGAAAGGCGGAGGGAGGCGGCGTAGCGCTCTCTTCGAGCCTTATCCGATGATTCTTTGGTAGTTTTATCGCTTTGCATTGTCGGTCATTTTAGCGCGTTTTCGGGCGTTTTCGAGGCCTAAGTGCTACATTTGATGCTACACAGCAGAGTCCGTAGCACTGATGGGAACGATCACCAGCAGACGTCGTAAAGACGGGTCCACAGGGTACACAGCCCAGATACGACTTAAGCGCGATGGCCAGCTCGTCCACAGCGAGTCGGAAACCTTCAGTACCAAGGCTCTGGCGAGGGAGTGGGTTACCCGCCGAGAGGCCGGCCTACAGCTTCAGCGCGCCCGGGGTGAACCGCTGGGTAAGCGAATGACTTGGGGCGAACTGATCGGGTGGTATGAGCTTCGGGAACGCCAAGGTGAAGAATGGGGTCGATCTAAGAAGGCAGACCTGGCTAGGCTCAAGACGGCCAGTTTAAGGGATCGCCGGGCCGATAGCCTGACTCGCCAGGACTTCATAAGCTACATAGAGAACCGGCGCGCAGAGGGCGCGGGCCCCGCCACGGCCGCCAATGACCTGATTTGGCTCCGCACGGTGTTCAAGACCGCTACGGCTGTATTGGGGCTACCTACCCCGCTGCATGCGCTGGATGAGGCGGCGAACTTTCTCCGTGGAGAGCGGATCGTTGCAAAATCTCGTCAGCGGCAAAGACGCCTTTCGGAGGCCGAGGAGCGAAGTCTCATCGCCTACTTCACCCAACGTGATCAACGTGCAGACATCCCCATGGTCGAAATCATGAGGTTTGCCTTGGCCACGGCCAGGCGTCAGGAAGAGATCACCCGGCTGCAGTGGGGGGATCTGAGTCGTGAGCGGGGGATAGCACTTCTACGCGACGTCAAGCACCCGCGGCTCAAAGCGGGAAACCACAAGTTTTTCAAGCTATCGCCAACGGCGTGGGAGATCATAGATCGCCAGAATGGCTCGACCCGCAACTCTCTTATCTTCCCTTACAACCCAAAGTCGATTGGGGCCGCCTTCACTCGCGCAGTGCATCTGCTGGGTATTCCGGATCTCCGCTTTCATGACCTCCGCCATGAAGCAACGTCCCGCCTGTTCGAAAAAGGCTACAGTATTCAGGAGGTTGCGCAATTCACTCTTCATGAATCCTGGGCAACGCTAAAGCGATATACGCATCTGAGGCCCGAAGACGTTCCAGATCGTTGAGTTCAGGCGCGAAGTCTATTTCCGAGGCAAACACTCCGTTGCACGATGACCTATGCACTAACAATGCTTGGGTCGGTGGTTCGAGCCCACCCCTAACCACCATCGGTGAGAAAGATCTACCATGTTTGAACAGGTTTTCAAAAACATCGACGACATCCTGCACAAGGATGCCGGCTGCACGAGCGAGCTGGACTACACCGAGCAGTCCTCCTGGCTACTGTTCCTGAAGTATCTCGACGCGCTTGAAGCAGACAAGGCGAGTGAGGCAGCGCTCGAAGACAAGCCCTATCGCTACATCATCGAACTGCCCTACCGTTGGGAGGCCTGGGCCGCGCCAAAGGGGCCGGACGGCATGCTTAACCACAACGCGGCTCTAACAGGCGACGACCTGCGCGACTTCGTCAATGTCAAGCTCTTCCCGTATCTCGCCGGCTTCAAACAGCGCGCCAGCGGCCCCGACACCATCGAGTACAAGATCGGCGAGGTTTTTGGCGAGATCAAGAACAAGATCCAAAGCGGCTACAACCTGCGTGACGTCATCGAGCATGTCGACGAGCTGCGCTTTGGCGCGCAAGCCGAGAAGCACGAGCTCTCACACCTGTACGAAGCCAAGATCAAGAACATGGGCAACGCCGGTCGCAACGGCGGAGAGTACTACACACCCCGGCCGCTCATCCGCGCCATGATCAAGGTCATCAAGCCCAGGATCGGCGAGCGCATCTACGACGGTGCCTGTGGCTCGGCCGGCTTCTTGTGCGAGGCCTTCGAGTACCTCTCCAACCAGTCGGGCCTGACCACGGCCGACCTCAAGACTCTGCAAACGAGCACCTTATACGGCAAGGAGAAGAAGAGCCTGGCATACGTGATCGCGATCATGAACATGATCTTGCACGGCATCGAGGCCCCGAGCGTCATCCACACCAACACGCTGGCGGAGAACATCGCCGACATCCAGGAGAAGGACCGCTTTGACGTCATCCTGGCCAACCCGCCCTTCGGCGGCAAGGAGCGCAAGGAGGTCCAACAAAACTTCCCCATCAAGTCCAGCGAAACCGCCTTTCTGTTCCTGCAGCACTTCATCAGGACGCTCAAGGCCGGGGGCCGGGCGGCGATCGTCATCAAAAACACCTTCCTGTCGAACACCGACAACGCCGCGACCAGCATCCGCAAGCTGCTGCTGGAGAGCTGCAACCTACACACGGTGCTCGACTGCCCCGGCGGCACCTTCCAGGGTGCCGGCGTGAAGACCGTCGTCCTGTACTTCGAGAAGGGCACCAAGACCCGCCAGATCTGGTACTACCAGCTCGATCCCGGCCGTAGCCTGGGCAAGACCACGGCGCTGAACGACGCCGACTTGGTGGAGTTCGTCGAGCTGCAGAAGACCTTCGCAGAGTCGCCGAAAAGTTGGACGCTGGACGCGACCAGCATCGACACCACAACTTACGAACTTTCTGTCAAGAACCCGAATGGCGGTGAAGTGGTCACGCTGCGCAGCCCACAGGAGATCCTCAACGAAATCGCCGCGCTCGACGCCGAGAGCGCTGAGGCCCTGGTGGCGCTTCGGGAGCTGGTGGCGTGATGACGGGTTGGAAAAGTACTTCGTTGGGCGAGGCTTGCCAGTTCATCAACGGGCTATGGAAGGGTGAAGTCCCGCCGCTTGTCCATGTAGGCGTGATCCGCAATACCAACTTCACCAAGGACGGCGCGCTAGACGACTCTGACATTGCGTACCTTGATGTTGAGGCCAAGAAGTTCGCCAAGCGTCGCCTCCAATACGGAGACCTGATTCTTGAGAAATCAGGCGGCGGGCCGAAGCAGCCGGTTGGGCGCGTCGTGCTTTTCGACAAGACGGACGGCGACTACTCGTTTAGCAACTTCACGGCAGCGATGCGGGTGATCGAGTCCGACAAGCTCGATCCGCTTTATCTGCATCGCTATCTTCACTGGATTTATGTCTCTGGCCGCACGGAGGCGATGCAGAGTCACTCGACCGGAATTCGGAACCTGAACGGCGATGCCTACAAGAGAATCACGGTCGACTTCCCACCGCTGCCAGAGCAGCGCCGCCTCGTCGCCATCCTCGATGAGGCCTTCGAGGCAATCGCCACGGCCAAGGCCAACACCGAGAAGAACCTACAGAATGCGCGGGAGGTGTTCGAGAGCTACCTGGCTGCGATCTTCTCGGCACGCAACGAAGGCTGGACTGACAGATGTCTGAAGTCGCTGTGCCAGCGGATCACAGTCGGACACGTAGGCTCTATGGCGAAGCGGTACAAGCCGACAGGCATTCCATTCCTACGCTCGCAGAATATTCGGCCTTTCTCGGTTTCGATGCAGAACCTCGTCTTCATCGATGAGCAGTTCCACGCCAGTCTCGGGAAATCGAGCCTAGAGACTGGAGATGTGGCCATTGTCAGGACCGGATACCCAGGTACAGCAGCGGTTATTCCTCACTCGCTCGGAGTTGCAAACTGCAGCGATCTTGTGATCGTCAAGCCAGGCCCTGAGATCGACGCACACTTCTTGTGCGCGTTCTTCAACTCGGCATTCGGCAAAGAAATGGTCAGCGGCAAGGTTGTAGGGGCCGCGCAAAAGCACTTCAACGTGGGTGCTGCGAAGGATGTCTTATTGCACCTCCCTCCCCTCGCAGAGCAGCAAGCGATAGTTGCGGCCTCTGACGAGGTTCGGGATCAAACCAATCGCCTAGAAGGGGTGTGCGTTCGAAAGCTCACTGCCCTCGACGAGCTCAAGAAGTCCCTTCTGCACCAAGCCTTCACTGGCCAGCTCACCGCCAAGACCACCGACCAACAACTGAAAGCGATGGCATGAACGAAGCCGAGACCCGCGCCGAACACATTGATCCCGCTCTCAAGGCGGCCGGTTGGGGTGTCGTGGACGGGAGCCGCATCCGCCGGGAGGTCATCGCGCCCGGCCGCCTGCAGGGCAAAGGCCAGCGCGGTAAGGCCGAGATCGCCGATTACGTGCTGATCTACCGGAACACCAAGCTTGCGGTCATCGAGGCCAAGGCCTGGGACAAGCCAACCACCGAGGGCCTGGCGCAGGCCAAGCAGTACGCCCGGAAGCTTGCGGTGCGCTTCACCTACGCCACCAATGGCCAAGCGATCTACGGCGTGGACATGGCCACGGGTGAGGAGGGTGATGTCGCCGCCTACCCGAGCCCCGACGAACTCTGGGCAAAGACCTTTGCGGAATCCAACGCCTGGCGCGACCGCTTCGCCGCCGTGCCCTTCGAAGACAAGGGCGGCGCTTGGGAGACCCGCTACTACCAGGAGATCGCGGTCCGGCGGGTGCTCGAAGCCATCGCCGAGGGCCGCGAGCGCATCCTGCTGACCCTGGCCACCGGAACCGGCAAGACGGCGATTGCCTTCCAGATCGCCTGGAAGCTGTTCCAGAGTCGCTGGAACGTCGCCGACTGGAAAGGACAGGGCGAACCCTCGCGGCGCCCCCGCATCCTGTTACTGGCTGATCGGAACATCCTCGCCGACCAGGCCTACAACGCCTTCTCGGCCTTCCCCGACGATGCCCTCGTGCGTATCGCACCCGACGAGATCAAGAAGAAGGGCCGGGTGCCCAAAAACGGCAGCATCTTCTTCACGATCTTTCAAACCTTCATGAGCGGCGCACCCAAGGATGGGCAGCCCGCGCCCTACTTCGGCGAATACCCACCTGACTTCTTCGACTTCATCGTCATCGACGAGTGCCACCGTGGCGGGGCCAACGACGAAGGCCAGTGGCACGCGATCCTGAACTACTTCGGGCCGGCCGTGCAGCTGGGCCTCACGGCCACGCCCAAGCGCCGGGGCAACACGGACACCTATGCGTACTTCGGTGAGCCGGTCTACACCTACTCGCTGAAGGAAGGCATCAACGACGGCTACCTGACCCCCTTTAAGGTCAGGCAGATCGCCACCACGATCGACGACTACACCTACACCCCGGACGACGCGGTGGTCGAGGGCGAGGTCGTGCCCGGCAAGCGCTACGTCGAAGGTGACTTCAACCGCGCGATCATCATCCCCGAGCGCGAGGAGTACCGGGTCAAGCTCTTCATCGGGATGATCGAGCAGAGCGAGAAGACCATCGTATTCTGCGCCACCCAGGCGCACGCGCTGATGGTGCGGGATCTGATCAACCAAGTGAAGGCGAGCAAAGACCCTGATTACTGCGTGCGCGTGACGGCCGAAGACGGCGCGCGGGGCGAGCAGGCGCTGCGCGACTTCCAGGACAACGAGAAGACGATCCCGACGATCCTGACGACCTCGCAGAAGCTCTCAACCGGTGTGGACGCGCGCAACGTGCGCAACATCGTGCTGATGCGACCCATCAGTTCGATGATTGAGTTCAAGCAGATCGTCGGCCGCGGAACACGCCTATATGACGGCAAAGACCACTTCACGATCTATGACTTCGTGAAGGCGCACCACCATTTCTGCGACCCGGAGTGGGACGGCGAGCCGCAGGATCCGGAACCGCCAGGGCAGCCCCGCCCGCCGCGAGAGCCGGTGCTCAACCCGGAGCCACCGCCGATGGGCGATCCGGAGCCACCGCGGCAGAAGCTCAAGGTCAAGCTCGCCGATGGCAAGGCTCGAACCATCCAAAGCATGTCCGCAACGACCTTTTGGAGCGCGGACGGGCGGCCGATGTCGGCCGCGCAGTTCCTCGAAGCCTTATTCGGCACCCTACCGGAGTTCTTCAAGGACGAGGACGAGTTACGCCGGATCTGGAGCGCGCCCGAGACACGTAAGAAACTACTGACCGACCTGGCTGAGCGCGGCTTCGGCAAGGAGCCGCTGGCCGAAATGCAGAAGATCATCGACGCCGAAAAAAGTGATCTTTTTGACGTTCTGGCCTATGTCGCCTATGCCCGAGACCCGCTCTCGCGGGAAGCGCGGGCGGAAGCCGCGCGCATCGCTGGAGCCGGCGAGTTCACCGACAAGCAGCAGGCCTTCATCGACTTCGTGCTTGCGCAGTACGTCAAGCAGGGCATTGACGAACTCGACGCGGAAAAGCTCTCACCGCTACTACGGCTTCGGTACAGGGCGCTGACCGATGCCTTTGCAGAGCTCGGCAAACCGGAGCAGGTGCGGCGGGTTTTTGTGGACTTCCAGCGGCATCTATACGAGCGGCATTGAGAAGAGTAGTCGTGGGGCAACTGCAGGAAAGAGCCGGGATCGATTCGCACCTAGGCATCCGGCATACCGCTAAGTGCGGGTCTCACGGGGGCGCTTCAACAATCTCTCGAATCAAGCGAACGAGTGTGTAGAAATGGCGCACCGGCCTCTGGGGCCTAGTCACTTCTCGGATATCGAACTCGGCGACCCAGCGCCGGCCAATAGGGCTGAATAGCCCGCCGAGTAGTTGATCACCGATTTCCCTGCTTGGCTCGGCCGCGACCTTGCCGGAGATGTTCTCGCCTGTGCCGTCAAGCACGAACTCAAACCGGCGATGAGCGGGAAGAACGAACAGCCTGCCGTTCAGTTGGACTGCCTCGCGCTCAGTGATCACGAGGCCCTCAGTTCGGTCCTTGCCACGCTGTACATCGTCCCGGCCGAGTGAAATCTCCCGATCACCCTCAACAATCTTAAGGGTCGCCTGAGCGTTCGACAGCGAGGTAAAGAAGGAACGGGCAGAGCCAAGGAGACGCGAATCAATGTCGGCGACAGCCTCCAAGAAGACGTCTTCTGCGGGATCTGCCAGTTGTGAAACGAAACTGACGACTTCTTCCACGACTTCGCTAAGCTGTGTCCGTATTGCCTCAGCTTGATCGCCGACCTCCTCCAAGACGAATCCGAACGATCCTCGGGTTACTGCCGTCACCATCAGCTTTGAATCGGGTCTTGCGGCCACAGGCCCCCTTGCACCGAGATTACCAAGCTCTCGACGAGCAAAAGTCTTCGAGACGAGATCCTGGAAGCGTTCCAGCGCATCACCGGCGAAGTCTGCTTCGATCCCGCGAGAGCCGGCCACCTTGGGGCCGCTGAAAAAGAGAGCGGCAGACGCAGACCGCTCTTCAAATCGGCCCAGTACGCGAAGCTCCTCATCGAGCTTCTGCAACCTCCTCTGGAACTGTCTCGCCCCGAGGAGATCGCCGACTTCATTGGCCTGCGCAAGCAGAGCGCAGACGGTTGCTCGCTCGGCAGAGACTTCGTCGCGTCGCAGCTTAGTTGGCATGTTCCCCTCCCTCGAGCATAGCGACTGCCGCAGTGTCATCAGCATCCAGTTCGATCTGGACGATGCCTTTCCATAAGGCCGTCTCCCTCTGGTGAGAGAAGAGACCGAACCAGAACACTGATTGACGAACGACCACGGGCGGCGGGAGACTCAGATCAACGAAGAAGCAATCTAGGCGGAGATCCTCGGCAAACAGGGCATCGATGTTCTGGTCAAGGAACACGCCCCACTCGACATCGCCTTCATAAACTGCGGGTCGTGCGACGAATGTGACCAAGTCAATGTCGCCTGGCGGCCTGCCCCGGAGCGCCTCGACGTCCTCCAGGAAGCTGCCGTCGATCCACTGATACCCATGAAAGCCAAGGTCTCGCAGGGTCTGGCGATACTGGAAGAGATCTCGAAGGAGCGATTTACGCTCCGCACTTGTCGCAAAAGTTGCGACCAGCTGCTCAGGTGTAATCAGGTAGGGCGACCGGCCGTGAACGTCATCGGCCGTAGCTCCCTGCTTAGGATGGTATGGCGGTAGCACGCCCGACAGTGTGAAAGCTGGAAGCACGACCTTCCCCAAGGACTCCATACGCCGAAGTAATGTACCAGACTTGCTTGAGACGGCCTCCCCCCGAGGCTCAATCAGCCTCGATATACCTCCACCGCAACTGCCGTGCGGTGACACCGAGTACCCCCACTCCCCCCCGGAACCGGTTCTCCCAAGCTTCTGGGGGCTGTTACCGTCTTTGGCACAGTGCGCCCATGGTCCCGCACGAACCCGTACTAGGCCTTTTCTTCTGGGCGACGTTCGCCACGGCTTTTTTAGGACGTCGCGCTCCTCGGTCAGGCGCTTCAGTTGTGCCTGCAGTCGGCCAATCTCGGCGCACTGGTCCTACTCGCCCAGATTGCCAATAACTATGGCTCGAAGATCGCCAAAAAAGGGCTGGGCTACTCAGGGCTTGGGTTGCTCACATGCGAGTCGTATCAAGGAGCACTTGGCAGTGGCAAGGCGTTTCAACTTGCTCTTCAGCAACTCGTAGGCGGGAAGAATTGCGGCGGCCGCAATTTTGGGGAGGACGAAAGCCTTCAGAATTGGGATGCAAATGGGATGCACGATGCGCTTGGCGGGATGCAAGACAAATCCCGATAAATCAAACGCTTGTGCGTGAATTCTCAGCCCACTGCATCCCACCCTTTATGTTCCACTATCCATTGGTGGTTGTTGCTCCGCTCTGCTGGCGTTTCTCCTGCACGCACCTACCGTGTCCGCATGCGACACCTCGATCGACCCCCGGGTGGTTGGTGAAGCGGGAGAGCAGTTTGCAAGCTCACCTAACTTCGATAGCCCCAGAACGGTATGCGACTGCACCGTCCGGCTGCATCAGTGAGGGCAGCAGTCCGGGGCAGTACTTCCGGGCGCCCAGTATTGGAGACGCAACGACACCCCAATGCCTAGCTTCAGTAGGGAGAGTCCAAGGTTGCGGCCGCCGCAATTTTGAAGAGGCACCGCGGCAGTCCAGTGCCAGGCTTCAGCAGCGACAGCCCAAAGTTGCGGCCGCCGCAATTTTGAAGAGGCGCCGCGGCAGTCCAGTGCCAGGCTTCAGCAGCGACAGCCCAAAGTTGCGGCCGCCGCAATTTTGAAGAGTCGCCGCGGCAGTCCAATGCTAGGCTTCAGCAGCGACAGCCCAAAGTTGCGGCCGCCGCAATTCTGAAGGGGCACAACGACGCGCTCTATTGTCAGGCCCCAAGAGGCGAAGATCCAAGCATGGCGGCGACCGCAGGCCTGACTAAGGAAGCCAGTACGCCTGACTAGATCTGAAGCATCCTCTGCCCCGCCATCTATTTGGCTGACGAGATTCGATTGAATTTGCCCAGCGCAATCAGTTGCCAAGCTCGATCAATGTCGAGGCCATTTCTCCGGCGCCTCTTGCCGCCGGCGGGGTTCGTCCCGCTTGCGGACTTCGCCGACGCTACCCGGCAACTGTGCTCACGTCTCATGCACTACAGCGTAGAACTGAATGCGTACAGCATGTCCAGACGGCCCGCAGCAAGCGGGCCGCCCTAGTCACTCAATTTCCGATTTTGATCGGCTTAGGCTTGAAGCCCGATCGCGTGTCGCGGTACTGCGTGGCGTCACGGATCGACTCTTCGCGCGAGTGGGCGGCTTGTGTCTGGGCAGCCATGTACGTGCCCTCAGCTTGCATCTGAGCAACCATCAGCTCGCGCAAGCTCTGCATCTGAGTGACCTGGGCCAAGGCAACATGATTGGCCGCGTCCAAAGCCTCTTTTTGCCCATTGGTAGACCCTACCGCATGTTTCAACGCCAACAGGGCCTGCTGCTCATCCCGGTACCCGTTCGCCTGCAGGTTGGCGACCTTCAACGCGCCCAGAACGCTGTCCCTCGTTGTTGCATTCCACCTGTCATAGCTCCGACTGACGTCATGGTCTGCCTTGTAGCCGGGGAACATCGTATGAAACTGCCGAGCGTAGTCCTTGGCCGTCACCGCCAGTGAACTGCCCTCCTGCAGTACGTTGGCCAAGCGAGCGATGGTATCGGCGCCCTGGCTCCACGCGCCTTGCGTGAGTGACCTTGTGTTCTGGGCTTGGTACCTCAACGCCTCTAGCTGCTGCTGGATTTGCTTCGCTTCATTGAGGTTTGACTGCACAGCCCTTAGTTGCGTCATCGAGTTGGCGACGTAGTTGGTAGGATCTACCACGACCAACTGTGCTGAGACCGGCACCATGTAAGTGGCGCCACCCAAGCTGGCCAGACATGCAGCGACTGTGAATGCAAACTTCTTATTGGCCTTCATGGTTCTTTCCCTCAGTCTTCATTGTCGATGCGGATTGAAACGGAGCTGCTTGGCGCACTGTCTGGTGGCAGAGTCGGTGGAGTAAGGCGGGCGCCGGAGCCCGACCGAGTTGGGCCTCCACCATGCGGGCGACCCGCATTCGGGCTTTGTAGTCCGCTTCCCGCACCGCCGCCGGTGGCGCCGGGAGAGGCGTTCCGCGCTGCAGGGGCTGTTGACTGCACGTCCTCGCCGCTCTCTTGGATTGCCGACCGCATCGGAGCACCCGCTCGGGCTTCCTTTTCAGCTTGCACCTGCTGGATTAAGCCATTTGCTGCCCGGGTACCTAGACTCTCGACCGTTCGCCCTCTATCGTCGGTTGCATTCGAGGAGGGAGGAGCAAAACCCGTCTTGGCCTTGATCGCACTTCCTGCTTCTCTCGCTACGGAACTGACTGCATGTCCGAGGCCCTTCAATGCTGCTGAAGCACCCGAGCTTCCTTGTTGCGTCGCGAGCGATGTGCCAGCGGTAGTAGCCTGCACCATTCCCTTCGCAGCCGTTGCAAGCGCGGCAGTGCCCCCAGTAGCCACTGCGGAGCCCACTGCAGCCCCCGCCGCAGCTGCACCAGCTGGTGCAAAGGCATCGGAGGCACCCATGCTTACGGAACCATTGACGAGGCTTGCCGCAGCCTTGGGGATTGACCACGCGAGCGAGGCAAAAACAAGTGCTGCAACAAAGAGCTGAAGCACTTGGCGCAAAATTGCATCTGGAGTGGTATCGGTTGAAAGGCTTGCGGGCCAAGTGTCGGCCAGCTGCATCCCAAAGCCCACGAGAACATAGATCATGAACAGTTGCGTGCCGCAGCTGATAGCGTAGGAAAGATAGTTCCGCGGTATGTCCCTGGTGTACGAGATCCCACCAAAGCCAAGAAGCAGGATTCCGCCGTAGATCACCATATGCAGTTCGATCAGTCGGATCATCAACAGGATCGCGACCAACGCAAAGCACACGAGGATCGCGATGCCACAGAGTGCCAATGGCAGACCGAACGCCGCTGTGTCGCCCCACCCCATCCGGCCAATAGCATCGAATGTGCGAAAACACGTGTCGAACCCAAGCACAACGATCCCTGATGGTGATAGCTGCCCCGCCTGTCCGATCTGCGAGCCGGCGTCAGTGAAGTAGCGCATGAACTGCATCAAGTACTCCGGCCCAACATCGATCACCCACAGGAAGAACCCCGCCTTTAGAATCTCCATGGTGAACTTTCCGATCATGGAAGGTGCATCACTTCCACTCAGCGCCGCACGTATCCAGAACAGGGCAAAGCTGATGATCGCCAGAGAGCCATACAATTGCTTGGCCAGCGGCTTGAGAATCGCCGCCATCTGCTGGGATTGAGTGACGTAGAACGCGGTGGTGTCATCAAGCATGTTGTCGCCCATCGACCCGGCCTGCGCTCTAGCATCGGGTGACAGAACAAACATGATGGTCACCATGACGACGACGACTATCCATGGCTTGAACTTTCCGATACGCGTCGGCCGGTCCCGCAAACTTCCGATGAAGATCATGTCGTGTACCGCGGGGAAGTTTTGGCGCACGTTCAAGAAGATCAGTCGTCCCCCACAAAGCTGCACTATCGCTCGCAAGGCACCCACGGCGCGTGGCGATTTAACTTCAGCTTCCGGCCCGTGCCGGCGAAACAGCAGGGCCAACGCTGCAACGCTCGTGACCAGTACCGCCATCCATCCCTGTGCGATCCATACCGCAAGCTGCAGCAGCTGGATCAGTGGTTGTTCAAGTACGATCATCGGCCGCTCTCCTTGCTTGGGCTCGAGGGGGAGCCAACCGTAATTGGCTTGGGCTTGAAGCCGGCACGCGGATCTTGGTAACTGGTCGCCTTCCGGAGGCTTGCCCGTACCTCAGCTTCTGACGGCTCTCCACCAAGGCCGCTCAACTGCTCCCGCTCTTTGCCGCAGCCGGTAGACGCCAGCAACACCGCTAGGGAAAGCAGTACCAGCCCCATGTGCTTGCGATGACCCGCCAACAAGACACCAGCGATATGCCTTGAGGCAGCACCGGCAGTGACCGGTGCAGCGGCTATAGCTGCGAGAATTCGAGCAACGCACCCGTGCGTGCGCGAACGATGAAACTTCAAGGCATCCAGGCGGGGCGAGGTAATGACGCGCAACTCCGCGTCGATGGCTCTTGAATAGTTGTCGTGCATATAGAAGCTCCTGAGCTGCGGACAGAAATGGCATGTAAGGGCATCGGCCTGACCTGTTCGGCGGGTCGATCATCGACATGATTTGTCGGCTCAAGAGCGCCCCCCATTCCTTAGGCTTGCTCGTGGAAAACCTGGGCGGCTAGGCCTGAGGCGAAGCGTTCACCGGCATCTGGCCGGCTATCTTCTCTGGATGTTCGTGTAGCGGTGTGACTCGAGCGCCTGGCTTACGTGGAAAATTCTCAGGCGAAGGAAGCCAATGAATCTTTGAGCGTGTCAGACACTAGACCTTCATGGAACTACGACGGGGATACTCGATAGAACGATGACGCGGACCCATATTCTGATTATCGCAAGTAATCAAATCTACTACCGATGCACTTCGATGTCTTCAGGTAATTCTTCTAATTTTCTGATTACTGAGCTTTTAACCGGAGGTTGACTGAATGGCCCTCCAATTAAGACGGACAAATAAGCACACTTATCAATAGGCTATGCACCGACGCATCCCCAGAACGTGTGGATAAGTTAAAACCATTGGTGGATATTTCGCGATGGCGGCATTCCATCGGACATAGACGTTCGCTGCACGCTGGAGCGGACAGGATAGAAAAGGCTATTTCTTGGATTTCAGAACGTTTGGCAATAGCTGCCCGAAACAGCCTTGATTTCAACCGAATGCATTTTCGAAGATGGCGCTTAGTAGCGCGGGGGCACCTCGGTTCCGCGCCACTACCGCCGGCCCAGACCCAGCGCCAGGCTGAAACGCTTTCAACTCATCAGCAAGCCTTTCGAGCTGGGCGCGGCGCGCCTGCAGGCGCTCTTTTCGCGCTTGAGCCTTTGCCTTGGCCTCTTCGAGCCATGCAGTACTCGCACCGTGCTTCTGATCGGCATGACGCCTGTCGCGTTGGAGCAACCAGGTCGTGCCCGTCATGTCGCAGATCCGCCTCAGGTTCAACCGGCGGATACCAGCCTCGCTCCGGAACGTGGTGTCACCCACATATCGGCGGACCTGCTTGGTAGGGTAGGCCCACCCAAGGCTGACCATGACCGCAATCGCTCGACTGGCACGCCGCACATCCTTTTCGCCCTGGCCGCCATACGCGAGCTGCGCCATGTCGCGGAGTGTGTAGCGTTGCCAGCGCCCGCCACCGGCACGCGGCTTTCCGATGAAGCCAGTTCGTACATCGGTCATGTAGAGCAGTGCGACCACCATCGCCAAGAGAGATTCAGCGCCATCAGAGCGGAAAGCACGCACACGTTCTCGGGCACGCTCCACTGTATAGCCGGCAACGTGTACTTGGTCCTTGATACGTGCCCATACAGACCCGTGCCGCTGCTCAAGACTTCGGACAAGCTCGCACCGTGTGGCATCAATCACACCGGGGCGGCGAGCCCCACCGGGCTTCCTCCAACGCACGCGCTTGTGCCGGCCCGCCGGCGTACAGTTCTTTACCGCAAGCCCGATCTCTGCCTTCACTGTAGGACGGGCACACGAAACCGCCGCGGCCGGGGCCACGGGGAAATAGCTATCTGCAGGAGGTCTGTGAGGTGAAGGAGGAATTACCGTTCCGACAGACATACAGACGGAATGCCGGAAGCATCTGAATGGCCGAGCAAGGTCATCACGCCGCCCTGTGGCCCCGCAACGGACTGACAACACCTTGGACCCGCCGCCACTCTTCCTCCGCGAGCCCCTTTTTCTGGTCTAGATACACGGCAAGGGCATATACATCCACAAGCCAAGGGGACTTCTGACTTGCAAGTCGGTAGGCCGGTACCGGCAGGGCAGCTCGCGCGGCTCGTTTTGCTGCTTCTGGCGGAGTCAGTCCGAACATCGGACATAGCCTCTCCAGAGGAATCTGCGCGGTTTCATACTCCGCCATCAGCAAGAAGACGGTGTTCATACGCACGCTCCAGGGGACTGGTCCCGCTGCCCATCAAGAAGCTCCCCGATTCGCTCTGTTCTGAAGTAAACGCGACGGCCTACGCGGACCCTGGCCGAAGCCAGCATTTGACCTGAGGCGCTATCGCGCCTGCTCAGATTGGTCCGTAGGCTGGCCGCTGTCCTATCGAGGACCTTCGCCAGCTGCTCGTAGGTCAGCAATGGACCATAAAGATCTACCAACAGCGCTCGTGTGCTCACGTTGCTTCCAATGAGTTCTTGTTACATGACGCGACGATAGGTCACCGAGGCTTCTTTATGGGTTCTCATTTATGTCAATATTGGTTGACATGAGATCCATCAGCGCTCGCATCCACAAAGCTGTCGCGGCCTATAAGAACTGCCCTGCCCCGCTTAGGTCAGGCGCATCTGAGTTCGCGAATGGACTCACGGCGTCGCACACACTGACGTCGCGTCGATACTCGGTGTGGGCCTTGCTCAAACGCCATATTGACCCGCCATTTGCTGAAGCCCTTGCCTACTCAGGACCATGGGACTCGAAGCTACTTGGTGGGTTCCGCCCGTCTAACGGCTGGCGTCAGCCTAGAGCATCGGTACTGTCCCGGCTTGCGGCGTACCCCGCTGTGCGTCATCTGTGCACTCCGAGTAAGCATGCGCCGGGGACATCGCCCGCAGACGAAGCAATCTACGCAATGGAGCGTTGGATCCAGTGTCTGCGTCTGGCCATCCATTCCTGTGATGATGCCAGCGGCTTGGCACCGCCAGCATCAGCTGCTTTTACGAGTGCACTCGACCTGATGCGCGAGATCCTGCATCTCCTGAAGCGACTTCGCCCAAATCACAGAAGTCATGCCGTGCTGGGGCGCGTGCCAGATCAGGCGCCGGGCAGCGAGAAATGCTGTGAGCTTTGCTGGCGCCCCAGCATGCGATGGGCGACTACTGCCCAATCCCCGCAGTTGCTGAGCAGCAGTCAGAAAAGCGCCCGCTTCTGCGACGTCCATGACCCAAGCAACCCGAAGTCCCGGTATCGAACTGACTTGCGGTACAAGGCTGCGTTCCTGAAAGAGCTGGATGCTGTGTGCAATTTCTCGGCATCTGCTTACGCTTTTGAGTTGCCCGGGTTGCCACATCCAGACGAGCATATGCTTCGCCGCTTGGCGTACGACCGCGTTCACTCCCGCATAAGGTCGCCTAATGCCCGGAAGGATACGAGCTTGAAAGAGCGCGTCTGGGTTCTGCTTCGGGAGGGTCGCTCGCAGTCTGAGATCGCGAGGGAACTTTGCATCTCCAGGCAAGCAGTCAGCTCAAGTCAGCAGAAGCTGAGATCTATTTTGGCGGACCACCAGTTGCGCCTGCGGGACTATCTGCTCCCCTGATGCTTACGCACCCCATCAGCTGCACAGCGCAGGTGCTGCGACCATTGGCATACCGGTCAATCACCGCTCATGGTCGACTATGTGGCCGCTTGGCTGCATGTGCAACTGATCTTCATGCAGCCCATCGGCTGAACCTGAACGGGCGCAAGAGTAGCCGTTTCGCCCCGCGCGCCCAGCAGCCTCTCTGCCCGACGATGCGCCCTGGCCGCGTGACATAGAGCTGAACACGTGCGCGGTCAGGGCGGGTGGACTACAATCGGCTGCTTAGGGGCCGAAATCGAGACCAGGGGCTATAAGCGCTACGCGAAGGCAAACGCCATTTCTCAAAAAGAGAACTCAGCGTTCTAAATCTGCCTTGAATCTTGTCGCGAATGCGTTATGGAATCCCGTACAATTATCCCCAACAACTAACCCTTTTTCCCATGAGGCTTGGACTCTGGGAATTAGGGGGGAAAAGCCGGCGATCAGCCGGTTTTTTCGTTTCTGGGAGAAGAACAGTGCCGCTACGGACGCGGATCTATATCGACGGCTTCAACCTTTACTATGGTTGTCTCCGGCAGACGCCCTACAAGTGGCTGGATCTGATCAAGCTGTTCGAGCAGCACATCCTGCCGACAGCACTCCATCGGCCTGATACGGACGCCAATGCTTCGTCCATGGTTTTGGATGAATGCGCGATTCGTTACTTCACCGCTCCCATCCTTGGCAGTGCTGCCAAGGGAGCAGATTCCGTGGCCTCCCAGAGCCAATATCACGCCGCGCTGCTGAGCTCCAAGCGCATCTCACTGACGAAGGGCTACTATTCGCTCACCAAGTCCTCGCAGTACCTGGTCGACGCTGACAACCCCGATAAGCACCCAAACCTGTGCGGCAAGACACAGGTATGGAAGCTCGAAGAAAAGCAGTCTGATGTCAATCTGGCACTGGCCCTTTATGACGATGCACTACATTGCCCAGACCTCGATCAGTTGGTCCTGGTGACCAATGACACAGACATCGCCCCTGCCCTTGAGCTCATAAAGAAGAAGCGACCTGAGTTGGTCATCGGGTTGGTGATCCCGACCCGGCTCGATATCCGGAAGGAAGATGATGCCGGTTACGTATCCGACAAAGAGCGGCAGGCGAACGCCGATCTACGGAAGCTCGCCAACTGGACCAGGACGTACATCCGCGCTGAAGAACTGGCCGCATCTCAGTTACCCCGGGTCGTGACGGGCGGCCGAAAAGCCGCTATCAAGCCCCTCTCATGGTACCCACGCCCGGATCTTCTCGAAGCCGCCATGATCGCGGCGAAGCCTGTACGACCCCGCCCAAACCAATTCTTCAGCTGGGCAGAGCTTCCTCGCCCGTACCTGGGCAACCGCTGTCCAATCGATCTGCTTAAGAATGAGGTCGGCGCCGCTGAAGTGATGGCCTACATCGAAACCTACATCCGAGAACAGCTACCCGCCGGTGCTGACTTGGATTGAAGGAGTGGACTTACAAGGCTACGTCAGCTGTCACCTGCCAGCATCGACGGATCAACGGGTGTGAACTGGACCACGTCCTCACCCAACCGTTCGTTGATCCGCCGCATGCGCCGCTGAAGCGGCTACGCTCCAGCCAGCCTGAGGATCGGCAGGGATTCGTGTAAAAAACAGCCAAAAGTGAGCTAAGTAGCTGCTTTTTGGCATGTTTTTGCTGGTTGTGCGATATCAGGTTGATCAGTCAGCCGCTGCTGGCGCTGACGTTGAGTCTCGGCCTAGCCACGGCGTGCGCGTTCGCCAGACGCTCTAAGGCGGCCGAAGGCCTCGCACGCGGTGGTCTATACGGTACGCAGGTGAGCCATGACCGAGGTTAGGATCTCTGCTGCGTCGCTCCCTACACCCCGAAGCGTCGCAGAGGCAAAGTTGCGTTGCAGGGGAAGTCCTAGGTAATAGAGCCCCTCGATCGCAGTGGAAACCCCCTTGCTGTGTAGGGCTCGTCCGTCGTCATCCAGCGCGCCGGTGTGTTGCAGGAACGATGTATTGGGCCGAAAACCCGTTGCGAAGATCACGGCATCGACGGCTTGTACTTCCGCGTCAGGCCACACGACGCCGTCCCTTCCGAACGCAGTAAACATCTCTCGCCGGCAAAGAGCGCCCGTACGCAGAGCGTGCCGGTAGCGGCCATCATCCAGAACCGGCGTACTCTGATCGCTCAGCCAACGCGAGCTGCCAAGACCTGTCCATTTAAGCCAGTCGTGGAAGTCGAAGCCCAGGAATCGCTGTGGCACGAACTTCACTGGCTCGCGGGTTGCCAAAGTCACTTCCGCGATTTTGTGCAGCTCGTATGCGATCTGAACTGCTGAGTTTGCTGCGCCCACGACCACGACCCGTTTTCCTTCAAAGCCAGCCGGGTTTCGGTAGGCCGAACTGTGCAGAACCTCCCCTTGATAGAGCTGCTTCCCGGGAATGGTCGGTAGATAGGGCTTGTTGAAGCCACCGGTTGCCACGACTACCGCTTTTGCGGCAATCACTTTCCCATCCGCCAGCGTGATCAGATGTTGCTTTGCCTCTGAGGAGAGTCCAACTACCTCGGAATCAGGGCGCACCGGCAAGTCAAACCTGGCGGCATACTGGCGCAGGTAGGCGGTGACCTCGTCACGCGTGGGGTAACGCTTGGCCCCGCCGGGGAACTGGAGAAAAGAGGGTCAGGCTGTCGTAGTACGACGGCCAGCTGCCCCCTGCTGCCGGCTGCCGGCTGCCGGCTGCCGCTCGAGAACCACGTGCAACACGCCTGCTGCCTTAAGCCGATAAGACATCGCCAAACCGGCTTGTCCTGCCCCGATCACCACGACTTCTACGCCAAGTCTTTCCATGTGTGTATGCGCCTATATGCATATATTTAGGTTGAATTCCAAAGCGGAATCGTACGCGGGGGTGTTACCTCAAATCGCCCGGGCAGCAATACGGTGCCAGTGCCTTGACCTGCAAAAGGATGTGCTCGAGGCGAGAGACAACGGCGGGGCCATCGACCTGGTAATACACCTGACGACTTATGCGTTCGGCACGCAGAATCCCGGCGTCGTGCAATGCCTGCAGGTGGCGCGATACAACAGAGCGTTCCTGCGGAAGGCCCGCGGCGATCTCCGCGATGTCGGCTCGCTCTACGTGCAGCACACGTTTGAGCACGGCCAAACGTGATGGCTCCGACAGCGCCCGGAAGATGGGGTCTGCCAAGACGCCCACGGCCTGCTCGATCGCACTCGCTTTGGGGGTGCCCTTGCTCATGAAAAGAGCATATATGTACATTGATGCATATTCAACTGCAGGTGTTATGCACTTTGGTGGGCAGCCACCAGCTTCCGATGAGGGAAACGACGGCGAAGATGGCCAGGAGGCAAATCAGCCCGGTAGGACCAACCCGCTCAAGTGCGATAGCTGCCAGCGGTGGCGCCACCGCTTGGGCCAAGAGCATGGGCCGGGCGAGCACGCCCATGGTCTTGCCGTAGTCGGCTGAGCCGATCAACGCCAGCGGCAAGGTACCGCGGACCACCGTCAGGATTCCATTGCCTGCCCCGTAGATCACAAACGCAGCGATCGCGACCCAAGGCTGTCGTGTGAGCAGAAGCAACATCGCTGCCAGCGTGGCTGCGATACCAACTCGCGCAGACCACGTGGGGTGCACCCCTTGCCCGAAGTACATTTCAAGCAACCGGGCTGTGACCTGTGCAGGGCCGATGACCATGCCAGCCAGCAGCGCCATGGACGGAGCCAACCCGATCGCCCCCAGCAGGGCAAGGAGATGCACCGATAAGGTAGCCATGATCGCTGCTTGGCAGGTAAGCAAGAGCCCAATAAGCACGAGCCACTGCGCAGGGGTTGGGGAGGTCGCTCGCTTTGCAGAAGCTACCGCCTCAGTGGACGTGGGCGCTGGAGCAATCGTATCTGGCACAACCGAACGCTGGTGCTTGGGAACTGCGAGCAAATGGATCGGAAGAGCAACCAGGATGTTCACCGCCGCGGCGACCCACAAGGCGCCGCGCCATCCCAGAGCCTCGCCAAGGTAGGACATTGCCGGCCAACCGAGCGTGCTTGCAAAACCTGCAACCAAGGTGAGGCCGGCAATAGAGCGTTTCGCATTTGCCCCCAGCAGCTGTCCCAGTGTCGAGAATGCAGCGTCGTAGAGGCCAGAAGCCATGGCAACACCCAGTACCACCCAGCCGAGGTAGTACGTGATCGGGGAATGAGACAGGGCCAGCACGGACAGGCCCAAGGCAAATAGCACTGAGCTGGCCGTCAATACCGCCCGCCCTCCCATCCTATCGATCACGCGGCCGGCCAGAGGAGCCAGCAGCCCGGCCGTAACCAGGCCTGCGGACAGGCCACCTACGAGCAGCCCGAGGGACCAACCGGTGCTCTTGGATATCGGTAGCGCCAACACGGCAAGCATGTAGTAGCTGCTTGCCCACGCAATTATCTGGCCGATCCCCAATGCAACGGTCAGCCGGACCAAGCCAGGGCGAAGCATGGACGTGCTCTGCATGCTTTTCAATCTCCATGCCCTTTTTTTGCCGGCGGTTCTGGGTACAACCTCGTGCTGGAAGTACTGCCAGCACTCCTACGTTGCGCGCTGGCTACGGAGTGTCAGACCAGACGTTTTCCGTCCTGATCGATCACCACCTCGCCATCCTCCTTGGTAAAGGGCCTATCCACTGCTGGGAGGATGTCCAGGACTATCTCCGAGGGTCGGCACAAGCGGGTGCCCATGTCGGTCTGGACAAAGGGACGATTGATCAGAATAGGATTGGCCAGCATTGCATCAAGTAGCGCGTCGTCACTCAACGTCGGAGTGTCCAGGCCCAGCTCAAGGTAAGGCGTTCCCTTCTCTCGAATAGCGCCTCGAACACTCAAACCGGCTGCGGAAATCAGTTCGACAAGCCGCGCGCGGCTGGGAGGATGGGCCAGGTAGTCGATCACCTCCGGCTCTATCCCGGCATGCCGGATCAGTGCCAGCGTGTTTCGGGAGGTACCGCACTTGGGGTTGTGGTAGACGACGGCGTTCATGCGTTTTCCTTTTCGTTCAATGCAGTCTCGATGACGCCGGCAGCTGCAGCCAGCGCCGCAGCCTCAACTGCGCCCTTGCGTTCGCTGTAGCGGTCAACCAGGTAGTCACTACGACCGCGGACCAACAGGGTGAACTTGACCAGCTCCTCCATCACGTCCACCACCCGATCGTAATACGCCGAGGGTTTCATCCGACCGTCCTCGCCGAATTCCTGCCACGCCTTGGCCACCGACGATTGGTTCGGAATTGTCACCATGCGCATCCAGCGGCCGAGCACGCGCAGCGCGTTGACCACGTTGAACGACTGAGAGCCACCGCACACCTGCATGACCGCCAAGGTGCGGCCCTGGGTGGGGCGTACGCTGCCCTCTTCGAGCGGCAGCCAGTCGATCTGGTTCTTGAATACCGCAGTAAGGGTGCCGTGGCGTTCCGGGCTGACCCAAACGTGTCCTTCCGACCACAGCGAGGCCTGGCGCAGCTCCTGCACCTTGGGGTGGGTGGCCGGTACCGAGTCAAGCATCGGCAGCTCATGTGGATCGAACAGGCGGGTTTCCGCCCCGAGCTGCTCCAGCAGCCGCTGCGCCTCAAGCGCCAGCTTGCGGCTGAACGACTGCGGCCGCAGCGACCCGTACAGGATCAGGATGCGTGGCCGGTGTGGCTGCACAGCCGGATCGTTGAGCTTGGTGGCCGTGGGGATATCCAAGGCACCCGGGATCACATTGGGAATCTGCTGCACGGGGGTTGTCCTATGATTTCTATTCTATTATTCTAGAAGCATGGAACATAAGAACGCAACCCACGCTCTGGCTGCCCTGGGCCATGCCACCCGGCTGTCCATCTTCCGCCTGCTGGTGCAGGCCGGCAGCGGCGGCAAGCTGGCCGGTGACATTGCCCAGGCGCTCTCGCTGCCCGGCGCCACCCTTTCCTTCCATTTGAAGGAGCTGTTGGCGGCGGGGCTGATCAGCGCCGAGCAGCGCGGCCGGAGCATCTGCTACCGAGCCGAGTTCGAGGCGATGAACGCACTGGTGGCTTACCTCACTGAAAACTGCTGTGCCGATGAAAAAGCCTGCGAACGCCCCGCGGGCTGCTGACCAACCTACCTCAGAGATCGCTCAAATGACCCGTCGTGTCCTGTTCTTGTGTACTGGCAATTCCGCGCGCAGCGTGTTGGCTGAATCGACCCTGCGGAAGTGGGGTGAAGGCCGTTACGAATCTCTCAGCGCAGGCAGCCAGCCGGCCGGGCGCGTCAACCCGTTCGCCATCGCCCAATTGCAGCGTGAGGGCTTTCCGGTGGAGGGCATGCGCAGCAAGTCCTGGGACGAGTTCGCCGAAGCTGATGCCGGCGCGATGGATCTGATCGTCACCGTGTGCGACAGCGCGGCGGCCGAAGCGTGCCCGGTCGTGTTCGGCGACTTCGTGCGGGTGCACTGGGGCCTGTTCGATCCGGCCGGCGTGGAAGGCTCGGACGCACAGAAGGCTGAAGCCTTCGACCGCGCGCATCAGATCATCAAGGCGCGCCTAAAGGCCTTCATGGAGATTCCTGACAGCGCCTGGGACGACCGGGAGGCTCTCAAGGCCCGCCTCGATCCGATCGCACAGATCAACTGACCGCCCTTCCGGAAACCCCCATGACCACTGATACCTCCCGCCTGTCCTTCCTGGACCGGTATCTCACACTGTGGATCTTCGCGGCCATGGCGCTCGGCGTCGGACTGGGCGCGATGTTCGAAGGCGTGCCCAGCGCGCTCCACAGCCTGTCGATTGGTTCGACCAACATCCCGATCGCCATTGGCTTGATCCTGATGATGTATCCGCCGCTGGCCAAGGTGAAGTACGAGGAACTGCCCACGGTCTTTGCCGACAAGCGCGTACTGATGCTCTCGCTGCTGCAGAACTGGATCATCGGTCCGTTCCTGATGTTCGGCTTGGCCGTGCTGTTCCTGCGCGACTACCCCGAGTACATGACCGGCCTGATCCTGATCGGGCTGGCCCGCTGCATCGCGATGGTACTGGTGTGGAACCAGTTGGCCCGCGGTGACAGCCAGTACGTGGCCGGTCTGGTGGCGTTCAATTCGATCTTCCAGATCGCGCTGTTCAGCGTCTACGCATGGTTCTTCCTGTCCTGGCTGCCGCCGGTGTTCGGCCTGCAGGGCAGCGTCATCGATGTCAGTGTCTGGACCATCGCCGAGGCTGTTTTGATCTACCTGGGCATCCCGTTCCTCGCCGGCTTCCTCACCAGCCGATGGCTGAAGGCGCGTAAGGGCGTGCAATGGTATGAAGAGAAGTTCCTGCCGGCCATCAGTCCGATCACCCTGGCTGCGCTACTGTTCACCATCGTGGCGATGTTCAGCCTGAAAGGCGGCGATGTGCTGCGCATTCCGATGGACGCGGTGCGCATCGCAATCCCGCTGACGCTGTACTTCATCATCCAGTTCGTCCTCAGCTTCTTCATGGGCAAACTCATCGCCAAGGATTACCCGCGTACCACCGCGATCGCCTTCACCGCGGCAGGCAACAACTTCGAGTTGGCCATCGCTGTGGCGATCGCGGCCTTCGGTCTGGCCTCACCGGTTGCATTCGCCGCCGTCATCGGCCCGCTGGTGGAAGTGCCGGTACTGATCCTGCTGGTCCACGTCGCCTTGCGGCTGGGCAAACGGTACTTTCCTGCCGATGCACGGAGCCGCTGAGCCATGAGCACCACCCGACACATTCCATTGCTGATTCTCGGTTCCGGCCCAGCCGGCTGGACCGCCGCCGTCTACGCCGCTCGCGCCAACCTCAAGCCGGTCGTGATCACCGGCCTGCAGCAGGGCGGGCAGCTGATGACCACCACCGAGGTGGACAACTGGCCGGGCGACGCCCATGGTCTGATGGGCCCGGATCTGATGACGCGCATGCAGGCCCATGCCGAGCGCTTCGAGACTGAGGTGATCTTCGACCATATCCACACCGCCGACCTGGCCCAGCGCCCGTTCAAGCTGATCGGCGACAGTGCCGAGTACACCTGCGACGCGCTGATCATCGCCACCGGGGCGACCGCCAAGTACCTGGGCATCCCGACCGAAGACGAGTTCAAGGGCCGCGGCGTCTCCGCCTGCGCCACCTGCGACGGATTCTTCTACCGCGACCAGAACGTGGTCGTGGTGGGCGGCGGCAACACCGCCGTGGAGGAAGCGCTGTACCTGTCCAACATCGCCCGCAAGGTCTACCTGGTCCACCGCCGTGACACCCTCAAGGCGGAAAAGATCATGCAGGACAAGCTGTTCGCCAAGGTCGAAGCCGGCAAGATCGAGACCGTGTGGCACCACCAGGTCGAGGAAGTGCTGGGCAACGAGGCCGGCGTGACCGGTGTGCGGGTCAAGTCGGTGCAGGACGGCAGCATCCGCGACATCGAGGCGCACGGCTTCTTCGTGGCCATCGGCCACCACCCCAACACCAGCCTGTTCGATGGCCAGCTGGCGATGAACAACGGCTACCTGGAAATTCGTTCGGGCCTGGGCGGCAACGCCACCCAGACCTCGGTGGAAGGCGTGTTCGCCGCCGGCGACGTGGCCGACCAGCACTACCGCCAGGCAATCACCTCGGCGGGCTTCGGCTGCATGGCCGCGCTGGATGCAGAGCGGCACCTGGATGCCCTCAAGATCTCCGATCAACAGCAGCAGAGGAACGCCGCCTGACTGCGGTGCAGGCTTAAGGGAGCTTAGATGGAAAGTGTCGATGTGGTGGTGATCGGAGGTGGCCAGTCAGGCCTGGCAGCCGGCTACTTCCTGCGCCGCAGCGGGCTGTCCTATGTGATTCTCGATGTGGAGGCAGCGCCCGGCGGTGCTTGGCAGCATACGTGGGAGTCGCTGCACCTGTTCTCGCCTGCGGGCTGGAGCTCGATTCCCGGTTGGCCGATGCCCGCCAGCCGGGATGCCTACCCCGCGCGGGCGGAAGTGATCGACTACCTCACCCGCTACGAACACAAGTACGCGCTGCCGGTGGTACGTCCCGTGCGGGTGCAGCGCATCAGCCGCTCAGGCGATCAACTGCTGGTAGATGCAGATGACGGCAGGCAGTGGCAAGTGCGTGCGGTGATCAGCGCCACCGGTACCTGGCGTCATCCGTACAGACCTGCGTTCGACGGGTTGAACACGTTTGCTGGCGTGCAGCTGCACTCGGCCCACTACCGCAATCCCGAACCCTTTGCCGGACTGCGCGTTGCCATCATCGGCGGCGGCAACTCCGGCGCGCAGATACTGGCCGAAGTATCCAAGGTCGCCCAGACCACCTGGATCACCCAGCAAAAGCCGGAGTTCCTGGCCGACGATGTCGATGGGCGCGTGCTGTTCGAGCGCGCCACAGAGAAATGGAGAGCGCAGCAGGAGGGGCGCGAGCCGGATCTGCCGCAGGGCGGTTTCGGCGACATCGTCATGGTGCCGCCGGTGGTCGACGCGCGCCAACGCGGCGTCCTGGCCTCCATTGGGCCGCCGGCCCGTTTCACCGCCACCGGCATGCAATGGCCAGATGGCAGCGAACGCACCTTCGACGCCGTGATCTGGTGCACAGGCTTCCGGCCAGCGGTGTCGCACCTGGAAGGGCTGGGCCTGATCGACGCACAGGGTCAGATCGACGTGGATGACTCCAAGGTACGTTCGGTTGCAGAGCCAGCGGTCTGGCTGCTGGGCTATGGCGATTGGAACGGCACCGCGTCGGCCACGCTGATCGGCGTGACACGTTACGCGCGAGAAGTTGTCAGGCAGGTAACTGCCTCTAACGCACCCACAAATGTCTAGACAGCGAACACCGTCTTCGGCCAGGCCAACACCCCAGTAAAGTCCCGCTACGGCGGGACTTCTGCGTTCGGTCCGTTATCAGAATCTGAATGCCCAGCTGTCATCACGGTGTCATCTAAAAGGGAGAGCATCCCAATATGTCGACATCTCTCGACATGTCGACACATGTATCCAACGGGAGTTTCCCATGGCTCAGCCCCAACGCGTTCTGGACTTCGATTACTTCGAGCGGCGCTCTTTGAGCCCGTCGATGTCCATCGACCATGCACTGGACGCCCTTGCGGCACTGAGCAACGGCGCGCGCTTAGTGATTTTCCGCACGCTGGTGAACCACGAGCCCGAAGGCCTGACGGCTGGCGTACTGACCGACATGATGGGCATGCGCCACAACACGCTATCCAACCACCTGGCCGTGCTAAGCCGCGGCGGGTTGATCTGCGGAACCCGAGAGGGGCGGTTCGTGCGCTACCGCGCCTGCCTTGAGGGCATGCATGGACTGCTGGGCTTCCTGCTGGACGACTGCTGCGGTGGACGGTCTGAGCTCTGCCTTCAGCCTCACCCGACCGATCCCGCCTGCGACTGCGTGGCGGAGGTGCCGGCCCCGCCACGACTTCTCAAGTAGTCCTGACCCTCCAGCTGGGGAGCTGGGCGGGTAGATCACAATCGCACCCAAGAACATCTGAACATAGGAGATTCCCAATGTACCTGCGCCTCACTCTTCTTGCCGCAGCGACGCTCTCGATCGTCGCGTGCTCGCCCTCCAACACGCCGGCCGCCTCTGACCAGAACGCCAGTTCCACCGCGGGCAAAGCAGCCGAAATCAGCGGCATGGTGAGCACGGACGGATCGTCGACAGTATTTCCTGTCACCGAAGCCATGGCCGAAGAGTTCCAGAAAGAAAATTCCGGCATCAAAGTGACGGTCGGCATGTCAGGAACCGGCGGCGGCTTCAAGAAATTCTGTCGCGGTGAAACCGACATCTCCAATGCGTCGCGCCCGATCAAGGCCGAGGAGAAGGAGGCCTGCAAAGCCGCTGGCGTGGAGTACATCGAGCTTCCTGTCGCCATGGACGCTCTGACCGTCGTGGTCAACCCCCAGAACACCTGGGCCAATGACCTCACCGTCGAGGAACTGAAGGCCATGTGGGTGCCTGAAGCCCAGGGCAAGATCACCAACTGGAACCAGGTTCGTCCGAGCTTCCCGGACAAGCCGCTGGTCCTGTACGGCGCAGGCACCGATTCGGGCACCTACGACTATTTCACCGCCGCCGTCGTCGGCAAGGAACACTCCAGCCGCGGCGACTACACCGCCTCCGAAGATGACAACGTGCTGGTGCAGGGTGTCTCTGGTGACGCCAATGCACTGGGCTTCTTCGGCCTTGCCTATTACGAAGAGAACGCCGATAAGCTCAAGGCAGTAGGCATCAAGGCCAACGCCAGCGCCCAGGCGGTTGCTCCGAGCGTGGAAACTGCGCGCTCCGGCCAGTATCAGCCTCTGTCGCGTCCGATCTTCATCTACGTAAGCAAGAAGGCCGCTGAAACCAAGCCCGAAGTCGCGCGCTTCGTGGAGTTCTATCTGGACTCCAAGCACTCCGAAGGACTGGTGCAGGAAGTGGGCTATGTTCCGTTGCCGGAGAACGCCCTGGCTGCAATGCGCGACCGCTTTGCAAAACGGGAGATCGGCACCGGTTTCACTGGCTCGAAGATTGGCGTTTCCATCGACGAGCTGCTGAAAGAGAAGCTGGTCTACTGACAATCATGGTCGGCGCGCCCAGCGATGGGCGCGCCGGTTGAGGCCGTCTGATGAAAAGTAGTAGCTCCTTCCTCGATGCGGGCCCTGTCCCGCTTCAGCCAAGCGACGCCTTCCTGCGCCGCCGCCATGCCATCGATTCAGGCATCCGCATCGTATTGTTCGTTGCAGCGGCGCTGTCGGTTATGGTCACCTTCGGCATCCTTTACGTCCTGCTCAGTGAGAGCGTGAAGTTCTTCACCCAGGTGTCCATCGTGGATTTCCTGACCGATACGCAGTGGACGCCAGTTTTCGAAGAAAAGCACTTCGGCATCATGACGCTGCTGTCGGGTACGCTGATGACCACGGCCATCGCGCTGATCGTTGCGGTACCGGCAGGCACGATCCTCGCCCTGTATCTCAGCGAATTCGCCAAGCCCAGACTCCGCGAAGCGGTCAAACCATTCCTCGAGCTCATCGCAGGCGTACCCACAGTTGCGTTCGGGTACTTCGCCCTGCTGTTCCTGACGCCCATCTTCCAGTCCTTCATCCCGGGACTGGCGCGCTTCAATTTGCTGGTATCCGGGGTCGTAATTGGCATCATGATCCTGCCCTACATCGTTTCCATGAGCGAAGACGCCATGCGCGCCGTGCCCGATTCGCTGCGCGAGGGCGCATACGCACTGGGTTTCACCCGTCTGCAAACCGGGTTGAAGGTAGTGACACCTGCTGCTCTCTCGGGCGTCACGGCCGCCTACCTGCTCGGAATGTCGCGAGCAGTAGGTGAAACCATGGTGGTCGCCATCGCCGCCGGGCAACAGGCACGTATCGCGACCAATCCACTCGAGGGGGCAGCAACCATCACCTCCTACATCGTGCAGTTGAGCATGGGCGACCTTCCACATGATTCGATTGCCTACCAGACCATCTTCGCTGCTGGTCTGACGCTGTTCGCACTCACTTTCAGCTTCAACCTTTTCGCCTTCTGGCTCCGCAAACGCTACCGGGAGGCCTACTGATGCGAGACCACATCGAACCGATGGGCCTGGACGACGGTGCAATCACCAGGCGCGCGCGGATTTCAGATCTGTGCTTTACCGTGCTCGGGCTGCTGGTGCTGTTTCTGACCCTCACCATTCTGATGGCGCTTGTCGCCGACTTCGTAGTGGATGGGGCAGCTCGACTCACTCCGGACTTCTTTACCAACTTTCCCTCCCGCCGTCCTGAGTCCGCCGGCATTCTCTCGGCCTGGATCGGCACCTGCCTGGTCATGCTGGTGACCGGGGTTCTAGCCGTGCCGGTGGGCGTCGCCGCTGGCGTCTACCTGGAGGAATACGCGCCCAAACACTGGATCACTGACTTCATTGAGGTCAATGTCACCAACCTTGCCGGTGTCCCTTCAATCATCTTCGGTCTGCTGGCACTAGGACTCTTCGTCCAGATGTTCGGGCTTGGCCAGACGATCCTGGTTGCTGGCATGACGCTTGCGTTGCTGATCCTACCCATCATCATCGTTGCAACCCGGGAATCGCTACGCGCCATCCCTCAGGATATCCGCGAAGCCGCTTTCGGCCTGGGTGCAGATCAGTGGCAAACGGTCAGCATCTTCCTGCTCCCAGCCGCGCGCCCGGGGATCTTGACCGGCGCAATCGTGGGCATGTCCAGAGCCATCGGTGAGACCGCGCCAATCATCACCATCGGCGCACTGACCTTCATCGCCTTCCTGCCGCCATCACCGATCCAGGCGCCTGCTCCATTCCTCAGTTTCGAATGGCTCAATTCCCCCTTCACCGTGATGCCCATCCAAATGTTCAATTGGGTGTCACGCCCGCAGGCTGGGTTCCACGTCAATGCTGCAGCTGCAGGGCTGGTGCTGCTTGGCATGACCCTGCTGATGAACGGCTTTGCCATCTGGCTGCGTTACCGCCTTCGTCGTCGCCTGCGTTGATCCACGGAGACAGCATGAATCACTCGACCATCTCAATTCCTGTTCCCGTGCCCGAACGCGTCTCGCCTTCTGTGCACGATGGCACCGTGCGTGCCGAGGTCCGTGGGCTGGACTTCCATTACGACAAGTTCCACGCGCTCAAGGACATCAACCTGTCGATCGGCAGCAATCAGGTCACAGCGCTGATTGGCCCATCGGGTTGTGGCAAAAGTACCCTGTTGCGCTGCTTCAATCGAATGCACGACCTGTATCCAAACAACCGCTACTCCGGCTCTATCACCCTGATGCCGGAGAATCTGAACATCGTAGGGCCAGACGTGGACCCGATGCGCGTTAGGCTGCGCATTGGCATGGTGTTCCAGAAGCCGAATCCATTCCCTAAATCGATCTTTGACAATGTGGCCTCGGGAATCCTGATTCGCGGTGTGCGCAACAAATCTGTGGTCACCGAGCATGTCGAACGCGCCCTGCGCGGCGCGGCGCTTTGGGACGAAGTAAAGGACAGGCTTGGCAAATCCGCCTTTGAATTATCCGGCGGGCAGCAGCAGCGCTTGTGCATCGCCAGGGCTCTGGCACCGAATCCGGAGATCATTCTGTTTGATGAACCGACTTCTGCGTTAGATCCCATTGCAACTGCAAGGATCGAGGAGCTGATTGACGAGTTGCGTGCTCAATACACAATTGTCATTGTGACTCACAACATGCAGCAGGCTGCGCGGATCTCAGACAGGACTGCATTTATGCACATGGGGCAGCTGGTTGAAAGCGGTCCCACGGCGGAGTTCTTCACGAACCCCAAGGAACAAAAGACCCACGAGTACATCACCGGCCGATTTGGCTGAGGAGCAGGTGTCATGACCGACCATATTGTTCAGTCCTTCGATGTTGAGCTGCGTGCACTCACCGCGCATATCCTGGAGCTTGGCATTCTTGCCGAGCAGCAACTGACCGATGCTGTATGGTCATTGCGCCGCGGCAATGACCAGATGGCTAGAGAGGTGGCCATTCGCGAAGAGCGGCTGGATGCGCTCGCCGCACGTATTGAGAGCGATGCGGTGAGCGTTATAGCTCGCCGCCAACCTCTGGCGATCGACCTCCGTCACGTGATGGCAGCAATCCGGATCAGTTCGAACTTGGAGCGTGTCGGTGATTTGGCCTTCAACATCGCCAAAAGGTCGATGGCCATGAGTCCTGACCCAACCCCTGTTGAGCTGGCAGAACCGATGCAGCGTATGGCGGAGCTAACGCTGCTTCAGCTGAAGTCGGCCAGAGAGTCGTTCGCCACGATGGACATCGAATCGGCCTACCGAGTCTGGGAAGAAGATGCGGTAATCGATGCAATGCACACGTTGCTCTTCAAGGACATCGTGCAGAGCATGGCAGACAACCGCGCACCGGCCCTCGACCTGGCCCACCTCTTGTTCGTGGTAAAGAACATTGAGAGGGTGGGTGACCATGCAACCAACATTGCAGAGGATATTGTCTACATGGTCAGCGGGGCGCTGCCGACTAGCAAGCGCCCTAAGATGGACGGCAGCGCGCTGTCAGGCTCAGTTGGCGCCGGCCACTAAGTAGACGGGGGTGGAGGTCTCAAGTTGACCTCCTGTCGCGGCACATCGAGGTTCGTCCTACATTGACGATGAAGTGCCGTTAGGATCTGACCAGCGAGGACTGGCTTAGAATCGACAACAGGATCCGGACGGGGTGTGCTTGAGACTAGCACCCGGGTACTACTGATGTTAGGCTTATCCGGCCAGCGAAGTCTCTTCGCGAATCCGATGACGCATAGAACTGTGATTACGCCACCTTAATTTCTCGCCACTGAGAAACCCGATTTCACGGGAAGGTTTGCCGTATTTGCTCACAGACAGCCTTGGCGACTGCCAAGGCCAATCGGACTATTTATTTTGAATAAGCTCTCTACCCTGCGCCAGGACTGGTTTGGGAATGTTCGTGGCGATCTTATTTCGGGCATCGTTGTAGCTCTCGCCCTGATCCCCGAAGCCATCGCGTTTTCCATCATCGCAGGGGTCGACCCTAAGGTTGGCCTCTACGCCTCGTTCTGCATTGCAGTCGTCATTTCCATTACGGGCGGTCGCCCTGGAATGATCTCCGCCGCCACTGGCGCCATGGCGTTGTTGATGGTCACTTTGGTCAAAGACCACGGCCTTCAGTATCTGCTTGCTGCAACGCTGCTGACCGGCGTCCTGCAGATCGTGGCGGGCGTAATTAGGCTTGGCTCACTTATGCGGTTCATCTCCCGCTCTGTGGTCACCGGCTTCGTCAACGCATTGGCGATCCTTATTTTCCTTGCCCAGTTGCCAGAACTGACGAATGTCGCCTGGCCCGTCTACGCCATGACGGCGGCCGGGCTAGCCATCATCTACCTGTTCCCGCGCATCACCAAGGCTGTCCCATCACCACTTGTGGCGATCGTGGTGCTCACTTTCGTTGCTGTTGCGCTGAAGCTCGATATCCGCACTGTGGGCGATATGGGCTCACTGCCTGATAGCTTGCCCGTGTTTCTCATCCCGGACGTGCCGCTCAATTTTGAGACGCTCAAGATCATCTTCCCGGTCTCTGCAACTCTCATGGTTGTGGGCCTGTTGGAATCCATGCTGACCGCCAAGATTGTTGACGAACTCACGGATACGCCGAGCGACAAGAACCGCGAGGCCGTTGGCCAGGGTGTTGCCAATATTGCGTCGGGCTTCGTTGGGGGCATGGCCGGCTGCGCGATGATTGGCCAGTCCGTGATCAACGTAAAGTCAGGTGGACGCGGCCGTTTGTCATCTTTGGCGGCGGGCATCTACCTGCTGCTGATGGTTGTCTTTGCAGGACCGTGGGTCAAACAGATCCCGATGGCGGCACTGGTAGCGGTGATGATCATGGTCAGTATCGGCACTTTCAGTTGGTCATCCATCAAAGGGCTTACCACGAATCCGAAGGCCTCCAGCCTGGTAATGATTGCTACTGTTGTAGTCACCGTACTAACGCATGATCTCGCAAAGGGAGTGCTCACCGGTGTCCTTCTGTCTGGGTTGTTCTTCGCTCGAAAAGTTGGGCAGGTGCTGCACATCGGATCGACTTCGCTCGACTCCGGCAGGGAGCGCGCCTACGCGGTGACAGGTCAGGTGTTCTTTGCGTCCGCAGACCAGTTCATTGCCGGTTTTGACTTTAAAGAAGCTCTTGAACGCGTCTCCATCGATGTCAGTCGGGCGCACTTCTGGGATCTGAGCGCAGTGGGCGCCTTGGACACTGTGGTGCTTAAGTTCAGACGTGAGGGAACTTTGGTCAATATCCTTGGCATGAACGAAGCTAGCGCCACGTTGGTTGACCGTCTGGGTGTGCATGACAAACCTGATGCTGTTGAACGATTGATGGGCCACTGAGGAGATAGCCATGGAAATGCATATCAATAGCCCTTCAAGCGCCAACGGCCTCTTGAAGGTCCTCGCAGCAATCGACGCTTCCGTCTACAGCGAGAGCGTGATCCACCACGCCGCGTGGGCCGCAAATCGATTGGGCGCCCCCCTGGAGTTCCTGCATGTGCTGGAACGCCATTCAGACTCTCAATCGAGCAACGACTTCAGCGGCAGCCTTGCGTTGGGCGCCCAGGAGACGCTCCTCCAGGAGTTGGCGGCACTGGATGAATCCAAGAGCAGGCTTGCCCAGGAGCGGGGTCGTTTATTACTTGATCACGCACAATCCATTGCCCTGGCTGCCCAGGGAGTGCGAGCGGAAACCAAGCTTCGACACGGCAGTCTGGTGGACAACCTGACAGAGAGCGAGGACGAGGTTCGCCTATTCGTTCTCGGTAAGCGAGGTGAGCATGCTGATTTCGCCAAGGGCCATCTCGGAGGCGAAGTGGAACGTGCTGTTCGCGCCCTACACCAACCATTGCTGGTGGCGTCACGTGCTTTTTCAGCTATCAGGAGGGTTCTCATCGCATTTGACGGTAGCCCGACTACCCGAAAAGGGGTCGAGATGATGGCAAGGAGCGCTCTCTTTACGGGTATGCAGGTTGAGGTCATAACCGTAGCTAAAGACAGTGACGCCGCCCATCTAAATATGGACTGGGCACTATCCACACTGACGGAGGCCGGCTTGAGTAGTCAGGGCCATGTGATTGCAGGCGAACCCGAAGAAGTGATTGTTAGGCGAGTAGCCGATGCATCGATCGATCTTCTGATAATGGGGGCCTACGGGCACTCACGCGTTCGGCGGCTTATAGTCGGAAGCACCACTACCAGTGTGTTGCGTACCTGCCATATACCCGTTTTGTTGCTTCGCTGAGAAATGCGGGACCGGCGGGAGCCTTCCCGATGCGAGCACCGAGCCGCACCAATAAAGTGTGGCTCGGTGCCTTTAAGTCCGCAACTCAGCGCATAAGGCTTAAGTGCTACTGCGGCTGCAACACCCGGGGGGGAGACGCATTGCGTCAGCTAAAGAGCTCGCCAGCTACTTTTTCTAACATGAACGTTTCGCGATATATGGACAATCTCATTGACGTTTCCTTGTTTGCCATAACTGAATGGTTGTGCGCAATAGCGTCACTAAGCTCGATCCACACTGGCCGCATCCCATTGGCCAACTCATAGGACTCCATCGCGAGCCCGCCTGTAAGCGTCTGGCGACGTCACCTACCCAGCAGCTTCAAGCCGTGCGCAGTGGCAGCAGTTGATCGATATCCCGGTCCAGCGTCGTCGGCAGGCGCGCCAGCGTTTCGTACAGCCAGGCATGCGGTTCCAAGCCATTGGCCTTCGCCGTGGCCAGCAGGCTCATGATCGCCGCGGCACGCTTCCCGGCCTGCTCCGAACCCGCAAACAGCCAGTTCTTGCGTCCAAGGGCAATTGGCCGGATGGCATTCTCGATCAGGTTGTTGTCGATCGGATAATCCCCGTCCTCGGCGTAGCGCGCCAGCGCATCCCAGCGTTTGAGCGTATACGCCAACGCACGCGCCGTGCCGCTGTTTCCCAGTACCTTGGGCTGCAGCTCGTGCAGCCATGCTTTCAATCGAGCCAGCGCTGGCAGCGCGTGCTCTTGTCGGTAGGCATGGCGTGCTTCGACCGTCATGTTACTGGCCGCCTCCTCGATTTTGTACAGCACCGCAATCCGCGCCAGCGCCTCAGCGGCGATCGCGCTGCCGCTGGCAATGTGCTGCTCATGTCACTTGCGCCGGGCGTGCGCCCAGCAGCCCAGCTCGCTCACACCTTGCGCAAAGCTGGCCTTGTAGCCGCTGTAATCGTCGACCATCAGCGCGCCGCGCCAGTCTCCGAGAAACTGCCGGACATGGGCGCCGCTGCGGCCTGTTTCAAACTGGAATATCACCATCGGCGGATCGGCGCCAACGTGTCTGACGCTGCCATACGCAAACAGATAAGCGCGTTTGGTGGAGCCGGTTTTTGGCTCCAGCATCTGCACCGGGGTTTCATCGGCATGCAGCACGTGTTGCGCATGCATTTTCTCGCGGAGGCGATCGGCCAGCGGCTGCAATGCCACGCCGATGGCTCCGCACCATTCTGCCAGTGTGCTGCGCGACAGCGATATGCCGCTGCGTGCGTAGATGGCTTCCTGACGATACAGCGGCAGGTGGTCGACATACTTGGCCACGGCAACCTGTGCCAGCAGGCTGGCATCAGCCTGGCCGCGCTCGATGATGGCCGCAGCCACCGGCTCGGCCACGATCAGCTCGCAGGTGCGGCAGGCATACTGCGGATGGACATCGCGCTTGACGTAAAACTGCAGCGGTTTGCAGGCCAGCCGCTCGCTGACGTGCTCGCCGATCTGCACCAGCTTTTCCTGGCACTGCGGGCAATCGCAGCTGGCCGGCTCGTGCCGGGTTTCCACGCGTTCCAGGTGTTCTGGCAGCGACTTGCCTCCGGCGCTGGCAGCCTTGCGCCGCTGCTGCGCAGCGGCGGCGCTCTCGCCCTCGGCCTGGATAGCCGCCAGCTGCGCTTCCACGGCCGCGATATCGGCGGCCATGGTTTCCTCGAACAGCTCGCGCTGGCCCGGGTCCATGCGCTCGGTCTTTGCGGAGAACTGCAACCGGCGTAGGCGGGAGATCTCGGCGGTGAGGGTGGCAATCTGGGTGTCGCGCCGGGTAATGGTGAGCTCGCGGGCAGCGATCAGTGCGGATTGCTCTGCAACTGTGGACAGGGCAGCGTCGCGCTCGCGAGTCACTGACATCAGCAGGTCGCGAAGC
The DNA here is from genome assembly GCF_044901215.1 of Stenotrophomonas sp. NPDC078853. Taxonomy (NCBI): domain Bacteria; kingdom Pseudomonadati; phylum Pseudomonadota; class Gammaproteobacteria; order Lysobacterales; family Lysobacteraceae; genus Stenotrophomonas; species Stenotrophomonas sp. NPDC078853. The sequence continues at coordinate 129,252 of NZ_JBJDOQ010000005.1, read as the reverse complement.
GCCTGCGGGTCGTTGATGTCATCGAGTGCGGACAGATCCATGTCCACTACGATGCCATGGTCTACAGCGGGTGCGCACCTGCCATCGGTGCAATGGACAGGCGCTGCCAGTCCACGCCCGCGCACAGCCACGCCCACTGCTCACCACTCAACGTCCAGGCGGTATCGCCCGGACGCGGCCATTGAAAACGCCCCTGATGCAGCCGACGTACTGCCAGCCAAACGCCGTGGCGATCAAGGCACAACACCTTGAGGCGCGTGCCGGCGCGGTTGACGAAAACGTACGCCTCGCCCTCGGTTGCGGGCCGATCCAGCAATGCCTGCACCTGCAGCAGCAACCGGTCCATGCCACAGCGCAGATCTGCCGGGGCGGTAACCAGGTGCCAGGCGGTGATAGCGCTACTCAGCACGCGCCGATCTCGCGAAGCAGCCGCGCCAGCCAGACCGGGTCGGTAGCGGGCACGCAGACGCTGACGCCGCTGGGAAGGCGGATATCGGCCGTAACCACCGGTGCGGCGGGGGAGATGCAGATCGGTAGCGTTGCCGGTAATGCAGGAGTCGCTGCGGCGGCCGCAGCAAGCTTGCGGCGCCAGTAACTGAAGCTACTGATCGCCAACCCGTTTTTGGCGCACCACGCCGCTTGGGTAGTGCCGCTGGCGGACCAGGCGGAGATCTGCTTGGACCAATAATCGCGTTTGGAAGGCATGTGGGCTGTCCGTTTGGGGAAACGGGTATCCCACCGCTCAGGTGTGCCGGTGCATAGATGTGGTCACCGGACGCTTACGTCACCGTATAGGACTAGCCATATCAACCGGTTCGGGGACTACACCTTGGATCTTAAGCGGGCGGTCGAGCCGATCGACTTCTCACGGCGGATTCTTGAAGTCGCTACGAACTAGATCTGCCGATCTGCGTCTAAGTGCAGCGGAGTGATTGCACAAAAAGGCTTTGCTGGCAGATAGTTAGCTAGCTTTTGGCCGTTTTTTACACAATTCCCTGCCGACCCTCAGCCTCAGGTCGCAGCCGCATCCTTGATGCTGCCGAAGCCGTCGGCGTTTGCCGAGACCCCACCATCAGCTGCGTTTACCAGTGCACTGACCTGATGCGGGAGATCCTACAAATGCAGTGGGTGGCCAGTGTCATAAGCAAGCCATCTGCGCAATCGTATGGTGAGTCAGTCTCTCGGCGCTGGACCGTAGCCGGCTTCCCACACCTGTAAGACATACGAGAACTGATCGCCAAGTTCGGGATAGGCGCGTCGCAAGACGGTCATCGCTTGAACCCGGCTCATCGGGCAATCATCCGTGCGGATTACCGCATAAGTCCAATCCTCCACACTCCAGGACGTGACGGGTTGAGCTAGCAGGAGATCCCACCTCGTCGGCAGAGGCAGCAGTTCGATTCGGTCAATTTTGCTTGCGTCGTAGTCTCTCATAACGGCCCTTCAGATCCTTCTACGGTGCTGGCATTGCCACACTGGGGGCGGGGTCGGCCTGATACGACAGCGTGGTCACGTGGGCACCTCAAGCGCTGCAAGATACGAAAAGGAGCACCCAAAGCAACACAAGTGCTACAGCAAATCATGCCAAGCCTGCAAATCATTGATTATGCTTAATTAAAAAACATCGTCCGTCCAGTCCATCATCGGGGCGACGGAAAGACGCAGGGAATCGGCGTAGCGGGACGCGGCGGTGGCGGTTGGCTGGGTCATGGGGACGCTGGAGAATCAGGGGCGGCAGGCAATGCCTGCATGATCAATAGTTTACACCGGGCGGCTGAATGATCCGGGTGGGCACGGGCGTGACGACCAACGGTCGTCACCCACCACCCGCTTGACGGCCAGCGGCCGTCACTACCGGCAGGGATCAATGCGCGCTGCCGGCCGGGCCCTTGCGCCCTACCCGCTCGATCAGCGTTTCGCTGGCCGCGTTCAGGCCCACCACCTCCACCACCGCGCCATGCGCGCGCAGCTTTTCCACCGCGCGCTCCAGCGCTCCCACCGCGGTGAGGTCCCACAGATGGGCGTGCTGCAGGTCGATCTCCACCCGCGGCGCTACGTGCTGGTAATCGAAGGCCGCGCCGAACTGCCCGGCCGATGCGAAGAATACTTGTCCACGCACCACATACCGTTGCGCGCCCTCGTGGTCATCACGCTGCACGTCCAGCATGCCGCCGACCTTGCGCGCGAAGAACAGCGCTGACAGCAGCACGCCGCTGAGTACGCCCTTGGCCAGATCATGCGTCGCCACGGTCACCACCACGGTCAGCAGCATCACCGCCGAGGAACTGCGGGGGTGCGTGCGCAGGTCGCGCAGCGAGCGCCAGCTGAAGGTGCCGATGCTGACCATGATCATCACCGCCACCAGGGCGGCCATCGGGATCTGCCGCACCAGGTCGCTGCCATATACCACCAGCATCAGCAACACGCTGCCGGCGATCAGGCAGGACAGGCGCCCACGCCCGCCACTGGTCACGTTGATCACCGACTGCCCGATCATCGCGCAGCCGGCCATGCCCCCGAAGAAACCGGTCACCGTGTTCGCCAGGCCTTGTCCGGCACACTCGCGATTGCGCTCGCTTGGGGTTTCGGTGATGTCCTCCACGATCTGCAGGGTCATCATTGATTCCAGCAGCCCCACCACCGCCAGGGTGGCCGACACCGGCAGCAGGATGCGCAGCGTCTCCCAGTTAAGCGGCACGTCCGGCAGGAAGAAGGACGGCAGGCTGTCCGGCAGTTGGCCCATGTCGCCCACGGTCCGTACGTCGATGCCGAAGCCGATCACCACTGCAGTGAGGATGCCGATGGCGACCAACGGCGAAGGCACCGCGCGGGTGATCCGCGGCAGCAGATAGATGATCGCCAGCGCCGCCGCACACAGCAGATAGACCATCGGGCCGCGGCCGACCAGCTCCGGCAGCTGGGCCATGAAGATCAGGATCGCCAATGCGTTGACGAAGCCGGTGATGACCGAGCGCGAGACGAAGCGCATCAGCGAACCGAGCTTGAGCGCGCCGGCGGTCATCTGCAGCAGACCGGTCAGGATGGTGGCGGCGAACAGGTACTGCAGGCCGTGGTCCTTGACCAGGTCGACCATCACCAGCGCCATCGCACCGGTGGCCGCCGAGATCATGCCGGGGCGGCCGCCAGCGATGGCGGTGATGACCGCGATGGAGAACGAGGCGTACAGGCCGACCTTGGGGTCGACCCCGGCGATCAGCGAGAACGCGATCGCTTCGGGGATCAGCGCGAGGGCGACGACGATGCCGGACAGCACGTCGCCACGGACGTTGCCGAGCCACTGCTGGCGCAGCGGGTAATGGGTCTGCATGGGGGGTTCCTGGTGACCGCGGGCAGGGCCACGCATACGCGGCGGCGGTAAGCGCGCAAGTTTACGGCAGGCGACGGCGGCAAGGTAGTGACGACCGTTGGTCGTCCTGCTGTTGCCCTTGCTCTGGTGGGTCGTCCTGCTGTTGCCCTTGCTCTGGTGGGTGACGACCGTTGGTCGTCACGCCGCTGCGCTCGCCGAGCGTGGCTCGGCGCTACCAGGGCCGGGCGCTACAATCCCGGCATGGCTTCCGTTGCCCCCCGCTTCTTCGATCCGCGCACCGAACAGGGCGTGCTGCGCCTGTCCATCGCCGGCACCCTGGTGATGGCGGCCATGGCCGTGGGCTTCGGGCTGTACGCCAACTCCTCGCTGATCATCTTCGACGGCATCTACGGCCTGATCGACGTGGTCATGACCTGGCTCTCGCTGCTGGTGGCCCGGCTCATCGCCCAATCGACCAATACCGATACGCTGCAGTCGCGGCTCAACCAGCGTTTTTCGATGGGCTTCTGGCATCTGGAGCCGATCGTGCTGGGGGTCAGCGGGACGCTGATGATCGGTGCGGCGCTGTATGCCTTCGTCAACGCCGTGGATGCGCTCACCTCGGGCGGGCGCTTGATCGCGCTGGGTCCGGCGATCACCTTCGGGGTGATCTCGCTGCTCGCCGAAGGCGCGCTGGCCGCCTTCGTGCTGCGCGCCAACCGGCGCATCGGATCGGACTTCATCGCTTTGGATGCGAAGAACTGGATCATCGCCGCCAGCATGTCGGCCTGCTACCTGCTGGCCTTTGTCGGTGGGGCGCTGGTGCGCGGCACGCCACTGGACTGGATCGGCCCGTACATCGATCCGGGCATCCTGGCGGCCGTCTGCCTGTTCGTGATGGTGGCTCCGTTGGGAACCGTACGCCAGGCGCTTGCGGGCATCCTGCTGGTCGCACCGCAGGAGCTGCGCAACCACGTGGATACGGTGGCGCGCGATGTGGTGGCGCGGCACGGTTTCCTCGACTACCGCAGCTACGTGGCGCAGGTGGGCCGCGGCGAGCAGATCGAACTGTTCTTCGTGGTGCGCGCCGACGATCCGCCACGCGCGCTGGCCGAATGGGATCGGCTGCGCGATGAGATCGGCGACCTGCTGGGCGAAGAGTCGCCGGATCGCTGGCTGACCATCATGTTCACCACCGACCTGGAATGGGCGGTATGACCCGGTAGCGCCTGGCCGTGCTCAGCGGAATGCTGCACCGCGCGGGACGCTCGCCGAGCATGGCTCGGCGCTACCTTGCGGCCTGCTTCCACTCGCGCGGCGACTGCCCGGTCTGCGCCTTGAACGCGCGCGACAACGCCGCTTCGCTGCCGTAGCCCACGTCACCGGCGATGCGCTTCAACGGCTGGCCACGACGCAGCGCCTGCTGCACCAGCCTGGTCCGCCACGCCTGCAGGTACTGCCCGGGGGTACTTCCGATGACCTCGCGGAAGCCTTCGGCAAAAGCGCTGCGTGACATCCCGGCACGTTCGGCCAGCGCGTGCAGCGACCACTCTTCCGCCGGCTGCTCATGCATGGCCACCAGCGCATGGCGCAGCCGTGGATGGCCCATGCCGGCCAGCAGCCCGACCTGGATCTGGCCGTTTTCCATCAGCGTGCGCAGCACCTGGATGATCACCAGTTCGAACAGACGATCGAGCATCGCCTGGCGGCCGCAGCGTTGTGCGAACGCTTCTTCGAACAGCACGCCAAGCACCGCGTTGCTGCCCAGCAGGTCGGCCAGCGGCAGGCAGACCGGGCTCGGCAACGCATCGGCCACCGGGCTGCCTTCGCCGGCTTCGAAACGCAGCCCGGCAGTCACCAGCGGCACCCGCAATCGGTCATCGACGTTGAAGTGATGGTCGCGCGGGCGGGCGTACAGCAGCACACTGGGCTGGTCGATGCGCAGGCAGGTGCCATCGCGGTCCACCAGTTCCACGCCGCCCTGGCTGAGCAGGTGCAGCAGGGGTTGGCTGGCGGCCTGTGCGGGCACCCAATGGCCGCTGATCTCGCCACCCTGCAGCAGCCGCGCACTGACCGGGAAGCGGTCGAGCAGGGATTCAAGTCGATCAAGCATGGCTGGACGATCCATCAAGTTTTCCGGACTCCATGTTGCCACACGTCCACCCACGGCGCGCAAAGTACACCTCACCGGCCAACCGGCCACCCCAACAAGGAACTCCGCCATGTCGATCGAAAAGGTTCTCTACACCGCCCAGGCCACCGCAACCGGCGGCCGCGAAGGCCGCGCTGTTTCCTCCGACAACGTGCTGGACATCCAGCTGTCGACCCCGCGCGAACTCGGCGGCGCCGGCGGCCCGGGCACCAACCCGGAGCAGCTGTTCGCTGCCGGTTACTCGGCCTGCTTCCTGGGCGCGCTGAAGTTCGTCGCAGGCCAGGCCAAGGTTGCGCTCCCGGCCGACACCACCGTGGCCGGCAAGGTCGGCATCGGCCAGATCCCGACCGGTTTCGGCATCGAAGCCGAGCTGACCATCACCGCCCCGGGCGTGCCGCGCGAGCAGCTGGAAGAGCTGGTGCAGAAGGCTCACGTTGTCTGCCCGTATTCCAACGCGACCCGGGGCAACATCGACGTCAAGCTGATCGTGGCCTGAAAAAAAATGGGCGGATGCCGGTCGTGACCGTGCATCCGCCCATCCCACCGCGGTTGGTAGCAGGGCGACCGCTGGTCACCCCTACCCCTTCATGCCCGCCAGCACGCGCTGGCCGTGGGCTATTTTTCGTTGCTCACCAGCTGCACCACGCTGGAGAAATCAAGCTTGCCGCGGCCTGCCTGGTGGTTCATCGAATACAGGTTGCGCGCCAGTTCGCCGAGCGGAATCGAGGCGCCCACGCTCATCGCCGCTTCCACCGCCAGGCCCATGTCCTTGAGCATCAGGTCGCTGCCGAAACCGCCGCTGTAACCGCGCGAAGCCGGTGCGTTTTCCAGCACGCCGGGCCACGGGTTGCACACTTCGGTGGCCCAACTGCGGCCGGTGCTGACCGCCATCATCTGCGACAACACCTTCGGGTCCAGCCCGTGTGCCACGCCCAGCGCGATGGATTCACCGGTGACCGCCATGATCACGCCCAGCGCCATGTTGTTGCACAGCTTGGCGACCTGGCCGGCACCGTTGGCACCCACGTGGAAGATGTTCTTGCCCATCGCCTGCAGGTAGGGACGCGCGCGTTCCAGCGCATCTTCTTCGCCGCCGACGATGAAGGTCAGCGTGCCGGCGCTGGCGCCGGCGGTACCGCCGGAAACCGGCGCGTCCAGCATCTGCAGTCCGCGCGCGGCGGCGGCTTCGGCGACCTTGCGCGCAGTGGCCGGGGCGATGGTGCTGCAGTCGATCACCAGCGCACCGCCCGGAATATCGGCCAGCAGACCGTCATCACCGAGGTACACGCCTTCGACGTGGCGGCTGGCCGGCAGCATCGAAATCACGACTTCGGCATCGGCCAGCGTATCCAGTGCGGAGCTGGCTGCGGTGGCGCCTGCGTCGACCGCAGCCTGCACGGCGGCCGGCACCAGGTCGAACACCCGCACGGCGTGGCCGGCCTTGGCGAGGTTGGCGGCCATCGGCCCGCCCATGTTGCCCAGACCAATGAATGCGATGCGACTCATGCGGGGGTCCTTTCAGGAGTGGTGGCTTCCAGATCGGCCAGCGGATGCTGGTCGGCCGGCCACGGGGAAATGAAGAAATCTTCGGCCCACGCCGCGCTGGCGTCGGACAGCGTGGCCGGGTTCCAATGCGGGGTGCGGTCCTTGTCGACCAGCAGCGCGCGGATGCCTTCGGCGAAATCGCCGTGTGCCGCGCAGTGCAGTGCCGCTACGTACTCCAGTCGATACACATCGGCCAGCGGTTCGTCCGCGCAGCGTGCCTGCAGGGCGAACGCAAGTCGCGCCGAGCCGGGAGCCCCGGCTGCCAGCGTCTTCTGCGCGGCCTGCAGCCAGGCATCCTCGCTTTCCATGGCGGTGATACGGTCTACGATCTTCTGCAGATCATCGCCGTCACACAGCACGTCCACCAACCCGGCGTTGCGCTGCAGGGGCCCGGGCGCAGCCTCACTGGCGAAGCGTTGCAGCACGGTGGTGAGGTGGTGATGGTTGGCATTGCAGTCGGCTTCCCAGCCTGCCGCCAGCAGCGCATCCAGCACATCGCCCCGGTGTGATTCAGCGACGTGCAGGTCCGCCAGCCCGGCAAAGAGGGCATCGCCGGGGTTGAGCAGCGCGCCAGTCAGCGCCAGGAAACGCCCCCCGTTACCGGGCACGCGCGGCAGCAGCCAGCTGCCCCCCACATCCGGGAACAAGCCGACGGTGATTTCCGGGAACGCCAGCTTGGAGCGCTCGGTGACCACGCGATGGCTGGCACCGGACATCAGGCCGATGCCCCCGCCCATCACGATGCCATGACCCCAGCACAGGATCGGTTTGGCATAGGCATGGATCAGGTAGTCGACGCGATACTCGACGTCGAAGAACTCGGCGGCGTAGGCGTTCTGGCGGATGTCGACGTGGCCTGCCTGACGGTACGCCAGCATGCTCTGGTACAGGCTGTGCAGGTCGCCACCGGCGCAGAACGCCTTCTCTCCGGCACCCTGCAGCACCACCATCGCAACGCCGTCGTCAGTTGCCCAGGTGCGCAGTTTTTCAAGCAGCAGATGCGCCATCGGCAGCGAGAACCCGTTCAACGTCCGCGGTGCGTTGAGCGTGGCGATGCCGATGCGCATGCCGTTGGCCGCCACGCGCTCTTCGAACAGCACCGGTGCCTCATCGACCACGATGTCGGTTTCCCGGCTCATGCGTTCTTCCACTGCGCGCTGCGCTTTTCCAGAAAAGCGCTCACGCCTTCCACCTGGTCAGCGCTGTCGAACAGGTCCACGAACGCTTCGCGCTCGGCCACCAGCGCGGCGGCGTGGGTACCGGTGCGCGTGGACTGCACCAGCGTCTTGCAGGCGGCAATGCTGGTCGGGCTCTGCTTGCCGGCCTTCTTCGCCCATTCCAGTGCGAGGGCCTTGGCTTCGCCCTTGCCGGCCTTCTGTTCGGCCAGGCCGATACGCACGGCAGTGTCGGCGTCGATCCGCTCACCGAGCAGGATCATCCGCTTGGCCCAGCCTTCACCGACCAGGCGCGGCAGGTTCTGGGTGCCACCGGCGCACGGCAGCAGGCCGACGGTGGCCTCCGGCAGCGCCACCTGGGCATGTTCTTCGATGATGCGCAGGTCACAGGCCAGCGCGCATTCCAGCCCGCCGCCCATCGCATAGCCGTTGATCGCGGCGATGGACACGCCACGGAAGCCGGACAGTGCCTCGAAGGCTTCACCGAAACGACGTGCGGCTTCACGGGCAGCGCCCTTGTCACCCGATGCGAACTGGTTGAGATCGGCGCCGGCGGAGAAGAACTTCTCGCCCTCGCCACTGATCACCAGTGCGTAGATGGAACGGTCCGCGTTCAGCGCGACGACGAGGTCGCGAAGTGCCGCCAGGCTGTGCACGGTCCACGTATGCGCAGGCGGGTTGTGCAGGGTGATGACTGCGACGTGGCCATCGGCCTGGACCTTCAGGCCGACGTGATCGTGGGTGCGCCAATCGTTCATCGCAGTTCCTCTTCGGTGTTGAGCAGGTGGCGGGCGACGATCACCCGCATGATTTCGTTGGTGCCTTCCAGGATCTGGTGCACGCGGCTGTCGCGCAGCAGTCGCTCGATCGGGTATTCGCGGATGTAACCGTAGCCGCCGTGGATCTGCAGCGCTTCGTTGCAGATGGTGAAGCCGGCATCGGTGGCGAACCGCTTGGCCATCGCACACCAGATATTGGCATCGCTGGCGCCGGCGTCGAGCTTGCGCGCCGCCGTGTGCACCATCTGGCGGGCCGCCACCAGTTCGATGGCCATGTCGGCCAGCTTGAACTGCAGGGCCTGGAATTCGGCCAGCGCCTTGCCGAACTGGCGGCGTTCGCCCATGTAGCGGCGGGCAGCATCCAGCGCCCCCTGGGCGGCGCCCAGCGAGCAGGCCGCGATGTTGATGCGGCCACCGTCCAGGCCCTTCATCGCCAGCTTGAAGCCGCCCCCTTCCTCGCCCAGCAGGTTGCCGACCGGCACGCGCACGTTTTCGAAGGTGATGCCGCGGGTCGGCTGGCTGTTCCAGCCCATCTTCTCTTCCTTGCGGCCGTAGCTGATACCCGGCAGGTCGGCTGGCACGGCGATCGCACTGATCCCGCCCGCGCCCGCGCCACCGGTACGCGCCATCACGACCAGCAGTTCGGTGGCACCGGCCCCGGAAATGAAGGCCTTGGAACCGTTGAGCACGTAATCATCGCCGTCGCGCAGCGCCGTGGTCTTCAGCGACGCCGCATCGGAGCCGGCGCCGGGTTCGGTCAGGCAGTAGGAGGCCAGCTTGATGCCGGCCGCCAGGTCCGCACCCCAGGCCGCGCGCAGCGCCTGCTGGCCCCACGTGGATACCATCCACGAGGCCATGTTGTGGATGCTCACGTACGCTGCGGTGGACGGATCCACGTTGGCGAGTTCCTCGATGACGACGGCGGCGTCCAGTCGGCTCAAGCCGCTGCCACCGACCTCGGGATCCATGTACAGGCCACAGAACCCGAGCTCCCCTGCCTTGGCGATCGCCTCGCGCGGAAAGATGCCCTCCGCATCCCACCGCGCCGCGTGCGGCGCCAATTCCGCCTGGGCGAAGTCACGCGCTGCCTCACGATAGGCCTGCTGCGCTTCTTCGAGTTCCGTCGTCATCGAGTTACTCATGGCTGGAACTCCGTTGTTACTTGAGGCTGATGGTGGTGTTGACGCCGTGGCTGAGCGTCTCGTCATCGAACCAGCGTGCGGTGATGGTCTTGGTCTGGGTGTAGAACATGACCACCTGCTTGCCGTACGGGCCGAGGTCACCCAGCTTGGACGCGCGCGAACCGGTGAAGGAGAACAGCGGCACCGGCACCGGGATCGGCACGTTGATGCCGACCTGGCCTACGTCGATGTCTTCCTGGAACCTGCGGGCGGCGGCGCCGGACTGGGTGAACACCGCCGTGCCGTTGCCATTGGGGTTGCTGTTGACCAGCGCGATGGCGTCATCGAGCGTTTCCGCTTCGAGGATCACCAGCACCGGCCCGAAGATTTCTTCCTGGTAGATGCGCATGTCGGTGGTGACGCCGGAGAAGATCGTCGGACCGACGAAGTTGCCCTTCTCGAAGCCGTCCACCTGCGGATTGCGGCCGTCCAGGTCCAGCGTGGCGCCCTGCTCCACGCCCGAAGCGATCAGCCCTTCCACGCGCTCACGTGCGCTGCAGGAGATGACCGGGCCGACATCGGTGCCGGCGACCGAACCGGCGCTGACCTTCAGCGTCTTCGCCTTGGCCACCAGGTCAGGCACCCACGAACGCGCCTCTCCCACCAGTACCAGCGTGGAGGCCGCCATGCAGCGCTGGCCGGCGGCACCAAAGGCGGCACCGACCATCGCGTTGAGGGTCTGTTCCTTGTTGGCATCCGGCAGCACGACGGCATGGTTCTTGGCGCCCATCATGCATTGCACGCGCTTGCCGGCCAGCGAGGCGCGGTTGTATACGTGGGTGCCGACGCGGGTGGAACCCACGAACGAAACCGCCTTGATGTCGGGGTGGTCGCAGATTGCGTTGACCACTTCTTCGCCACCGTGCACCACGTTCAGCACGCCCTTCGGAATGCCGGCTTCCAGCGCCAGTTCGACCAGCCGCATAGTGACCATCGGGTCCTGTTCGGACGGCTTGAGCACGAAGGTATTGCCGGTGGCGATGGCCATCGGGAACATCCACAGCGGGATCATCGCCGGGAAGTTGAACGGGGTGATGCCCGCGCACACGCCCAGCGGCTGCATCAGGGTGTAGGTGTCCACGCCGTTGGCCACGTTGTTGGCCAGCTCGCCCAGCTGCAGGTTGCCGATCGCCGCGGCGTGCTCGACCACTTCCAGGCCGCGGAACACATCGCCTTCGGCGTCCGGCACGGTCTTGCCCTGCTCGGCGCTGAGGGTATGGGCCAGCTCGCTCATGTTCTCGCGGATCAGCTGCTGGTACTTCAGGAAGATGCGCGCGCGGGTGCCGATCGGCGTCTTGCGCCAGGTCTTGAAGGCTTCCTTGGCGGCGGCCACCGCATCATCCACTTCGCTGGTGGTGGCGAAGGGCACCTGGGCCAGCACGTCCTGGGTGGCCGGGTTGACGACGTCCTGCCAGTGGGCGGTGGACGATTCGATGAACTGGCCATCGATCAACAGGCGGATACGGGGCGCTGCAACAGTCATGGCGGTACCGTGGGGTCTCAGGGATGCTTGGCATTATTCACAAGCGACCGCTCGATTTCCGGGCTGTCTACGCTTAATCTGGCCAACCGGAACGACGAAAGTTGTTAATCCTGTGAATACGGAGTCGCCCCAACGCCACCTCGGGCTCCGCTTGGCCAAGCTGCGCGAGCAGCGCGGTTATACCCAGGTGCAGCTGGCACAGCAGCTTGGCGTATCAGCCAGCTACCTGAACCAGATCGAGCGCAACAAGCGGCCCTTGACCCCGGCGGTCCAGCAGCGACTGCGCGCGGTGCTGGGTGAGCTGGGCGATCTGTTCGACGCCGGCGGCCCCGCCGCGCTGCAGGAGGCACTGGGGCAGACCCTGCGTGATCTCGGCCTGGCCGATGTCAGCGCCAATGAACTGCGGGCACTGGCCGGCAACCTGCCACAGGTCAGCCAGGCCCTGCTGGACCTGCACCGGCGCCATCTGGCGCTGCGCGAACACGCCGCCGCGCTGGAGTTCCAGCTGGGTGAGCCCGGCGCTGGGATGAGCCTGCCGGCCGGTGACCAGGTGCGCGATTTCTTCAACCGCATGCACAACCACATCCCTGAACTGGACGCGTTGGCCGAGCGCCTGTTCGCCGAGTGGGGCCTGAGCGTGGGCCACATGGCGCCGCGGCTGCGCCAGCTGCTGGCCGACCGCCACGGGGTGATGGTGGAAGTGGCCCCGCTGCAGGCCGGGCGGGAGAAGCGCGTGATGGACCGCCAGGCACGCACGCTGTGGCTGCCGGACTACCTGGAACCGGGCCAGCAGGCATTCCAGATGGCCGCCGAACTGGCGCTGCGCGGCCATGCCGAACAGGTGGATGCGGTGATCGAGCGGGCTGGTTTCGGCGATGACGAGCGCATCGCGCAGGCACGTATCGGCCTGTCCAACTACTTCGCCGGGGCGCTGGTGATGCCGTACGGCCCATTCCTGCGTGCGGCCGAGTCCAGTGGCTATGACATCGAACTGCTGGCACACCAGTTCGGCGTGGGCTTCGAGGCGGTCTGCCACCGCTTGAGTACGCTGGCGCGGCGCAGTGCACCCGGCCTGCCGTTCTTCTTCATCCGCGTGGACCGGGCGGGCAATGTGTCCAAACGGCATTCGGCCACCGATTTCCACTTCTCGCAGGTCGGCGGCTCGTGTCCGCTGTGGATCGTGTACGAGGCGTTCAACCAGCCCGGGCGCATCCTCACCCAGACCGCGCGCATGCCCGATGGGCGACGCCATTTCTGGCTGGCGCGGCAGGTCAGCAGCGGGCCGGTCGGCCACGGCCAGCCGCGCAAGACCTTCGCGGTGGCGCTGGGCTGCGACCTGCAGCACGCCGAGCGGCTGGTGTACACGCGTGGGCTGGATATCCAGAGCCCGGGCAATTCGGTGTCGATCGGCCCCGGCTGCCGGGTGTGCCCGCGCGAAGACTGCATGCAGCGCGCGTTCGTGCAATTGCCTGGGCGCTAGCGCCGGGCAATTGCACGGACGGCCGCTGGCCGTCCAACGGGAATGACGGCCAGCGGCCGTTGCTACCTAGTAGATCGGGGTGACCTTCATCTGCGGCAGCGGGCGCGGGGCGCCGTCGGTGAGGTCCGGACCGCAGTCGTCCCAGCTTGCGCCCTGCTCCACCATCAGCGCATACAGCGCCTGCGATGCGCGACGCTTTTCCTGCGATCCCAGCGGATACGATGGCGGTGCCGGCTGCCCTGCCGCGACGCTGGCATACGCGGCGCGGTAGGCCACCACCTGCTGGCCCGCGTCATCGGTGCGCGACACTTCCAGCGTGTAGCGCTGATAGGCCGAAGCGGCATTGCGCCAACGTATCCAGTAGTGGTTCTCGAAGGAGAAACGACAGAAGCGCTCGCCGGCCAGCGTGCCCTTCTGCGCGATGCGACCGAGCACCTCCTGCGGCATGTCCAGGTTCATGCCGCCCTCGTCGCCTTCCAGGGCGACATGCACGATGCGGTCGCGGTAGCCGGGCGCGCGGGCCTGCAGCAGATCGCGCCAGTTCTGCATGGTGGCGATGATGGCAAACAGGAAACGGGTCAGCTCGGTGGCGGCCATTGGCGAGGCGATATCGCGGTAACCGCGCTGCCAGCGTTCGCGATTGCCGGTTGGCAGTACCACCGCGCGTTCCAGCGCCTGCTGCGCATCGCCGGCTTCGGGCACTTCCCGCGCATCGCCGGGGTATACCAGATTGATGGCGAAAGTCGGCCAGCGCGGCAGCGCGGCGTCGAACAGATGGATCGGGAAATTGCTGCTGATACCACCATCGGAGAACCAGCAACGGCGGTAGCCGGCGATCGATGAGCCTGCCGCGGTCGTTCCCTGCTGCCCCCCGCTGGCCAGGCCCTCCATGCTGTCGGCCACGTTCTTCCCGCCACGTCCGGGCTCGGCACGGTTGCCCTGGGCGGGTACAAGGTGGCGCGCCGGCTCATGCAGCGGCACCGCGCTGATCAGCAGCGGAAAGCTGAGGCTCATCCGCGTGGCGACCAGCACCGGCAGCTGCCCTGCCGGCGGCAGCCGGTAGTACAGCCTTCCGCCAACCTGCTCCGGTGCGCCGGCATCGGCCACCAGCCAGTCCACCACGCTGCGCGGAAACAGGCGGTCGAACTCTTCGCGCAGGAACCAGAAGCGCGCTTCGGAGAACGGCAGGGTGCGCGGCTCGTTGTGCGACACGCAGGTACTGATCATCTGCAGGGTGATGGCCCGGCCATCCTGCGGTTCGTCGGCATAGCGCGGCGCGGCGTGCAGGTCGGCGAAGGTCAGCGGCTGGTCGTCCGGCTTGCCCGACAACCGCTGCAGCGCATCGTGCAGCCAGTCGGTCAGCGCGGGGCGCCGTGGGTCGTCGCTGCGGCCATTGCACAGCCCGAGCAGGTTGCCACGGGCCACCCGCGCCACCCGCAGCAGCGCGCCGGCCACACCCGCGCCGTAGGCGCACAGCAGCGAAGGCAGGAGAGCAGCCAGCATGCCCGCTACGCCGCCGGCGCCATAGCCGATGCCCAGCAGCAGGAACAGCGAAAGCAGCACTTCCAACGGTGCGATGGTGAACACTGCCGCCAGCAGGCACAGTAGTTTGCGGGGCCAACCCGCATGGCTGGCCAGCACGACCAGCAAACGGTACGCCGCGCGCGCGCCGCGGGCAGGCTGGAACAAGCCATGGATGAAGCCCTGCGTGGACAGCTGGGCCGACACAGCGGCCAGTCCCTCGAAGCCGGCCTCCGGCCCCACCGCCTCGCCCGCCTGGCGACGGCGATCACCGAGCGCGGCAGCCGCAGCCACCGCCGCCGCGATGGCCCCGGCCGAGGTGCCGCCGATGCTCTTGAAGCGGTATTCCCTGGCCAGCGCCAGCACCGCATTGGGATACACGATGCCGCTGGTGATGCCGCCCTTCATGACCAGATCGCAGTACTTGGCTGCCATGGGCCGACCCTCTGCTGGATTCGACCCTGATTATGGCAAGAGCGCCTCTCACGGCATGAGATGCCTCACGCATTTCGCAGGCAAGGCGGCGCGCCGGTAGTGACGGCCGCTGGCCGTCATGCCCTGGCCCCTGGTAGGTGACGACCGTTGGTCGTCACGCCGTTGCCTTTGCCGCTGCGCTCGCCGAGCATGGCTCGGCGCTACCGCTCCGACCCGTTGCCGTCGCCCCTGGTAGGTGACGACCGTTGGTCGTCACGCCGTTGCCTTTGCCGCTGCGCTCGCCGAGCAGGCTCGGCGCTACCGCTCCGACCCGTTGCCGTCGCCCCTGGTAGGTGACGACCGTTGGTCGTCACGCCGTTGCCTCTGCCGCTGAGCTCGCCGAGCATGGCTCGGCGCTACCGCTCCGACTGCGGCACCTTGCGGATCTTGCTGGTGTCGTAACCCATTGCGGCGATGCGCTCGATGGCCTGTTGGTAGTCGGCCGCGCTGACCTGCGGCGTGCGCGCCATGTACCAGACGTAGTCACGCTTGCTGCGCGCCACGATGGTCTGCTGGTAATCCGCATCCAGCCAGGAAATCACGTACTCGGCCTGGATCGGCCAGATGAACTGCATGCCCCACACCGCGCCGTTGCCTTCCTCCTCCACACGACCCACCGGATGCATCGTCTTCAGCGGCGCATCGAAGCTGCCCTTGCGGTAGGTGAAGGTGGTCTGGATGCGCCCGTCAGGCCGCAGCGCATAACGTTCCACCGAATCAAACGCCTTGCGTTCGATGAAGGTGGGAATCTGTGCGATGACATACCAGTCGCCCATGAAGCGCGGCACGTCCACCGCGCTCGCGCGGGGCAACGGACGTTCCGGACTGGACGAACAGGCGCTGGCCGACAACGCCATCGCGATCACGGGAAGCAGGCTGGACAGACGCATGGCGTTCTCCTTCAACGGGGACGGAACAGGTAATGGGCCACCAGCCACTGCTGGCCCTTCTCATAACCGAACAGTTCGGCGCAGGCCATCCAGAACATCCGCCAGCGCTGGAACCACAGCGCAGCGGCGGCATCACCGTAGGTCTGGCGCAGCACCGGCATCAATGCATCGCGCTGGCTGTCCTGGTTCTGCAGCCAGTGGTTGGCCGTGCGCTGGTAGTGCGTGCCATCCAGCAACCAGCGCTGCTGCAGCTGCAGGTCGTGCTGGAAGTGCAGCAGCGTGTCCGCTGCCGGCATCAGGCCGCCGGTGAAGAAGTGCCGCCCCATCCAGTTGTCCTCGCCCTCGGTTTCAAAGGGATACATCGCGGTGCGATGCACGAAGATATGCACGAACAACGCCCCATCGCTGCGCAGCCAGCGGGCGATGCGGCCGAGCAGGCGGTCGTAGTTGCGCATGTGTTCGAACATCTCGATGGACACCGCGCGGTCAAAGGAGTTCGCGGGCAGGTCCAGCTGGTTGACGTCGCGGGTCAGTACCTGCACGTTGCGCAGCCCGCGTGCCTGGCACTGCGCCTCGATGTGCGCACGTTGCCCGTGCGAATTGGACACCGCGGTGATGCGTGCGTGTGGATAGCGTTCGGCCATCCACAAGGTCAGCGATCCCCAGCCACAGCCGAGTTCCAGGATGTCCTGTCCATCGTCCAGCCCGGCACGCTCCGCATATAGTTCCAGCATCGCCTCTTCGGCCTGGTCGAGCGTCTCCGTGCCGGTGCGGTAGTAGCAACTGCTGTATTTCAACCGCTTGCCAAGGCAGGCCTGGAAGAACGCTGCCGGTACTTCGTAGTGCTGGCGGTTGGCCGCATCCACGTGCAGGGCCAACGGGCTTCCCGCCAGTTCGGTGATGCGCTCGGAAAAGCGCATTGCCTGGCCTTCGGTGCCGCCTTCGAACTCTTCGCGCAGGCGCTGTGCGCACTGGCGGCGGATACCGTAACGCAGCAGCGCGTCCGGCAGCAGCCCGCGTTCGGCCAGGCCGGTCAGCCCCGCCGCATGGTCCGGCAGCGGCAGGCTCTGGAAGTGGGTGCTCATCGGGGCAGCTCCTTGGAGTGTGCGGATTTCCTGGGGAACCAGGGAAAGATCATCGAGGTGCTGCGCTGGTACTCGCGGTAGTCCTCACCGCGGCTGCGCAGGGCCTGTTTTTCAGTGAACGGCACGCCGCTCAGCCAGCGCAGGAACACGTACATCACCACCGGGCCGGCGCAGGCCAGCCACCACAGCGGGGAACCCACGGCCAGCAGCACATAGGTGAACCAGTGCAGCCATTCGAAGAAGTAGTTGGGATGCCGCGAATAGCGCCACAGGCCTTCGCGGCAGGTACGGCCCTTGTTCGCCGGGTCGGCGCGGAAGCGTGCCAGCTGGCGGTCGGCCAGGCTCTCCCCACCCACGCTCAGCACCCACATCGCCACCGCTGCCACCACCCAGCCGATACCCTCGCCGCGCGGGTTCTGCGCCACCGCGATGAACGGCAGGGCGAACAGCACCACCAGCAGCGCCTGGGCCTGGAAGAAGCCGAAGATCCTGCCCTGGTGGCCCTGCCAGTGATCGCGCAGGTAGCGGTAGCGACCGTCCTCTTCTTCGCTGCGCACGCGTCGCCACAGGTGCAGTGCCAGACGGGCTCCCCACAACCCGCCCAGCACGCCCAGCGCCAGCCGCGGCAGCAGCGCGCCGTCGCCCAGCAGTGCCAGCAGCAGCGCGGCGGCGGCCACGCTCTTGGCCCACAACACATCCACCACGCCGATGTTCTGGTGCCGGCGCTGCCACCACCAGCCCCAGCACATCACCACCGCGGCATACAGCCACACCCACCACAACAGCTTCATCGTGCTTCTCCTGTGTCCATGGGGTCGGCACGGCGTGCCGGCTGCCAGCGCCGCGCGCAGGTCGCCAGCAGCGGCAGCGCGAGCGCCCAGCCGATACCCAGCAAGGCGATGCCCTGCCAGGCCGGCGTGGCGAAACTCACCGAAGAAAATCCCCGCGCGGCCGACACATAGGCCAGGGGGGCCAGCAGCAGGCCGACCAGCACGGCCAGCCGCCACCGGCGCTGCAGGGCAGCGAAAGAGACGGTCAGGGTCATCGCGAACGATGCCCACAACGCAAGGATCCAGACCGGCGCCAGCGCGCGTTCGGCATTGCCTGCGGCATACACCACCCGTCCGGAAGCACCCGCCACGCCGTCCACCACCAGCCCGCAACCGATCGCCAACGCGATCAGCTTCAGGTCCACCACCGGGTGCGGGGACTGCAGCAGCTGGCTCAGCACGTAGGCCCCCGCCGCCAGCAGCGCCGGCCAGTACAGCCCGCGTCCGGCACCGGCCACCGCGCAGAACCACACCAGCTGGTTGCCGATCAGGTTGCCCCAGAAGTGCATGTCAGTGGGCTCCGGCCAGCGGCGGGGGACGGTAGCCCGGTCGCGCCAGCAACAGCTGCGACACGCCGATCGAGCGCTCCAGGAAACCGCCTTCGCAGTACGCCAGATAGAACTCCCACAGGCGGATGAAGTCTTCATCGAAACCTTGCGCACGCACCGCCGGCAGCTGGGCGAGGAAGCGCTCGCGCCAGGCGCGCAGTGTGAGTGCGTAGGAGTGTCCGAAGTCCATCTGGCCGATCAGCTGCAGGTCGCTGCTGCGGGTTTTGGCCGCCAGCATGGCGTTCAGCGAGGGGATGAAACTGCCGGGGAACACGAAGCGCTTGATGTAATCCACGCTGCGCCGCGCCTGCTGGTAGCGCTCGTCTTCGATGGTGATCGCCTGCAGCATCGCCAATCCTTCCGGCTTCAGCAGGCCGGTCAGCGTGGCGAAATAGGTCTGCAGGTACTGCGCGCCGATCGCTTCGATCATCTCGATGGACACCAGCTTGTCGTACTGGCCATCCAGGTCGCGATAGTCCTTCAGCAGCAAGGTCACCCGATCATGCAGTCCCGCTGCCTCGATGCGCTGGCTGGCCAGCGCGTGCTGCTCCACCGATATGGTGGTGGTGGTGACACGGCAGCCGATGTGGCGTGCCGCGTACAGCGCGAACCCGCCCCAACCGGTACCGATTTCCAGTACGTGGTCGGTGGGCTTGAGCTGCAGCTGTTCGCAGATGCGCGCGAGCTTGCGCTGCGATGCCGCCTCCAGCGTATCGCCGTCTTCGAACAGCGCCGAGGAATACATCAGGTCCTTGGAAAGGAACAGCGAGAAGAACGGATTACCCAGGTCGTAGTGCGCGGCGATGTTGCGTCGGCTGCCTTCACGGGTGTTGCGGCGCAGCTGTGCCCAGGCCTTCAGCGCCCAGCCACCGATCCGCGCCGGACCGCGTTCCACGCCGTCGAGCAGTTCGCGGTTGCGCACCAGCAGCTGCACCAGCGCCACCAGGTCGTCGCAGCGCCACTGGCCACGGATGTAGCTTTCGCCGGCGCCGACGCTGCCCTGGGTCGCCACCGCGCGATAGAAGGCCGGGTCATCGATGGTCACCGTCACCAGCGGGCCGCTGCCCTGCGCGCCGAGCACCACCTCACCCAGTGCGTCGCGGACCCGCAGACTGCCCTCACGCAGCGCGGCCAGCTTGGCCAGCAGCTGGCGTCGCAGGAAAGCATCCAGGCGCCCGGGCCGTGGCAGGGCCATGCAGTGGCTCATGTCGTTCATTGGTTTTTTCCTGCAAGCGAAGGATGGTCGTGGACCGGATTGCGTTTCAGCCACAGGCGCATCGCCTGCCAATGGATCGCGCCGACCACCTGCAGGGTCATCAGCGGATGACGGGCCAGCACCATGGCCAACCCGCGGCCGTCGAGCGCGCGGCGCTGCATCGACTGGGTCGCATCGAACTGGCGCTGGCCGTCGCGCCATACCTGCATGTGCACGCGCAGGTCGTCGCCGGGCACGGTGAAGCGCCAGTCGTAACCGCAGTCCATCTGCATGAACGGCGAAACATGGAACTGTTTGTCGAAACGCCAGCGCAGCGCGCGGCCACGCGCCTGCGCATCGGCGACCGGCAACACGTAGGCATGGCGTTGCTTCCATGGCGTGTTGGTGATCTCGGCGACGATGCATTCCAGTGTTTCGTCAACCGCATGGCAGTAGTAGAAGCTGACCGGATTGAACACGTGGCCGGCGTGGCGCAGGTGGGCGAGCAGGCGCACCGGACCCAGCGGACGGTGGCCAAGCGCGCCCTGCACGCGGTCGCGCACGGCCTCGGCCAGCGGTTGGTCGGGATCACCCAGGTAATCGCTGCGGCGGAACTCGACCAGGTTGCGGCGACCCACCGACCACAGCCAACGCCGGTCGAACACGCGGTCCACTTCTTCCAGGTCCAACAACAGCTGCGCGATCGGATAACGGAAGGCGTGCGCGTGCGGCAGGTGCCTGCGGTGCACGACCTCGCCACGATAGATCGCACTGCCGCTCACGCGGTGGTTTCCTCGTGACGCGGCCAATGCCTTTGCACGCTCACCGAGTGCAGCGCATCCACCACGCGCCGCGCACTGCGGATGCCATCTTCGTGGAAGCCCCAGCCCCAATACGCACCGGCGAACCAGGTATGTCGGCGCCCCTGCACCTCATGCCAGCGCCGCTGCGCACGGACCATGGCATGGTCGTGGACCGGGTGCGCGTAACGCAGGCGACGCAGCACCTTGGACGGGTCGATCGCCTCACTGCGGTTGAGCGTCACCAGCAGCGGGGTCGGCGTGTCCAGGCCCTGCAGCAGGTTCATGCAATAGGTCACCGTACAGGCCTGGGCCGGATCGCTCGGCACGTGCGCGTTCCAGGCCGCCCACGCCGCGCGGTTGCGTGGCAGCAGACTGGCATCGGTATGCAGCACGACCTCGTTGGGCTGGTAGCGGATGGCACCGAGCACGCTGCGTTCCAGCATGTCCGGATCCTGCAGCAGCCACAGGGCCTGGTCACTGTGGCAGGCCATCACGACGTGGTCGAAGCCTTCCGCGCCCGCTGCGGTGTGCACCAGCACGCCATCGGCCAGCCGTTCCACCGCCAGCACCGGGCACTCCAGCCGCTCGCGCACGTGCCAGCGTTGGCGCAGCGCGTCCACGTAACGCGCCGATCCGCCCTGCACCACCCGCCATTGCGGGCGGCCGGTCAGCTGGAGCATCTGGTGGTTGGCCATGAACTGCACCAGGTAGCGCGCCGGGAAGTCGCGCACGCGGGTGGCCGGTGAGGACCAGAGGGCCGATGCCATCGGCAGCAGATGCTCTTCGATGAAGGCCTCGCCGTAATGATGGTCGTTGAGGTACTGGCCCAGCGTCGGCCCGGCCTCGTCGCCCTGCAACAGGGCCGGCGCCTCGCGGTAGAAGCGCCGCAGGTCCGCCAGCATCCCCCAGAAGCGCGGCGACAACAGGTTGCGGCGCTGGCAGAACAGCCCATTCAACGAGGTGGCGTTGTACTCCACCCCGCTACGTTCGCTGTGCGCGGAGAAACTCATCGTGGTCGGCTGCGAGGCGACACCGAGCTCGTCGAACAGCCCGCTCAGCAGCGGATAGTGCTGCGGGTTGAAGACGATGAAGCCGGTGTCCACCGAGACGGCGCGGCCATCCACCTGCAGCGCGTGGGTGTGGGTGTGGCCCCCCAGGTAATCGTTGGCCTCGAACAGGGTGACCTCGTGCTGCGGGTCCAGCCACCATGCGCTGGCCAGTCCGGCAATGCCCGAACCAATGACGGCGATGCGCATGTCAGTCCCTTGCCTTGGCCAGCACCCAGGCAGGCACTGGCTTGAGCCCGTGCACCAGCCGCAGCGACTGCATCAGCCGCAGGCCGTACCAGGTGATGTCCACTTCCCACCAGCGGAAGCCCTGGCGCGCGGTGCCCGGGAAGAAGTGATGATTGTTGTGCCAGCCTTCGCCGAAGGTGAGCAGGGCCAGCCACAGGTTGTTGCGGCTGTCATCGCCGGTGTCATAGCGCTGCCGGCCGAAGCGGTGGGCCAGGGAATTGATGGTGACCGTGGCATGGAACAGCACCACGGTGGAGACGAAGAAGCCCCAGACCAGCATCTGCGGGCCGCTGGTATCCAGCGACGGTGCCACGTGCTGCAACAATGCGCCCAGGCCATACAGCGCCGCGGCCAGCGCGACCGGCACCAGCGTGTCGAAGCGGTCCAGCCAGCGCAGTTCCGGGAAGCGGGCCAGGTCGGGGATCCGCGCCCAGTCGGTGCGGAACCCTTCGCGGGTCAGGAACCAGCCCATGTGGCTCCACCAGAACCCGTGTTCCCGCGGCGAATGCGGGTCCAGCGGCTGGTCCGCATGGCGATGGTGGCTGCGATGGTGCGCAGCCCACCACAACGGCCCCCGCTGTACGCTGGACGCGCCGATGGCCGCGAACAGGAACTGCACCGGACGCGAGGTCTGGAAGGTCCGATGGGAGAAGTACCGGTGGTAGAAGCCGGTGATGGCGAACATCCGCACCGCGTACAGCAGCGCGGCCACGGCCACCGCCACCCACGAAACACCCACCCAGATCACCGCCACGCAGGCCAGGTGCAGGCCCACGAACGGCAGCGCGCGCAGCCAGTCGATGCGCTTGCCATCGGCTTCGGCGGCGTCGACAGCGCCAGGTTCCCTGGCGGCGGTATCGAACCAGCGCAACAGGGTGGACCAGCGCCGCGGGCGGGGCGGCGGTACTGCGGGTGTGGCCGACATCGTGCATCCCTCCTGGATCTACTGTCAGGAGATACGGAGCCAGCGGCCCCGTGGATGCAGCTTCCGGAAAATAAATTCTCCGGACCGTTACAGGTTGGCGATGTCTCCCTTGGCGACCACCGGACCACTGGGCGCCGGATGCGGCGCGCCCGCCGACGGTTCCAGGGTGATCGCCAGTACCGAACCGTTGACCAGCGCCGAACGCAGCGCGGCCGGTACGTCCACGGTGTGGGCGCGGTCGTTGGAGACCAGGCCCAGCGACACCGGTGCGCCACCGGCCGGGATCACCCACAACTCGGGCGCGCGGCCCTGGGCATCCGGCGCGGACGGCACCGGCACCATCAGCACCTTGCCCAGCGTGGCATCGACCGAGGCCAGCCAGCCGGCACGGCCATCGTCATGCAGCAGCGGGGTAACCGGGCGCGTCGCCTGCTCCGGCTCGACCGCCGGGGTCGGTGCCGGGGTAACGGCCACCGGGGTGGGTACGGGGGCATCCGGTGCCGGACGGGTGAACACCGCGACCAGCGCCAGCGCGGCAGCCAGTGCGGTGGCACCCTGCCAGAAGCCGGTACGCTGCCACGGACGCGCGTTCGGGGCGGTGTCGAAGGTCGCCCAGCCCAGTTCGCGACGCACGCGCAGCCACACATGGGCCGGCACCGGGGCGCTGCCCACTTCTTCCAGCAGCGGCGCCAGTCGTTGTTCCCACTGATCGACCAGCCGCGCAAAACCCGCGTCGGAACTGATGCGCTGCTCGGCCTCGCGGCGTTGGGCGGCGTCCAGCACGCCCAGCACGTACTCACCGGCCTGCTGGTCGGCGCTCGGCGGCTGCCCGTCTTCGTGGTGGAGGTCGCGGATGTTCATGGTTCCAGGCATACCCGAAGCTGGGTCAGGCCACGGCGGATCCAGCTTTTCACCGTACCCAGCGGAGTGGCAAGGCGGCGCGCCAGTTCATCGTGGCTGGCACCGTCAAGGAAGGCGGCGCGGATCAGGCTGCGCCGGCGCGGTTCCAGCGCCTGCATGCAATCCTGCAGCCGCGCGTCTTCATCATTGCGTTCGGCCAGCTGGGCCGGCTGCAGGTCACCATCGGGCAGTTCCTCGGCGATGGACACATCGTCGAGCGCCCGCGGCGGTGCAGCGCGCAGGCGGTCGATGGACCGGTTGCGGGCCAGCATCGACAGCCAGGTCATCGCCGAAGCCTTGCCGGGATCGAAGCGCGAGGCTTTGTGCCAGACGGTCACGAAGACCTCCTGCAGCACGTCTTCGGCTTCGCCACGGTCACGCAGCAGGCGCAGGCAGATCGCAAAAAGGCGTCCCCCGGCTTGCTGGTACAGCGCTTCAAAGGCATCGCGATCCTGCGTCGCCACCTGTTCGAGCAGGGCGTCGAGTCGGCGCGCGTCGGCACCGTCGGGGGCGTCCGGCTGGGGCATTGCAGGCTCCGCGTGGTACAGGGGCAGACCTGCATCCTCCTTGCTCGGCGCGCGAACCGCAAGTACATCATCGCGTGCATGAGGCCACCAGGGGCTGCGTGCGGGCGGCGGAAAGCTCGCCTTCGCTGACGGGCCGCGGCGCGCCGGGGAAGCGGATGCGCACCTGCGGCCAGCCGCCATCGGCATCGCGCACGTTGCCGGTGCCTTCGAACTGCAGCAGCCGCCGATCAGCACGTGCGTAGACCAGGTTGACCGCCGGCACCGCGAAGCCGAACCAGGCATCCAGCTGCATCTGCAGCTGTTCAGCCGGCTGGCCCTGCCAGTCCACCGCACCGACCCGGCGCAGCTTCACCGGCACCCAACGCTGGCGGCTGGTGAGCAGGAACGGCAAGGCCACCGTATCGCCCTGCAGCAGCGTGGACCAGTGCGCGCGCACGGCCGCATCGAATCCCGCGTCGATCACTCCGCCGCCAGGCATCTGCAGGGTCTTGGCCGCATCGGCTGCACCGCTGGCGGCGCGGATGCTGACCCGGCGCTGCGTACCCTGCGCCTGCACCGCTTCCCGGCGTCCGTCGCGGCCATCGACGAACTCGAAATCCGGCGCCTGCGCATTGGCGGCGGCCGGCATCCATTTGCGCGCGAACGGGCGCCCGTCATTGCAGCGGTAAAGCACCAGCCGCGCCTGCTGCGCGCCCACGTCCTGCAGATAATGGGTTTCGCGGTACAGCGCGCGGCCCCCCTTCGGCGCCAGCGCCTCGCCTTCCACGCGCAGCACCGCGGCACCGGCAGGCAAAGCAGCGGCGGCAAGCAACAGCAGGCAGGGCAGCAAAAGGGAGCGCATGGCAGGGTCCGCAGGGGGCTCATGGACAGATACGCAGCGGGCGGCGCATTGGATGCAGTGCGCCGCCAGCCCCTTGACTGATGCCGCGCTTGGGCCTACCTTGTGCTCGCCGAAGGTATCCATCGCTTCATGCGAATGAAAGGATGGATTTAAACGGGAATCCGGTGACCGTGCCCCGTGCACGCATTCCGGAGCTGCCCCGCAGCGGTGAATGGAAACGACCTCCGCCAACAGCACTGGGCCATGGCCTGGGAAGCGGCGGACACTAGGTGGGCGGCAACGCCCGTGTCCAACAGCCCGAATACCGGCCCCGGCCGGAGGACCTGCGCGTCCTTCGATTCGACCTGGAATCTCCGCGGGGAGGTTGCCCGGCCCATGCCGTCCCGCCGCCAGCGGGATGCGTCGGCACGTGCGCCTGTCCACGGCATCCGGTTCGCCCGCGGGGGCGAAGGTCGCTGGCAGGAGGGACGTGGGCCGGCAACGGCGCGCGGCGCCCTGCAGTTCCTTCGTTCCTCAATGCCGACATGCAATGAGGACACGCTGCAATGACCACCGTTACCAACCTGGGTTTTCCCCGCATCGGCGCCAAGCGCGAACTGAAGCGGGCCCTTGAGCGCCACTGGAGTGGCGAGGATGACATCGCCACCCTGCAGGCCAGCGCCGCCGCGCTGCGTGCACGGCACTGGACGCTGCAGATCGAGGCCGGCGTGGATGTGCCGCCGAGCAATGATTTCAGCCTGTACGACCAGGTGCTGGATACCGCCTTCCTGTTCGATGCGCTTCCTGCACGTTACCGGCAGTTGGCCGCTGTCGAGCCGCTGGCCGCCTACTTTGCGATGGCCCGCGGCCTCCAGCGCGATGGCATCGACCTGCATGCGCTGGAGATGACCAAGTGGTTCGATACCAACTACCACTACCTGGTGCCGGAACTGCAGGCCGGGCAGGCATTCGCGCTGCGCGGTGACAAGCCGCTGGCCGAATTCCGCGAAGCCAAGGCGCTGGGCATCCACACCCGCCCGGTGCTGCTGGGGCCGGTGAGCTTCCTGCTGCTGTCCAAGACCACCGATGGTTCGGCCGCGCTGGACCTGCTGGATGCGCTGCTGCCGTGCTACGTGGACCTGCTGGCCCAGCTGGAAGCGGCTGGCGCGGACTGGGTGCAGCTGGACGAGCCGCTGCTGGTGCAGGATCTGGACGCGGCCGCCCGCGCCGCATTCGAACGCGCCTATGCCGTGCTGGGCGCGAAGGCGGCCGCACGACCCAAGCTGCTGCTGGCCACTTACTTCGGCGCACTGGATGACAACCTCGGCCTTGCCGCCAGCCTGCCGGTGGACGGCCTGCACGTGGACCTGGTGCGGGCGCCGGAACAACTGGATGCCGTGCTGCAGGCGCTGCCCGCCGGCCGCGTGCTGTCGGCCGGGCTGGTCAACGGCCGCAACATCTGGCGCACCCACCTGGACAATGCGCTGATCCTGGCGCGCTATGCGCAGACTGATCGCGGTGCGGACCTGCTGTGGCTGGCCCCGTCGTGTTCGCTGCTGCATTCGCCGGTTGACCTGTCGCTGGAAAAGAAACTGGACGGGGAACTGCGCAGCTGGCTGGCGTTCTCACGGCAGAAGCTCGAAGAGCTGCGCGTGCTGGCCGATGCGCTGGACGGCAAGCCGTCCGCGGACGCCGGGCTGAGCGCCAACCGCGAGGCACTGGACGCCCGTCGTCGCTCGCCGCGCGTGCACAATCCGGCCGTCGCCGCGCGCCTGGCCAGCCTGTCCGCCGCCGACGCCCGGCGCCATGGCAGCTATCCGCAGCGCCGCCTGGCCCAGCACGCCGCGCTGCAGTTACCGCTGCTGCCCACCACCACGATCGGCTCGTTCCCGCAGACCCTGGACGTTCGCCAAGCACGCGCCCGGCACAAGTCCGGCACGTTGTCGCTGGCCGACTACGAGGCCTTCCTGGAGCAGCAGACCGCGCAGTGCGTGCGCGTGCAGGAAGCACTGGGACTGGACGTGCTGGTGCATGGCGAGTTCGAGCGCAACGACATGGTGGAGTACTTCGGCGAGCAGCTGGAAGGCTTCGCTTTCACTGGCAATGGCTGGGTGCAGAGCTACGGCTCGCGCTGCGTGAAACCGCCGGTGATCTTCGGCGATGTCAGCCGCCCGCAGCCGATGACGGTGCGCTGGTCGCAGTACGCCCAGTCGCTTACCCGCAAGCCGATGAAGGGCATGCTGACCGGCCCGGTGACGGTGCTGCAGTGGTCGTTCGTGCGCGACGACCAGGAGCGCGACGCCACCTGCCGGCAGATCGCGCTGGCACTGCGCGACGAGGTGAATGACCTGGAGGCGGCGGGCATCGGCGTGATCCAGGTTGACGAACCGGCGATCCGCGAAGGCCTGCCGCTACGCCGCGCGCACTGGCGCAACTACCTGGACTGGGCGGTGGAATCGTTCCGGATCAGCACCAGCGGGGTGCGCGATGCCACGCAGATCCACACCCACATGTGCTACTCGGAGTTCAACGACATCATCCACTCGGTGGCGGCCATGGATGCCGATGTGATCTCGATCGAAACCTCGCGTTCGCGGATGGAGCTGCTGGATGCCTTCGTGCGCTTCAACTATCCCAACGAGATCGGGCCGGGCGTGTATGACATCCACTCCCCGCGCGTGCCGGACAAGGCGGAGATGGTGGACCTGCTGCGCAAGGCGCTGGCGGTGCTGAAGCCGCAACAGCTGTGGGTGAACCCGGATTGCGGCCTGAAGACCCGCGGCTGGCCGGAAGCCCGCGCGGCGCTGGAAGCACTGGTGGCCGCCGCGGCCGAACTGCGCGCCGAGCACGCCGAGGCCAGCGTCGCCTGACGAGGCCAGCGTCGCCTGACCAGGAAGGCGGGCGGCGGCGCGCTGCCGCCGCCCTTGTCGTGTCGCGACTGCTCGACATGCCCCGCCTTCCCGTAGTGTCGAGCTTGCTCGACACCACCTCCCGCGCCGTCGACCAGGCTCGACGCTACGCCCTGTCCCCCGCTACGCTGCAGGTTCCCCCGGTACGGATTTTCCCATGACGCCCCTGCCCGCCCACGTGGCCCTGATCGTGGTGGACCTGCAACCGGATTTCATGCCCGGCGGCGCGTTGGCCTGTGCCGATGGCGATGCGCTGGTCGCCCCGATCGCCGCGCTGCTGGCCGAGCGCCGCTACCGCACCGTGGTCGCCACCCAGGATTGGCACCCGGCCAACCATGCATCGTTCGCCAGCCACTACGCCGGCCAGCAGCCGTTCGCGCAGATCCAGCTGCACGGCCATCCGCAGACCCTGTGGCCCGACCACTGCGTGCAGGGATCACCCGGCGCGGTGCTGCATCCCGGCGTGGACTGGAATGCCGCTGACCTGGTGCTGCGCAAAGGCACCCGTCCGCGGGTGGATTCGTACAGCGCGTTCCGCGAGAACCACGGCCCGGAAGGGTCGCGCCCGGCAACCGGACTGGCCGGCTGGCTGCGCGAACGCGGCATCAGCGAAGTGCACGTATGTGGGCTGGCACGCGACTACTGCGTGCTGTGGACCGCACAGGACGCGGCCAGCGCCGGCTTCGCCGTGGGCTTCCACTGGGACCTGACCCGACCGGTCAGCGCCGACAACGACGACGCCACGCGCCAGGCATTGGCAACGGCAGGCATCGCGCTGCTCTGATCGCGCCGGGTGCTGTTCCGGTAGCGCCGAGCCGTGCTCGGCGGATTCCACCCGGCACCGCAATGTGCGCCACACGCGCCGCGCTAACGGAACACCACCGTACGATGCCCGTTGAGCAGGATGCGGTGCTCCACATGCCGGCGCACCGCACGCGCCAGCACCTGCGATTCGGTATCGCTGCCCAGACGCACCAGCTCGCGCGGGGTCATCGCATGATCCACGCGGGCCACGTCCTGTTCGATGATCGGGCCTTCGTCCAGGTCTTCGGTCACGTAATGCGCAGTGGCACCGATGATCTTGACCCCGCGTGCGTGCGCCTGGTGATACGGCTGCGCCCCTTTGAAGCTGGGCAGGAAGCTGTGGTGGATGTTGATCGCACGGCCCGCCAGCGCGCGGCACAGCGTCGGCGAAAGAATCTGCATGTAGCGCGCCAGCACCACCAGGTCGATCTTCTCGCGCTCCACCAGATCGATGATCTGGCGTTCCTGCACCCCGCGCGTTTCCGCGCTCACCGGCAGGTGATGGAACGCAATGCCGTACGACGCTGCGAGCGGTGCGAAGTCGGCGTGGTTGGAGGCCACCGCCGCGATATCCACCTTCAACTGGCCGCTGTGGGCGCGGAACAACAGGTCGTTGAGGCAGTGCCCCTGTTTGCTGACCAGCACCAGCAGGCGGGCGCGGCGGCGGCCGTCGTGCAGTTGCCAGTCCATGCCGAAGTCGCTTGCCAGCGCCTGCATCGACGCCTGGACCGTGTCCAGTGGCAGGCCGGCATCACGGTCGAAATGCACGCGCAGGAAGAAGCGCCCGCTCTCTTCGTCGCCGAACTGCTGGGCGTCGAGGATGTTGCAGCCGTGGTCGTACAACAGGCCGGACACGCGGTAGACGATACCGGTGCGGTCCGGGCAGGACAGGGTGAGGATGGAGTCGGGTCGCATCCGGCCAAGTCTAGGCCAGCCTGCTGCGCTGCGGAATAAATGCTCTCAGATGCAACTGCATCGACCGGTAGTGACGGCCGCTGGCCGTCATGCCTCTTCCGTAGGTGGGTGACCTTCAGTGGTGACCTTCGGTGGGTGACGACCGTTGGTGACCTTCGGTGGGTGACGACCGTTGGTGACCTTCGGTGGGTGACGACCGTTGGTGACCTTCGGTGGGTGACGACCGTTGGTCGTCACGCTCCTGCCTTCCGCTGCGCTCGCCGAGCACGGCTCGGCGCTACTGGCTGCGCCCGACATGACAGCCAGCGGCCGTCTCTTTCCTCAGCCCGGCGGATGCACCGTCAGTGCTACCAGCCGCAGCACCAGCGGGCGCACCACCAGCACGCAGCAGAATGCCACCGGCATTGCCAGCAGATAGGCCTCCAGCACCCGGCCCAGATAGGCCTCGTCCACCCCCGCGTGCGCGGCGGTGATCACCAGGCACATCAGCATCGCCATGATGCCGGCCATGAAAAAAGCAAACACATAGGGCGTGGCGCGATGGCCGAACTTCAGCCCGCGACGGGCCGGCAATACAGTGGAATCAGTCATGAAAGGGGGCGTGCAGGAACAGCCTTCCAGCATGCCCGACGCGCATCCCGGCTGCAGCCCCTGCATGCTTGGGGCAGTCCGAAGCAGAACTTTGCCCCCGGCCATGGCAGGCTGTGCGGTCATGAACCTGCTCCAGCTCATCCGCACCTTCACCCGCACCGCCGAAGCCGGCAGCATCGCCGGCGCCGCGCGCGCACTCGGTATCAGCGCCACGGCCGTCGGCCAGAACATCAGCCGGCTGGAGGCGCATCTGGGCGTGCGCCTGTTCAACCGCAGCACCCGGTCGCTGTCCCTCAGCGAAGCCGGCGCGCTGTACCTGTCCAAGGTGCAGCACATCGAAGCGGAGCTGGCCGGCGCGCAGGCTGCGGTCAGCAGCGGCGACATCGAACCGGTCGGCCCGCTGCGCATCGGCTGCAGCCGCGCGTTCGGGCGCCACGTGCTGGCGCCGATGCTGCCCGCGCTGCAGCGCCGGTATCCGCAGCTGCAGCTGGAACTGCGCCTGTCCGACCGCGCCGTGCGCCACGCCGAAGAGTCGGTGGACGTGAGCATCCGCATCGGCGCACAGCTGCAGGATGGGCTGGTGGCACGCCCGCTGGCTCGCATCCCGTTCGTGTTCTGCGCCGCCCCTTCCTATCTGGAACGGGCGGGCACCCCGACCTCACCGGAGCAGCTGGCAAGTCACCGCGCGCTGCTGTTCCGCTTCCCCGCCGACGGCCGTCCACTGCGCTGGGGGCTGGTGGGCGAACACGGTCGCGTAGAGGCGACGATGCAGCCCGGAATGATCTGCGACGACATCGATGCCCTGGCCGAACTGGCCGCGGCCGGCGGCGGCATCACCCGGCTGGCTGCGTTCGTCGCCGAGCCCTATCTGCGCGACGGCCGCCTGCAGGCCGTGCTGGCCGATGATCCGGCATGGCGGCCGGAGCCGATGGAGATGTTCTTCTGCCTGAGCGACCGGCGCGATTTCACCGCGCGCATCCGCGTGCTGTTCGAGCACCTGCAGGCGGGATTGCCGGTGGCATGGCAGGTGCCGGCGGGGTGAGGGTCAACGGGCGGACGGCCAGCGGCCGTCACCGGGAAGGTGAGCGTGACGACCAACGGTCGTCACCCACCAGGCGCCAGGGCAAGGGCATGACGACCAACGGTCGTCACCCACCAGGCGCCAGGGCTAGGGTATGACGGCCGGCGGCCGTCACTGCCGGATCAGCGCGTTTCGAAGACGCCGCGGGCTTCGCGCGGCTCGCAGCGCAGGTACTGCGGGGCCGGCACCACGCTGTCGCCGAGTGCGGCGGCGGCGTGCCACGGCCAGCGCGGGTCGTACAGGATGCCGCGTGCCAGGGCGATGGCATCGGCATGGTTGTGGCGCAGGATCGACTCGGCCTGGTCGGGCTCGGTGATCAGGCCCACGGCAATCACCGGCATGCGGCCCTTGGCCTTGATCGCCGCAGCGAAAGGCACCTGGTAGCCCGGGCCGATCTCGATCTTCTGGCGTTCGTCCAGGCCACCGCTGGAAACATGCAGGAAGTTGCAGCCGCGCGATTCCAGGATCATCGCCACGGTCTCGGTCTGGGTGATGTCCCAGCCGCCGGCGACCCAGTCACTGGCCGAAATACGCACGCCCACGGCGATCGACGGCGATACCGCCGCACGCACCGCGTCGTACACCTCGATCAGCAGGCGCATGCGGTTCGGCAGCGGCCCGCCGTAGCCATCGCTACGCTGGTTGCTCAGCGGCGACAGGAACTGGTGCAGCAGGTAACCGTGCGCGGCATGCAGTTCGATCAGCTGGATACCCAGGCGCTCGGCACGGCGTGCGCTTTCGGCGAAGGCTTCGACGATGCCGGCGATCTCCGCTTCGGTCAGTTCATGCGGGGCCGGGTTGCCGGCGTGGAACGGGCGCGGCGACGGCGCGACCGGCGTCCAGCCGTTGTCATCATCGGCAGGAATCTGCTTGCCGCCTTCCCACGGACGCGACACCGAGGCCTTGCGACCGGCGTGGCCGAGCTGGATGCCGATCGGCATCGTCGACCAGCGGCGCACCGTTTGCAGCACCTTGTCCAGCGCGGCTTCGGTGGCGTCGTCCCACAGGCCCAGGTCGGCATGGCTGATGCGGCCGCGTGGCTCCACGGCGGTGGCTTCCAGGATCAGCAGGCCGGCGCCGGACTGGGACAGGTTGCCCAGGTGGATGGTGTGCCAATCGGTGGCCTGGCCGTTTTCGGCGGAGTACTGGCACATCGGCGCGATCACGATGCGGTTGGGCAGGGTCAGGGGCCCGAAGGTGACGGGCGACAGCAGCTGGCTCACGTGGGGGATTCGCAGGGGAAAAGACAGGGGGCTATTGCAGCGCCGATGGGGTTGGAGATCAAGCGCTGTGTTGGATCACAGGATCGTGCTGGTAGCGCCGAGCCACGCTCGGCGGAATCTGTCCGCACGCGTCGGCCCGCCGAGCATGGCTCGGCGCTACCTTGCCAGCCACGGTGCCAGCGCTTCGGCGCAGTCTCGCTCGTCCTTGAAGGCGAGCAGTTCATCGGCGCGGGTGCGGCCACGGTTCAGCGCGGCCACCGGCAGCCCGGCCTTGGCCGCGGCCTGCACGAAGCGGAAGCCGGAGTACACCATCAGCGATGAGCCCACCACCAGCACCGCATCGGCGCGCTGCAGGTGGTCATGCACGGCCGCGACACGTTCGCGCGGCACGTTTTCACCGAAGAACACCACGTCCGGCTTCAGCAGGCCACCGCAGTGCAGGCAGTCCGGCACGTTGAAGGCGGAGAAATCGGTCTCCAGATCGGCGTCACCATCCGGTGCGATGCCAGCATCCAGCGCGTCCCAGCCGGGATTGGCCGCCATCAGGCGCTGCTGCAGGTCCTCGCGGCCGCTGCGCTGCTCGCAGCCCATGCAGCGCACGCGGTCCAGACGGCCATGCAGGTCGATCACGTTGGCACTGCCGGCACGCTGGTGCAGCACGTCCACGTTCTGGGTCAGCAGCACTTCCAGCTTGCCGCTGGCTTCCAGCGCGGCCAGCGCGTGATGGGTGCCATTGGGCACGGCGTGGCCGAAGCGCGGCCAGCCGACCAGGCTGCGTGCCCAGTAGCGCTGGCGGGTCGCCGGTTCGGCCATGAAGGCCTGGTAGGTCACCGGCGGGGTGCGCTTCCACTGGCCATCGGCATCGCGGTAATCCGGAATGCCGGAGGCAGTGCTGCAACCGGCGCCGGTCAGCACGAACAGGCGGCGGGCGCGCGCGATGAAATCGGTCAGCGGCTGGCTCATACCGGCTCAGATGGGGGCAACCCGGCCACCGTGCAAGCGCCGGCTCAGGCGTCCGGCGTGGCCTCGGGCAATGCCGGGACGGCAGTGGGATGGCCTTCGTCGTCCAGTGCGATCATCACGAAGTGGCCGCGGGTGCACAGCTTGCGCTCGCCGTTGTGCAGGTCCTCGGCGATCAATTCCACCTGCACTTTCATCGAACTGCGGCCAACTTCCACGATACGGCCGATGGTTTCAACCATCTGGCCAATGCGGATCGGCAGTTTGAAATCGACCTGATCACTGCGCGCGGTGACCACGGTGCGGCGCGAGTAACGCGCGGCGGCCAGGAATGCCGCCTTGTCCATCCATGCCAGCGCCTGGCCACCGAACAGGGTGCCCATGTGGTTGGTGTGGTTGGGGAAGACGATCTCCGCCATGCGCACTTCGATGGGTGGCACGTTTTCGGGGATGGGGATCATGGGGACGGGTCGGGTGGGGGGGGAAGCGGATTCTAAGGCAGGGGGCGTGCAGGCGTAGCGATACCCCTATCGCAAGAACGATGGGCCGTCCTGCGTATGGACGTGCTGTGCCGGCTGTTGTTCAAGGCTCGCTGCTTGCGATTGACTCAACGCATCAGCACGATGCAGCGACTCCGCTTCCGTCGCACGAAGCGCATCCATCGTATTCATGTGTCCTCGGCGATGGGCGGGATCATCCATTGCTCCCTCCACTATGAAGACCCTCTCACCACGAGCCAGGGTTTCGGTCGGGTTGTTGAGCACAATATGGTCAACCCGCAAAAGTCCCTGCTCCTTCGCCAATACCAACAGGCTCGCCGTCATGCGCTGGCTCGACTCATCCCACGGCTTGCCATGCTCGGCATCCAGGCGCTCCACGCCAGCCCTTATCTGCATGTAGAGAGCACGGTCAGCATCACCAAGTCCAGCTGTTGGAGAGGACACGCGATGCAGCGACGGTGACTCGTCGGTGACAGTGGCAACTCGCTCAGCAACCGCAGTGCGCTCGGCGTCAGATTCTGGCTCCGGCCTACGCCCCCGCTGCGAAGGTGCTAAGTGTTGGTCATAGCACGCGCCATAGTAAAGCTCGTATGTCGCGTGAGGACCAACAGAGGGAGCCTCCGTCTTGAACACCTCGGCGATCTGTTCGAGCGCTTGGCTACGATTGATCCGCCCGGCCTGGAGTTCCACCGCAATGGCTCCATACTGCTGTGGCCGACTCCCCGTCCCCGACACGCCAATATCCGGGCCCCCAGCTGCGACAATTTCGCGCTGGACCTGGACATTGCTGAGAGTCTCCTGGGGCCTTGCCCGATCGCGTTCTCGTCAATAACGATCTTCACACCGGGAACAAGATAGGTGCCTCTACCGGCTGGCCCCCACTCGATAACTATACCGTCGCGTCTCGCCTGCGAGAGACCCGCTTGAAGAGTTGGGGATTTCGCCAGAAGTGGCGCCAACGAGGAATCAACCAGTGGCAAAGCCGGACGACGTGCGTCTCCCGGGCGACCATCCTCTTGTTGCTGCGGCAGTCCAAATGCTTCAGTGCGCTCCATGCTGCGGCTCCCTGGCCATGACAGAAGGTCAGCGCTGGCTGATCGATACGTAAGTCAGCGTCACGTTGTCAGCGGCGAGCCCGAGCACGACCTTGGCACCATTCACCCGCGCTGACCAGGAGGCGCGGGAGTCAGGCGCATCAGGGTGAGGTGGATCTATGGTGGAGTCCTCCCAGATGATCTCGTCGAGCGCAATGCTCGGTGGCGCGACCTCAAAGATCAGCCTCGCATGCGCAGGATCGTCAGCAGCACTTCTCATCTTGATGTTCCGGAGCTCAAGGTCGCCCAACACTCCGCGTTCTGCGGTCCGCTCGTGCATAAGCTCCTGTCGCGTCGGTTCTCCCAGGTGCGTGTGAAGCTGTTTACTCAATGCATCGACATCATCAAAACGCACGCTGGACAAACGCTCGATGTCGTTCTTGAATCGCTCCATACCCGTTTCACTCCCCGATTTGACGGACTGTCCTTGGTTCAAATGATGCGAGGGGGTTGGGGGCCTACCGCTCGAACACGCTGACAGTACCAACGCCGCAATCGCCAGTGTGAGGCAGCGACACGCGGCTTGCGAGGGGCGGCCCCGACGTCCGCCTGGTGATGAAGAAGCGCACCTCTCGACCCATGTATCCATGAATGCACCTCTCGCACCAGTTCCACTTTCGCGAATCTAGCACAAGGTCTGGCGTCGGCAGGTCACCGACCGTGGGCACTCAGTGGCACGGTTTCGGGCTGGTCGGTCATGGGGGTACCGGCATGAGAAAGGGACGGAGCGATTATGTCGCATCCGTCCCTTTTTCAGTGTCACGCGTTGACGTTGGGTTGACGGCCAGCGGCCGTCACTGCCCGATCAGAAGGACATGTCGAAGGCGACTTCGCCCTTCACGCCGACCTGGTAGGCCGAGGAGCGGCGTTCGAAGAAGTTGGTCAGCTCCTGCACGTCCTGCAGTTCCATGAAGGACAGCGGGTTGCGCACGTTGTACTTCTTTTCCATGCCCAGGCGGTGGAAATGGTTGTCCGCGCAGTGCTGCAGGTACTGGCGCATGTCGCGGGTGGAAATACCCGCCACGCCGCCGGACAGCACGTCTTCGGCG
Organism: Stenotrophomonas sp. NPDC078853; assembly: GCF_044901215.1. Taxonomy (NCBI): domain Bacteria; kingdom Pseudomonadati; phylum Pseudomonadota; class Gammaproteobacteria; order Lysobacterales; family Lysobacteraceae; genus Stenotrophomonas; species Stenotrophomonas sp. NPDC078853. The sequence continues at coordinate 93,211 of NZ_JBJDOQ010000005.1, read as the reverse complement.
AACTGCACTTCGCACTCGATCGCTTCGGCCAGCATGTCGTACACCTGCTGCTTCATCGCATCGTCGAACAGGTCCGGCTCTTCTTCGCGGATCACGTCCACGCACTCGAAGGCGAACTCCATGTGCGCGCTTTCATCGCGGAACACCCAGTTGGTACCCGACGCCAGGCCGTTGAGCAGGCCACGCGAACGGAAGTAGTACACGTAGGCGAACGCGGCGAAGAAGAACAGGCCTTCGATGCAGGCAGCGAAGCAGATCTGGTTGAGCAGGAACTGGCGACGCTGGTCGCGCGTTTCGATGCGGCGCAGGTCCTGGATGGAGTCGATCCACTTGAAGCAGAAGTCGGCCTTCTTCTTGATCGAGTCGATGTTCTCCACCGCGGCGAAGGCTTTGACGCGCTCGTCCGGATCCGGCAGGTAGTTGTCCAGCAGGGTCAGGTAGAACTGCACGTGCAGCGCTTCTTCATACAGCTGGCGCGACAGGTACATGCGCGCTTCGGGCGCATTGAGGTGCTGGTACAGGTTCAGCACCAGGTTGTTGGACACGATCGAATCGCCGGTGGCGAAGAACGCGACCAGGCGGTGGATCAGGTGGCGGTCGGCCGGCGACATCTTCGAATGCAGGTCGCTGATGTCGATCTGGAAGTTGATCTCTTCCACCGTCCAGGTGTTCTTGATCGCGTTCCGGTACATCTCGTAGAACTGCGAGTAGCGCATCGGACGCAGGGTCAGTTCAAAACCTGGGTCGAGCAGCATCTGGGTGGGTTTATCAGCCATGGTGATTCCTGGTTTACGGGTGAAAACGCCGGGCAGGGCCCGGCGCTACATCATTGCTGCGTGTTACTGGCACGCCTCGCAGCTTTCCGGATTTTCCAGCGAGCAGGCGACGGCATCGACCGGATCGACGGCGGCCACGTGGCTGCTGACGGTGGTCTTGGCGATCTTGGTGGCCGGACGCGAACGCAGGTAGTACGTGGTCTTGATGCCCTGCTTCCAGGCGTACATGTACATGGACGACATCGCGCCGATGTTCGGGCTTTCCATGAACAGGTTGAGCGAGGCGGACTGGTCGATGAAGGCGCCACGATCGGCGGCCATGTCGATCAGCGAACGCATCGGCAGTTCCCATGCGGTGCGGTACACGTGGCGCAGCGTTTCCGGGATCTGTGCGATGCCCTGGATGGAACCGTCGGCCAGCTTGATCGCATCGCGCATTTCCGGCGTCCAGTGGCCCAGCTTCTTCAGCTCGGTCACCAGGTAACGGTTGATCTGCAGGAAGTCGCCGGACAGGGTCTCGCGCTTGAACAGGTTGGACACCTGCGGTTCCACGCACTCGTAGCAGCCGGCGATGGAGGCGATGGTGGCGGTCGGGGCGATCGCGATCATCAGCGAGTTGCGCAGGCCGTGTTCCTTGATGCGCTCACGCAGGGCGTCCCAACGCGCGGTGTCTTCCGGCACCACGTTCCAGGCATCGAACTGCAGCTCGCCGCTGGCCGCACGGGTGTCGGCGAAGGACGGATGCTTGCCGCGTTCCTGGGCCAGTTCGACCGAGGTTTCCAGCGCATGGAAGTAGATGCTTTCGGCGATCTTCTTCGACAGCGCACGGGCTTCGGCACTGTCGAAGGCCAGGCGCTTGCGGAAGAACACGTCCTGCAGGCCCATGCAGCCCAGGCCGACCGGACGCCAGCGCAGGTTGCCGCGGCGTGCCGATTCGATCGGGTAGAAGTTCAGGTCGATCACGCGGTCCAGCTGGCGGATCGCCAGGCGCACGGTGTCGGCCAGCTTGTCGAAATCGAACTCGCCGTGGGCATCGAAATGGTTGCCCAGGTTGATCGAGCCCAGGTTGCACACCGCGGTCTCTTCGGCCGAGGTGACTTCCAGGATTTCGGTGCACAGGTTGGACAGGTGGATCACGTTGCCCGGACGCAGGGTCTGGTTGCTGGCGCGGTTGCACTTGTCCTTGAAGGTCATCCAGCCGTTGCCGGTCTCGGCCAGGGTGCGCATCATCCGCGAGTACAGCTTGCGTGCGGAGATGGTGCGGTTGGCCTTGCCCTGCGCTTCGGCCTGCAGGTACGCCGCTTCGAAGGCGTCGCCGAACAGATCGGTGAACTCGGGGACCACCCGCGGATCGAACAGCGACCATTCCTGGTCGGCCTCGACGCGCTTCATGAACAGGTCCGGGATCCAGTTGGCCAGGTTCAGGTTGTGCGCACGGCGCGATTCGTCGCCGGTGTTGTCACGCAGCTCGAGGAAGTCCTCGATGTCGGCGTGCCAGCTTTCCAGGTACACACAGGCCGCGCCCTTGCGCTTGCCGCCCTGGTTCACCGCGGCAACCGAGGAATCCATGGTCTTCAGCCACGGCACGATGCCGTTGGAATGACCGTTGGTGGACTTGATCAGCGAGCCACGCGAACGCACGCGGGTGTAGCTGACGCCGATGCCGCCGCTGAACTTGGACAGCTGGGCGATGTCGCCGTACTTGGAATAGATGGATTCCAGCGAATCCTGCGGCGAATCCAGCAGGAAGCAGGACGACAGCTGCTCGTGGGTGGTGCCCGAGTTGAACAGTGTCGGCGAGGACGGCAGGTAATCCAGGTTGCCCATGCGCTTGTACAGCGCCAGGGTCTCGGCCACGTCTTCGCTCAGCGCGCTGGCGATGCGCAGGAAGAACTGCTGCGGGGTCTCGATCACCTTGCGGGTGTGCGGATGGCGCAGCAGGTAGCGGTCGTACAGGGTACGCAGGCCGAAGTAATCGAAGTTCAGGTCGAGCGTGGGATCGATCGCATCGTTGAGCTTGCGCGCGTTGATCTGCACAAAGCCCAGCAGGCGGTCGTTGATCAGGCCCACTTCGTGGCCACGGCCGACCGACTGGGAGAACGCGTGGATCTCCTGGTTGGACACTTCCTTGGCGATGAAGTTGGCCAGCAGGCGCGCGGCCAGGCGGCCGTACTCGGGCTCTTCACCGATCAGCAGGGCGGAGGTGCGGATGGACAGCTCGTCCAGCTCCTGCGTGGTGGCGCCGTTGTACAGGCCGGAAATGGTGCGGGTGGCCACGCGCATCGGATCGACCGAATGCAGGCCTTCCGAGGAACGCTGCACCGCGCGGACGATCTTGTTCAGGTCCACCAGCTCGGTCGTACCGTTGCGCTTGGTCACACTCATGGTGTTGGCAGTCGGCGGCGACGTAAGCAGGAACTCGCTTTCCTTGTCGATGGTGGCACTGTTTTCGGTGGTCACGGCGGTGGTCCTCTGGGCGTGAGATGGGATGCACGGCGCGCCTGGGCAGGCACGTTCCGGTGCGGATCAATCCAAGGATGAAAGAGATGTGTCGCATACGGCGCGACAGTGACGGAAAGCCCGCACACCGCACCCTGCAAAACCTGTCATCCGATCAGAGATCACGCAGCCAGCGCCGCACATGTGCACATGCGGCTGTCGGCAAGACGGAAAGGCTCCCGAAAGTACCGTTGCGGGGCAGTGCCGGAGTCCCTGCATGCAGGGGTCCAGGCTTCCCGTCCGTGCCCTCGACTTGTGGTCGAAGACACCGACGGCCACAAGATAGTGGGGGTAAGGGGGTCCGTCAACGCCAAATGTAGGGATTTCTCCTAATCCCTTGTGGCGCAAGGACCAGCGGTTTTTGCCCCGCCCCGCAGGGGCGCTACCCGCCAGAAACGGGTGCGCAGTCAAGGCCGCAGAGCACTCTTTTGATGTGACAGCGGGTCACGATCAACGCAACACTGACCCTCACGCGGCCTGCACGAAGCTGGCTGGGCAGCCAAAAAGGGGACGGAGGGGATTAAGGCGCAAACGGCCGCCTTCGGGTCGTTTGCGCCTTAATCCCCTCCGTCCCCTTTTTCAGGCTTTGTGCGCGGTGCCCAGGTATTCGGCGCTCTGCATTTCGATCAGGCGCGAGGCGGTGCGCTCGAAGGCGCCCTGCAGGCGGTTGCCCGTGTAGAGCTCGATCGGCGAGGTGGTGGCGGTGCAGACCAGGTTGACGTGGCGGTCGTACAGTTCGTCGATCAGGTTGACGAAGCGCCGCGCGGCGTCTTCGTTGTTGCGGTCGAACGCGGGGATGCCGCCCAGCAGCACGGTGTTGAACTCCTGCGCGATCTCGATGTAGTCCGAAGGCCCGCGCGGGCCTTCGCACAGCGCCGTAAAATCGAACCAGGCGATGCTCTTGCCGCGCCCGCGCACCGGGATCTTGCGGCCCTCGATCTCGATGTTGCCGGCCTTCGCCGGCTGCCCACCGCTGAGGTCGATCCAACGGCTGGCCAGCCACTCATCGCTGTCGGCGGCCAGTGGCGCGCGGTACACCGGCGAACGCGTGAGCGCGCGCATGCGGTAGTCCTCGGTGCCTTCGGCGTACAACTCCACGCAGTAGCGCTGCAGCAGGTCGATGGCGGGCAGGAAGCTGTCGCGCTGCAGGCCGTTGAGGTACAGGTTTTCCACCGCCGTGTTGGAGGTGGTCACCAAGGTCACGCCCTCGGCGAACAGGCGCTCCAGCAGGCGCGCCAGCAGCATCGCATCGCCGATGTCGGTGACGAAGAATTCGTCGAGCACCAGCACGCGCAGCTTGCTGCGCCACTCCTGGGCGATCTTCGCCAACGGATCGCTCTGCCCCTGGTGTTCGCGCAGGCGTTCATGGATGCCGCGCATGAACCGGTGGAAGTGCGTGCGGTATTTCTGCTGGATCGGCAATCCGTCGTAGAACAGGTCCACCAGGAAGGTCTTGCCGCGGCCGACACCACCCCAGAAATACAGGCCCTTGACCGCTTCGGGCTTCTTGAAGAACGACGACAACCGGTCCAGCCAGCCGTCGTCGGCATCTTCCAGCAACGCCAGGTGGATGCGGTCCAGTTCGGCCAGTGCGGCATGCTGGGCCGGGTCGTCCTGCCATTCGCCGCGCGCCACGCCCTCGGCATAGCGCCGCGATGGGGTCATCACCGCCTCGCTCATGCCGCCGGATCCGCTTGCAGCGGCAGCCAGCGCTTCACCCCGTGGGTGATCGCCCCGCGCAGGTCGATCAGCTTGCGGTGGAAGAAGTGGCTTGTGTCGGGCATGCGCACCAGCTCGTGCGGCGCGTCCACGGTCTCCAGCCAGTCATACACCGCCTGCGGATCGACGATCTCGTCCTGGTCGCCCTGGATCACCAGCCACTGCGCCGGTGGCTGGATGCCGCCAAAGTCCCAGCGGCCGGCCGGCGGGGCGATCGACACCAGCGCCTGCGGCTGCACCTCGGCGGTGACTTTCAACGAAACGAAGGCACCAAAGCTGAAGCCCACCAACCACACCTGATCGTCCGGGCGCTGTTCGCGCACCCAGGCCACCACGGCCTTCAGGTCGTCCTGTTCGCCGTTGCCGTGGTCGAAGCGGCCGGCCGATTCGCCGACACTGCGGAAGTTGAAACGCACCGTCGCCACGCCGAGGTCGCGCAGCGTGTTGGCGGCCATGGTGACCACCTTGTTGTGCATCGTGCCGCCCTCGGTGGACAGCGGGTGGCAGACGATGGCGGTCACCGGCTGGGCCGGCACCTCCGGCTTGGGCAGATCAACCGCTGCGTCCAGCGGACCGACCGGTCCGGCAAGCACGAGGGTATCCGACTGCAGGGGGAAAGGAGGATTGCGCATGGCAACATGATAGCGTCCCCACCCCTCCCCTGCTCCCGGCCCCCATGTACTTCCTCGTCTTCGCGGTGATCTGCAGCGTGCTGGTGTCGGTGATGCTGAAGCTCGCACGTCGCCAGCAGCTGGACGTAGGCCAGATGGTCACCTGGAATTACCTGGTGGCCGCGGCGATGACCGGGCTGGTGCTGCGCCCACCGCTGGCCTCGCTGCACTCCAGCCACGCCCCGTGGGCCGCGCTGCTGGCGCTGGCGGTGATCCTGCCGGCGATCTTCCTGGTGCTGGGCCGCGCGGTGGCGGTGGCCGGCATCGTACGCAGTGACGTGGCGCAGCGATTGTCGCTGCTGCTTTCGCTGCTGGCCGCGTTCGCGTTCTTCGGCCAGACCGCCACGCCGTGGAAGCTGGTTGGGCTGGGGCTGGGGCTGGTAGCGATGCTGGCCATCAGCGTGCGCCCGCGCGGGCCGGCCGCGGAGGCCCCCACAGGAGGCTGGCGCTGGCTGCTCGGCGTGTGGGTCGGCTTTGCTGCGGTGGACATCCTGCTGAAGAAGGTCGCCCTGTCCGGCACCCCGTCGATGGCCGCGCTGCTGCTGTGCTTCTGCCTGGCCTTCATCCTGATGCTGGCCCTGCAGCTATGGCGGCATGCGCGGGGCCGCACCCGGCTGGCGTGGCGCAACCTCGGCGCAGGCGCGCTGCTGGGCCTGCTCAACGGCGGCAACATCCTGTTCTACGTGCACGCACACCAGGCCCTGCCCAATAGTCCGGCCACCGTCTTCGCCGGCATGAACATCGGCGTGGTGGTGCTGGGTGCGCTGGTCGGCGTGTTCGGTTTCGGCGAGCGCACCAGCGCGTGGAACCGTGCGGGCCTGGCGCTGGCGGTGCTGGCGATCGGCTTGATCGCCGCCGGCTGAGGCATGCGGTCAACGGCCGGCGTGCAGGTTCAACGATCGAAGCCGAGCAGCAGGGGGTCGTGGTCCGAGCTGCGCCACGGGCCGCCGGCGTTGCGCTTCTGGTAGCCGCCAGCATCCATTTCGTCGGCATTGATGTGCCACTCGGCCGCGCCTGACAGTCGCTTGGCCATGCCGGCGTTGAGCAGCGCGTGGTCCAGCCGGCCGCTGTAGCCGTTGTAGACATAGCTGTACGGACGCTCCACCTTGGCCAGCGCGAAAGCGTCCTGCCAGCCGGCGCTGCGCAGCGCGCGGATCGGATCTTCCATCGCATAGGCGTTGAAGTCGCCCAGCAGCACCGCATCCCGCGTGCCGGTGCCGGTCGGATCGCCCTGCATCCAGGTGTCCAGCTGCTGGGCCGATGTTACCCGCGTGGCATTCCAGCAGCCCTGCCCGTCCTCGTGGTCGGCATCGGCGCCACTGGCATCGCGGCAGCCCTTGGACTTGAAATGATTGGCGACCACCATGAAGGGCGCACCGCCCTTGGCCTGGAAGGCCTGTGCCAGCGGCACCCGGCTGTGTTCGACGAAGGTACCGCCTTCCAGCGTGGCCGGCTTGCCGAGCGCGGTCAGCCGGCTGGACCGGTAGATGATGCCGACCCGGATCGGATTCTCGCCCGGGCCCTTGCCGGCATCGACGAAGCGCCAGTCGGCGTGGCTGCCGGGGGCGGCATTGATCGCATCCACCAGCGTGGCAATGGCCGACTGCGGGCCGTAGCCATCGTTCTCCAGCTCCATCAGCGCGGCCACGTCAGCGTCCAGCGGGGCGATGGTGGCGATCAGCTTCTTCAGCTGCGCGTGGTGCTCTTCCAGCGTCCTGGCGCCGCGCAGGGTGGGGAAGCCGCCGCCCTTGCCGTCGCCATTGAAGAAATTTTCGAGATTGAAGGCGGCCACCCTCAACGAACCGTCCAGCTGCGGCACCGCCGGGCGCTGCAGCGAAGGCAGGGCCAGCGCGCGGCCCAGCTGCAGGCTGGGGCGGCCTTGTGCATCCACGTGCACGCGGCCTTCCACGCCACGCAGCTGCATGCCGGTACGCAACACCGCGTCGGTGGCCAGGTAGGGCACCTGCTGCGGATCGCGGGCATCACTGCCATCGTCAAGCAACAAGCGTCGGCGCTGGTTGTCCGCCGCCACCTGGCTGTAGCCGGCGCTGCCGGGCATGGCCACTTCGGTGGGTTGCCACAGGCGGCCTTCGAAGGCCACGGTGAGCTGGCCGAAGCGCTCCAGGCCGTCGGTACCGGCCAGGGTGAGCGGAGCGGCGATGCGGACATACTTGCCATCCAGCGCGCGCCAGTCGCTGGGCGCACGGGCCAACGTAACGGTGGCCCCCTGCGGGCTGGCCAGCTGGCCCGGCATGGCCTGTGGCTGCGGCTGCGGCTGCGGCTGCGCAAAGGCGGGAGAAGCGGACAGGGCCACGGCAAAGGCAAGCAGGCAACGACGCATCGACAACGGCTCCAGACGGTTACAGGGGCAACGGAAGGGGTACGCCGCCACTGTAACCACAAATCATGAAAGCCTGATGCGTCGCACCGCCGGTGGCCGCAAGCGGCAAAGAGGAAGGGCTCAGCGCCCTTCTCCTTACTTCAGGTTGCCGATCATCCAGTCCACCGTGGCGTGAATCTGCTCTTCGCTGAGCGCTGGGTTGCCGCCCTTGGGGGGCATGATGCCGCCGTCCGGGCCGGTGTAGCCCTCGATGGCATGCTTGTAGAGGGTTTCCTTGCCCTGCGCGATGCGCGCATCCCAGTGCGAATGATCCAGCGTGGGGGCCAGGCCGACACCGGTGGTGTGGCAGGCGGTGCAGAGGTTGTCGTAGATCACTTTGCCGTCGGTGGTGCCGCCGTAGGCCACCTGCGAGGCGGCCTTCGCCAGCGCGGCCGCCTGGGCTGCCGCCTGCGCCGACGCGCCGGTGCTGCCGGCATAGACCGCGCCGGACGGGGCGATGCGCTGGCCGGTCCGCAGCACCGCCGTGGGCGATACCTCGGCGGGAATCCGGGTGTGCAGCCAGGCGGCCAGGAAGATCAACCCCAAGGTGATCACGGCCAGCAGGCCGATGACCATGGAAAAGCGTTTCAGGAACTCAAGATCGTGATTCCGCACTCTTCGTTACCCCTGGCTGATAGTCGATGGACCACGGCTGAGCGTATGAGCCTGCTGCCCGAGTATAGAACGGGCCTCGCCGGGGACAACAGCGCAGTGCAGCATGGATAGCGGAGGCCGGGCCGCGGCTCCTGCCAGTGCCCTTTGCAGGCATGTGACGACCAACGGTCGTCACCCATCAAGAGGGTCTTTGCCCACCAAGAGGGTCTTTGCCCGCCAAGAGGGTCTTGCCCACCAGGAAGGTCGTCACCCGCCATACGGTGATCAGCCGCCGGCGGCGCGCAGGCAGAACGCGCTGATCGAGTCAGCCAGGGCGTGCTCGTCGCGATGGGCCTGGCGGCTGGGCGCGGTCGGGCCGACCAAGGCTTCGGTGAAGGCACCGACGATGCAGGCGGCGGTGACGTCTGCGTCCTGCGCGGGGAACGCCCCACTTGCGATGCCGTCCTGCACCAGCCGGCGGAACACGTCGCCGAAGCGTCGCCGCCCGCGCATGCGCTCGGCTTCCACTTCCGGGTCGACCGGTTCGACGATGAAGGCATGCGCCAGCCCGGGCCCGGCCAGCGCACGCCGCACGAAGGCGGTGATCGCCAGCCGCAGCCGCTGCGGTGCCGGTTCGGGGCCGGCGGCGATGCCTTCCAGGATCTCGACTTCGTGCTCCACCGCCGCGCTCAACACCTCCACGAACAGCTCGGCCTTGGACGGAAAGTGACGGTAGATCAGCCCGGTGGACACCCCCGCCTGGGCCGCCACGGCGGTCACCGGGGCATTGCGATAACCGCCCGCCGCAACCAGTTCACGGGCCGCCAGCAGGATCCGCTCGCGCGCTCCGGCCATCCGTTCTTCCATCAGCGGTGAGCGCTTGTAAGCCATGGGGTGATTGTAGATTCAATTTTTGAACTTGTGTTCACTTTTTGCCCGATCCGGGCTAGTCTGGGCCATCGCCCGCGCAGGTGCCTTGCCTGCTCCCCTCCGGTGCGCCCCCTACCCGCCGCCTGTCCGTGGAGTCGCCCGCATGCACGTTCCATCCCTGAATTTCGACCTTGGCGAAGACATCGACCTGCTGCGCGACAGCGTGGCCCAGTTCGCCGCCGCCGAGATCGCGCCGTTGGCCGCGCACGCCGATGAAACCAACCAGTTCCCGCTCGCGCTGTGGCGCAAACTGGGCGAGCAGGGCCTGCTCGGCATGACCGTGGAAGAGCAATACGGCGGCACCGGCATGGGTTATCTGGCCCACGTGGTGGCGATGGAGGAAGTCTCGCGTGCCTCCGGCGGCATCGGCCTTTCCTACGGCGCGCACTCCAACCTGTGCGTGAACCAGCTGCGCAAGAACGGGACCGAAGCGCAGAAGCAGCGGTTCCTGCCCGGCCTGTGCAGCGGCGAGCTGGTCGGCGCGCTGGCGATGAGCGAGCCGGGAGCAGGCTCGGACGTGGTATCGATGAAGCTGCGGGCCGAGAAACGTGGCGACCGCTACGTGCTCAATGGCAACAAGATGTGGATCACCAACGGCCCGGATGCCGACGTGCTGGTGGTGTATGCCAAGACCGATCCGGACGCCGGCGCCAAGGGCATCACCGCCTTCCTGGTGGAAAAAGGCATGAAGGGATTCAGCACCGCGCAGAAGCTGGACAAGCTCGGCATGCGCTCATCGCCCACCAGCGAACTGGTGTTCCAGGATTGCGAAGTACCGGCGGAAAACGTGCTCGGCCAGGAAGGCAGTGGCGTGCGCGTGCTGATGTCCGGGCTGGATTACGAGCGCGTGGTGCTGTCCGGCGGCCCGCTGGGGCTGATGGCCGCGGCGATGGACGTGGTGATGCCCTATGTGCACGAGCGCCACCAGTTCGGCGAAGCCATCGGCAGCTTCCAGCTGATCCAGGCCAAGATCGCCGACATGTACGTCGGCCTCGGCGCGTGCCGTGCCTACGTCTATGCGGTGGCGCGCGCCTGCGACCAGGGCCGCACCACCCGCCAGGATTCGGCCGGCGCCATCCTGTACGCGGCCGAGAAAGCCACCTGGCTGACCGGCCAGGCGATCCAGATCCTGGGCGGCAACGGCTACATCAACGAATACCCCACCGGCCGCTTGTGGCGCGATGCCAAGCTGTATGAAATCGGCGCGGGCACCTCGGAAATCCGCCGCATGCTGATCGGTCGTGAACTGTTCCAGCGCACGCTGTAAGGGCCTTCCATGAGCATTCTGAACACCCAGCTGCACGCCGGCAGCGAACCCTTCGAAAGCAACCGCAGCGCCATGCAGGCGGTGGTCGATGACCTGCATGCCACCTTGGCGCGTACCGCGCTGGGCGGCAGCGAGGCGGCACGCAACAAGCACACCGCGCGCGGCAAGCTGCTGGTGCGCGAGCGCATCGATGCGCTGCTCGATGCCGGCAGCGCTTTCCTGGAAATCGCCCCGCTGGCGGCGCACGGCATGTATGAAGACGCCGTGCCCTGCGCCGGCGTGGTGGCCGGCATCGGCCGGGTGAGCGGGGTGGAATGCGTGATCGTGGCCAACGATGCCACGGTCAAGGGCGGCACGTACTACCCGATGACGGTGAAGAAGCATCTGCGTGCGCAGGAGATCGCCGAGCAGAACCGCCTGCCGTGCATCTACCTGGTCGATTCCGGCGGCGCCTTCCTGCCGCTGCAGGACGAGGTGTTCCCGGACCGCGACCACTTCGGCCGCATCTTCTACAACCAGGCCAACCTGTCCGCGCAGGGCATCCCGCAGATCGCCTGCGTGATGGGCAGCTGCACCGCCGGCGGCGCCTACGTGCCGGCGATGAGCGATGAAACAGTGATCGTGCGCGAGCAGGGCACCATTTTCCTCGGCGGCCCGCCGCTGGTGAAGGCCGCCACCGGTGAAGTGGTCAGCGCCGAAGACCTCGGCGGTGCCGACGTGCACACGCGGCTTTCCGGCGTGGCCGACCACATGGCCGACAACGACCTGCAGGCGCTGGCGCGGGTGCGCGCGATCATCGCCCAGCTAAACTGGCGCAAGCCGGAGCCGGCGATGGCGCTTCAGCCGGTGGAAGCGCCGTTGTTCCCGGCAGATGAGCTGTATGGCGTGATCCCGGCCGATACGCGCAAGCCGTTCGACGTGCGCGAGGTGATCGCCCGGTTGGTGGATGGATCGCGGTTCGATGAATTCAAGCCGCGCTACGGCAGCACCCTGGTCACCGGCTTTGCCCACCTGCATGGGTATCCGGTGGGCATCATCGCCAACAACGGCATCCTGTTTTCCGAGTCCGCGCTGAAGGGCGCGCACTTCATCGAACTGTGCACCCAGCGCAACATACCGCTGGTGTTCCTGCAGAACATCACCGGCTTCATGGTGGGCCGCAAGTACGAACAGGGCGGCATCGCCAAGGACGGCGCCAAGCTGGTGATGGCGGTAGCGTGTGCGAAGGTGCCGAAGTTCACGGTGGTGATCGGCGGTTCGTTCGGGGCCGGCAACTACGGCATGTGCGGCCGCGCCTACTCGCCCAACTTCCTGTGGATGTGGCCGAACGCACGCATCGGGGTGATGGGCGGCGAGCAGGCCGCCAGCGTGCTGGCCACGGTCAAGCGCGATGGCATCCAAGCCAAGGGCGGTGCCTGGGCCGCTGAAGAGGAAGACGCCTTCAAGGCGCCGATCCGCGACCAGTTCGAACGCCAGGGACACCCCTACTACGCAAGCGCGCGGCTGTGGGACGACGGCATCATCGATCCTGCCGACACCCGCCGCGTGCTGGCCCTGGCCTTGTCGGCCAGCCTCAACGCCCCGGCCCGCGAGACACGCTTCGGCGTGTTCCGCATGTGACCTGCGCCATGACCGAGCCCTCCCTGATGTTCACCAAGATCCTGATCGCCAACCGCGGCGAGATCGCCTGCCGCGTCATTGCAACCTGCCGCAGACTCGGCATCGCCACGGTGGCGGTGTATTCCGATGCCGACCGCAACGCGCGCCATGTGCGGCTGGCCGACGAAGCCATCGCGATCGGTCCGGCACCGGCTGCGGAAAGCTACCTGCGTTCCGATGTGATCCTGGAAGCGGCCCGCCGCAGTGGGGCCCAGGCGATCCATCCCGGCTACGGCTTCCTGTCTGAGAACGCGGCCTTCGCTGACGCGTGCGCGGCTGTCGGCGTGGTGTTCATCGGCCCGCCGGCCAGCGCCATCCGCGCGATGGGTGACAAGAGCGCGGCCAAGGCGCTGATGCAGCAGGCCGGCGTGCCATTGACCCCCGGCTACCACGGCGACAACCAGGACCCGCAGTTCCTGCGCGAACAAGCCGATGCGATCGGCTACCCGGTGCTGATCAAGGCCAGCGCCGGTGGCGGCGGCAAGGGCATGCGCCGGGTGGACGACAGCGCGGCTTTCATCGAGGCGCTGGCCAGCTGCCAGCGCGAAGCGCGTTCGGCCTTCGGCAATGACCACGTGCTGGTCGAAAAGTACGTACTGCGGCCGCGCCACATCGAGATCCAGGTGTTCGGCGACGGCCACGGCAACGTGGTGCACCTGTTCGAGCGCGACTGCTCGGTGCAGCGCCGCCACCAGAAGGTGCTGGAAGAAGCACCGGCCCCGGGCATGACCGCCGAGCGTCGCGCTGCGATGGGCAAGGCCGCGGTGGATGCCGCGCGCGCGGTGGGTTACGTGGGCGCCGGCACGGTGGAGTTCATTGCCTCCCCGGAGGGCGATTTCTACTTCATGGAAATGAACACCCGGCTGCAGGTGGAACACCCGGTGACCGAGTTCATCACTGGCACCGACCTGGTGGCATGGCAGCTGAGCGTGGCTGCCGGCCAGCCGCTGCCCAAGCGCCAGGACGAGCTGGCGATCAGCGGCCATGCGCTGGAAGCGCGGCTGTATGCCGAGGACGCCGACAAGGGGTTCCTGCCCTCCACCGGCACGCTGCGCCACCTGCGCCTGCCGCTGGAAAGCGCGCACGTGCGCGTGGATACAGGCGTTGAGCAGGGCGACACCATTACGCCTTTCTACGATCCGATGATTGCCAAGCTGATCGTCTGGGACGTGGACCGCGAGGCGGCGTTGCGGCGCATGCAGCAGGCGTTGGCCGCCTGCCAGGTGGTGGGCGTGACCACCAATGCCGGCTTCCTGCGGCGGCTGGTGGGCACCGCTTCGTTCTCGCAGGCGAAGCTGGACACCGCGTTGATCGAGCGCGAGCAGGACGTGCTGGGCGCACCGGCGGCGGGCGATGAAGCGCTGTGGACGCTGGCGGCGGTTGCCGCCACGGTGACCACGGCGAGCGCAGCGGTTGATGCGCGCGATCCGCGCTCACCGTGGCAGGCACAGGATGGCTGGCGGATCGGGGCTTCAGCCTCGCGCCTGCTGCCGCTGCAGCAGGGCGAGCGCCAGCACACGCTGCGGGTGTGGACGCAGCCGGATGGCTGGCAGGTGCAGCGTGATGCCGAACCGGCGCAGCAGGTCAGTGGCCGCTTCGCCGACGGCCAACTGGACGTGACGCTGGATGGGCAGCGCTGGCGTGCAGGCGTGCTGCGCGATGACAGCCAGGTATATCTGTTCACCGCGCAGGGGCAGCAGCGCTTCACGGTGCATGACCCGGTAGGCGAATCCGAGCAGGCCACGGCGGACGCTGGCAGCCTGCTGGCGCCGATGCCGGGCAGGATCGTCGCCACGCTGGTGGAACCGGGCAGCAAGGTCAGCCGCGGTACGCCGCTGGTGGTGCTGGAGGCGATGAAGATGGAACACACGCTGGCCGCGCCGGCCGACGGTACCGTGCATGGCTATCGCGCGAAGGCCGGGGAACAGGTGGGCGACGGCGCGGTGCTGGTGGATTTCGAGGCGGCGTAGCGTTGCGGCCAGGGTGGGGGGCTGGCGGGCTGTGGGCTGGCGGGGCGGGCTGGGTTGGCGGGGGACGGCAACAGCCGCTCCTGCGGGCCTCGTTTCGCGCCATCCATGCCGCTCAACGCCCCCGCCAACCCACCCCGTCCCACCTTCGGCAGGAGAGCCGCCGAGCATGGCTCGGCGCTACGGTTACCGGTGCTGCCTGCCGTTGTTCCAGATGCGTTCTGCGGGATCGAATTCGGTGGTGGTCAGCTGCTGCGCCCGCCAGCCGATGCCGCACATCATCACCGGGCTGGACGCTATCCCGTCCAGTTTCAACGTGTCCTCGATGTCGAACTCGTTGATCGCGGCCGTTACGTAGGACGCGACCCCCTCGAGGGTCGCACTTATCGCGAGCTGCTGCGACAGGTGGCCGGCATCGAGCAGGATCGCCCGGTACGCTTTGGGGTGGCTGCGGTACTTCCAGAAATTCCTGGGAAAACGCGCCACCTGGATCAGGTGCAACGCGGCATCGACGAACCAGTCCTGGCCCGCAAGCATCACCCGGACGCGGGCATCTAGGTCGTCCGGCTGGTCGGGCAGGCGGCGCAGTGAGTGGCTGGTCGGATCGTAGTGGTGGATGCCGTTTTCCAGGCCCTCCACATTGCGTACCACGGCATAGGTTTCCAGCGGATGCAGGCCACCGCCGGAGGGAATGTTCTTCTTGAGGATCTGCATGTCCTGGGCCGGCTGTATCACCGCGTGCGCCATGATGGTGCGCTTCAGTATCCGCGCTGCGGTCTGCAGCGGCAGGGGGCGGTCCGGATCGAAATTGCGGCAGGTGACCCTGCGCGACATCAGTTCATCGAAGTCCTCGTCTGCGGCGACCGGCAACGGGATGGGCGTGCCTTCGTGCTGGCTGACCGCCGCTGGGGGCGGGCCGTAACGGCCATGCAGTTCCACCGCAGTGACCAGGTTGTTGCTGCGCATTTCATGGGCGCTGTCCACGCCCCTCCAGCGCCCCGCGCGATGTGCCAGCGCGGTCAGCGGCCACCCGTTCAAGGCCCGCACGCGCGCATCGGCGTCGCCGAACCCAGCGGCGCTTTGTTCATCGCTGATCACCAGGCCCTTGAGGATCAATCCGTGCAGGATCTGGTTGCAGCCTTCGTACGCATCGGCTTCGCTCCACTCGCCTTGGGGAATCCTGCCCAAGGCGCTGACCTCTTCTTCGCTCAGCACGACCGGCTCATCCAGGTGGCCGGCCAACGCCTGCCAGGCC
This sequence comes from Stenotrophomonas sp. NPDC078853, assembly GCF_044901215.1. Taxonomy (NCBI): domain Bacteria; kingdom Pseudomonadati; phylum Pseudomonadota; class Gammaproteobacteria; order Lysobacterales; family Lysobacteraceae; genus Stenotrophomonas; species Stenotrophomonas sp. NPDC078853. Next base: position 77,494 of record NZ_JBJDOQ010000005.1, on the reverse strand, counting down.
AGGAAGGTCTGCAGTTCGGCGCGCCCTTGCAGCACGGCCTGCAGATCCAGTCCACGGTCTTCCTTGACCTGCATCATGAGGATGGAACAGCGGCGGAAGCGCATGAAGATGTCCAGCAGGAGGCTTGCACAATTCTAGGCTGCAACGCATCGCGCCGATGCAGCCATCCTCTGCTAAACCTCTGCACGGATATGCCGCTATAGCCTACTTGAGCCAACCCAACCAGGACGACGACCATGGCAACTCCCCCCGCACGTACCCCGCTCACGCCGGCACAGGCCGCCACGCTGCTGGACCGCCTGCAGAACGATGACGCGTTCCGTTCCGCGTTCGCGGCAAGCCCGACCGAGGCACTTGCTGGCCTCGGTGTTGTCGCCGACCTCACCGGACCGGTGTGCGATCCGGTGCAGGCGCTGGCCAGCAAGGAAGAGTTCGCTTCGGTATCGCAGCAGCTGCAGGCACACGTCGCCCTGCGCGGCTCGTTCGATGTGCCTTACTGCTTCGAAGCCGGCAAGGTCCAGGAAGCATTGGAAGGCTGAGCCGCCACGGCCAGCGCGGCCGGCCCACGGGCCGGCTGTCCGCGTGGGTCGTGACTGTCGCGCACGTTCAGTGCCTGCAGGATGTAGTTGCCGTTGTCTTCGGCATAGGCCAGGCCACGATGGCGCGCGAGCCATTTCTGTTCGACCAGCGCGCTGGCGGCATCGTCCATCGCAAGGTAGGCGTCGCGCAACGCGGCATGCACCTGGTAGAGCTCGCGTCCGTCGACCATCGGCTTGAGCATCGCCAGCGCGCGCTCCGGATGGCCATCAAGGCGGGCCTGCGTTGCTTCGACGATCACCAGCATCTGCGCCGAGCGATCACCGCCGCGCGCGGCGATCTGCCGCTTGATGAGCGGCAGCAGGTTGCCGGGTGAGTGGTCGCCTCGCTGTGCCACGTAGGCGGTTGCCGCCACGATGAACGCCACTTCCTGCTGGTCCGGAACGGCCACCTCGCCATCCAGTTCGTGCAGCAGCTTCAGGATGTCCTGCCGATACCCGCGGTGCTGCACCCCGCTTATGCCCTGCAGGTTCTTCACCACCACGTCGACCAGGGTGCACATGACCTCTTCGCCGCAGCCATCGCGCAGGGTCTGCAGGCCCGCTATCGCACTGGACGCATCGTTGGCGTCCACCAGCACCGCAGCGCGTTCGAGCTGCTGGCCCATGTTGGAGGGCTGCACGTCCTTGATGTTGGCCAGCGCGGCGGGCATGTCACCCTCCACCGCGTACACGATCCCCAGGCGGGTGCTTGCGGTACGTCCGGCCAGCGTATTGGCCGTGCGGAAATGCCGCCGCGCGGTGTCGTGGCGGCCGATAGCCAGTTCGATCCGGCCGACGAAATCATGGGCCACCGATCGCATCGGATTCTGCGTGGCCAGCAGGCGACGGGCCGCGTTCAGGGCATTGGTGTAGTCGCCCAGCGAGTACAGTGCGCGCGCGCGATTCATATACCCGGCGTAGTAGTCCGGGTACAGATCGGTCAGCATTTTCCATTTCGCGGCAACCTCGCTGATCGGCGCACCGTCGAGCTGCTTTCCCCAGGCTTCCAGGTACAACGCGTCGCGCGGGGGCAGCCGTTCGCGCAGCGCCACTGCGCTGCGGTACGACGCCATGGCCTGGTTGACCTCGCCGCGCGCCATGTGGATCCGCATCCTGCCGACGTGGGCGAAGGCGAATTCCGGGTCGAGCTTGAGCGCCTGCTCGAAGAACTGCAGTGCCTCGCTGTAACGCCGGTCTGCCAGTGCGTTGCTGCCTTCGGCGTAGGCACGAAGTGCATCCAGGTCCGGCGTGATGACCTGCGGCAGCGGCCGGGCATTGCTGTGCACGTCGGAAAGGGCTTCACCCAGGCGCGTGCGCAACGAGGCGACGACGGTATCGGTGGAACGCAGTGCGGACTCCAGGCCACGTCCGTCCGCATACTCGGTGAACACCGTGACCCCATCGCGCGGTTGCACCACTTCCACCGCCACGCGCAGGCGTCCGTTGACCTCGGCGATGGAAGGAATCAGCACGGCACGGGCGCCCTCGCGGATCGCCACTTCCACTGCCGCCCTCCTGTCCAGCGGAGCATCGGGATTGCGGCGCATGCGTGCTTCGGTGTCACGCACCTTCAGGTCGCTGAGCACGTTGACGTAGCGGGATTGTTCAAGGCTGACCCGCAGGGCAAGGTCCATCGAATCATCCAGCAGGCTGTTGCCGGTCATGTTGCGTACGTCGGCCAGCACCACCCAGTCGCGCTCGGCGAAGGCGATCGCCGGCTGCGGCCGCAGCAGCAGCCAGCCCCCCAGCACCAGCATCACCGCGAACATCGCTTCGGCGGCCATCGCCATCGGCCGGCGCCAGAACGGGATATCGCGGATCGCCTTGGGCGTGGGGCGCGGGCGGCCCACCGCCGGGACGTCCTCGGAAACGACCCCATATACGTCCATCGGCTGCGCCACGCCCTTGAAGCGCCAGCGCCCGAACGACTTCCACTTCAGCCCCTTGCCGACCTCCCCAAGGCTGTCGGCAACCCGGCGCACCATCGATTCGGCGGTGGCCGACAACAGCACCTGTCCCGGCCGCGCCAGCTGCATCAGGCGCGCGGCCATCGGCTTGGCAAGGCCCTCCACCTCGACCGGCTTGGACCCCAGCGCGATCGCTTCGGCACTGTTGTTCCACAGGATCACTTCGCCAACGTGCAGGCCAGCGCGCGCCAGCAGTGGCACCTTGTTGGCCTGGCCGAGCTGGCGCAGCGCCTGCTGGTAATCCAGCGCGAAGCCCAGCGCATCCACCGGCCGCTCGAACAGCACGAACAAGCCGTCGGAGCGGTCGATCTGCTGGCCGCGCCAGCGCTGCTGCATCGCCAGCACCAGGCGGTCGTGCTGCTGGAACAGTTCGGCGGCGGCTGCATCGCCGATACGCTCCACCAGCGTGGTGGAATCACACAGGTCGGTGAACAGCAGCGCGCGCAGCTGCGGGACGTGGGAGGTCGCTTCCGTGCCACCGTTCATGGGAATCTCCGCTCAGCCGGTTTCGACGACGTCGTGCGGCCAGCACAGCCGGTCGCCGCCATCCCGCTTGGCCTGGTACAGCGCACGGTCCGCGTTGGCGTACCACTCGCTCCAGTCGGCGGTGGGATGCACCAGGCTGGCGCCGATGCTCAGCAAGCACACGTGCGGGGTGCCGTGGCTGCGTTCCATCAGCCCGTGCACGGCCGTCAGCACGAACTCGGCGGCATGCTGCACGATCTCCGTGTTGGCACGGCGCAGCAGCAGGCAGAACTCATCACCGCCCAGCCGGCAGGCCAGGTCATCGGCGCCGGCCATCGAGCGCAGGATGTTGGCCACGCTCTGCAGCACGCGGTCGCCGGCCTGGTGGCCGAACTCGTCGTTGATCTGCTTGAAGCGGTCGCAGTCGATCAGCAGCAGGCCCTGCGCCGGACCGTCTTCGTGCGCCCGGCATTCCTGCAGGTACAGCGCCAGTCCGCGCCGGTTGTGCAAGCCGGTCAGTTCATCGGTGCGCACCAGTTCGCGCGTATCGCGGAGCTGGTGGGTGGTGACGTACAGGTTGTCCAGCGCGGTTTCCAGGTCATGGTTGCGGCGACGCAGCTGGCTGATCAGCGCCTGTTCGTTGCCCACCACGCGCATGATGGTACGGCGCAGGAAATAGGCGATCAGGCCGGGCTCGGTTTCCACCAGCCGATGGAAATCGACATGGCCCAGTTCCAGCACGTCGGTATCGCAGGTGGCGCGCGCATCGGCGCTGCGCAGGTGGTCACCGATCAGCAGGCCGAGCTCGCCGAAGAACTCGCTGCCCGCCAGGCGCTTGAGCACCAGGTCTTCGCCGAAATCCAGTTCGATCTCGCCTTCGGCGATGACGAACATGCTGCTGCCGCGGTGGCCGCGACGAAACAGGCAATCGCCTGCGCGCAGGGTGCGACGGTGGGCGAAGCGGGCGAACAGGTCGAACTCTTCCGGGCTGAGGACGGCGTGCACGATCTCAGCCATCGCCGTGGTGGCAATGCCTGATCGTTCCACCACGTCTACGACCGCACCCCTGCCAGTCATTCCCCTGCCCTGCCGATCAGACTTCCCATCCTGAGGTGCGGAGCATATCACCGCTTGCAACTGTGCGCTGCGTCCCATTTTCCTGCATCCGTGCGTGAAATATCAGGGGGTTGAACGCGGCCTGCGGCGGCGGGCGGCCAGGGGGCGGCCGCTCCGGGCGAGGGCGTGACGACCAACGGTCGTCACCTACCAAAAGCGAGGGTCGTCCCCCACCGGGGCAGGGTCGGTGCCCGTCCCCCTTTCACATCAGGCCGCGCGGCCGGCGCTGAACTGCTCTTCCTCGGTGGACCCGGTCAGGGCGGTGGTGGAGGACTGGCCCTGCTGGATCGCCTGGGTCACCGCATCGAAGTAGCCGGTGCCCACCTCGCGCTGGTGCTTGACCGCCGTGAAGCCGCGGTCGGCGGCGGCGAACTCGGCTTCCTGCAGCTCCACGAAGGCGCTCATCTGCCGGCGCGCATAGCCGTGGGCCAGGTTGAACATCGAGTAGTTCAACGCGTGGAAGCCGGCCAGGGTGATGAACTGGAACTTGTAGCCGTACTTGGCGATCTCGGTCTGGAATCTGGCGATGGTGGCGTCGTCCAGGTTCTTCTTCCAGTTGAAGCTGGGCGAGCAGTTGTAGGCCAGCAGCTTGCCCGGGAACTTCGCGTGGATGGCCTCGGCGAACCTGCGCGCGAACTCCAGGTCCGGCTTGCCGGTCTCGCACCACACCAGGTCGGCGTAGGGGGCGTAGGCCAGGCCGCGGCTGATCGCCTGGTCCAGGCCATTGCGGGTCTTGTAGAAGCCTTCGGTGGTGCGCTCGCCGGTGGCGAACGGCTGGTCGTTGGCATCGATGTCGCTGGTCAGCAGGTCGGCCGCCTCGGCATCGGTACGCGCCACCAGCAGGGTCGGCACGCCCAGCACGTCGGCCGCCAGCCGGGCCGCGTTCAACTTCTCGATGGCTTCGCGGGTGGGCACCAGCACCTTGCCGCCCATGTGGCCGCACTTCTTCACCGAGGCCAGCTGGTCTTCGAAGTGCACCCCGGCCGCACCGGCTTCGATCATCGCCTTCATCAACTCGAAGGCGTTCAGCACGCCGCCGAAGCCCGCCTCGGCATCGGCCACGATCGGCTGCAGGAAGTCGATCTCGTCCTTGCCTTCGGCATGGTGCAGCTGGTCGGCGCGCAGCAGGGTGTTGTTGATGCGCTTGACCACCGCCGGCACCGAATCGGCCGGGTACAGCGACTGGTCCGGGTACATCTGGCCGGCCAGGTTGGCATCGGCGGCGACCTGCCAGCCGGACAGGTAGATGGCGTTCAAGCCGGCCTTCACCTGCTGCATGGCCTGGTTGCCGGTCAACGCGCCCAGCGCATTCACGAAGTCCTTTTCCTGCAGGTAGGTCCACAGCTTTTCCGCGCCCAGCCGGGCCAGCGAGTGCTCCACGTGGACCGTGCCGCGCAGGCGCACCACGTCGGCAGCGGTGTAGTTGCGTTCAATCCCCTGCCAGCGGGGGTTGGTGTCCCAGTCGTGCTGGATCTGTTCGGCAGTGGGCAGCGTGCTCATGTCTATCTCCAGTTCGTCAGTACTACAGCAGGATGAAAAAGCGGGCCGGCGCAGGCGTCAGTCGATGCGTGCGTAGGCCGGCAGGGTCAGGAAATCGTTGAGTTCGTCGGCGCCGCTCAGCTCGGCCAGCAGGGCGATCGCTTCGTCCACGCGGCCGCCACCGGGCAGTGCAGCGCGGTCGCCCAGGCGGGCCGGCAGCTGGGCCAGGGCGTTGTCCAGCAGCGCGGCATCGATGGCGGTGCCGTCGTCCAGCTGCTGGCCGGGGGTATGCAGCCACTGCCACAGCTGGCTACGGCTGATCTCGGCGGTGGCCGCGTCTTCCATCAGGTTGTGGATCGGCACGCAGCCGTTGCCATCCAGCCATGCCGCCAGGTAGCGCACGCAGACTTCCACGTTGCCTTCGAAGCCGGCGCGGCTGATGCTGCCCGGCGGCCTTGCGATCAGCTGGTCGCGGTCCACGCGCACGTCCTGGCGCAGCACGTGCTGCTGGTTCGCACCGGGCATGTGCTCGTCGAAGACCGCCATCGCCACCGGGATCAGCGCCGGGTGCGCGACCCAGGTGCCGTCATGCCCGGCGGTCACTTCGCGCAGCTTGTCCGCGCGCACCCGCGCCATCGCCTGTTCGTTGGCGGCCGCATCGTTGCCGATCGGGATCTGCGCCGCCATGCCACCCATCGCATGTGCGCCACGGCGGTGGCAGGTCTGGATCAGCAGTTCCGAATAGGCCTTCAGGAACGGCTGGGTCATGGTCACCTGGCCACGCTCGGGCAGCACCTTGTCGGCATGCCGGCGGAAGGTCTTCAGGTACGAGAAAATGTAATCCCAGCGCCCGCAGTTCAGCCCGACGATGCGATCGCGCAGCGCGTGCAGGATCTCGTCCATCTCGAACACCGCCGGCAACGTTTCGATCAGCCCGGTGACCTTGATCTGGCCGTGCGGCAGGCCGAGCATGCCCTCGATGTGCGACAGCGCGGTTTCCCACAGCGCCGCCTCTTCCATGCTCTGCAACTTGGGCAGGTAGAAGTACGGGCCACGGTCGTTGGCCATCAGCGTGCGGGCATTGTGGTACGCGAACACCGCCGCGTCGAACAGTCCGCCGGCCAGGCGCTGGCCATCCACCAGCACGTGCTTTTCGTCCAGGTGCCAGCCGCGCGGGCGCACGATCAGCACGGCGCGTTCTTCGTACGGACGCAGCGTGTAGTGCTTGGCCGGCTTGCTGCCGCTGGCCGGGGCGGTGAACTGCAGGTCGCCACGCACCGCACCGATCAGCGACTGCTGGCCAGCCAGCAGGTTGCGCCAGGTCGGCGCGGTGGCGTCTTCGAAGTCGGCCATGAACACCTTCGCCCCGGAGTTCAGCGCGTTGATGACCATTTTCGGGTCGGTCGGGCCGGTGATCTCCACGCGGCGGTCGAGCAGCGCCGCCGGCAGCGGCGCCACTTTCCAGTCCTCGGCGCGGATCGGCGCGGTATCGGCGCGGAAGTCCGGCAGCCCGCCCTGGTCGAAGAACGCCTGGCGCTGCACGCGGGCCGCCAAGCGGGCCTGGCGGCCGGGTTCCACCGCACGGTGCAGGGACACCAGCAGGGCCAGCAGCGGGGCCGGCAGCAGCGCGGACTGGCCGGCCACCTGGGTGGTCAGGGTGATCCCCGGGGTGGGCTTGGCGGACGGCGAAGGAATGGCGGAAGCAACGGCGGACATCGGGACACTCCAGCAGCGAGGGACGACCCTACCGTGCTTCCCGGCCCAGGTATTTGACAAAGCAGTTATTTCAATGCATTTTATAAGTTTTGCTTATACTCGTTACACCATGCCCACACGCCCGCCGCCAAGTCCCCGTTTTTCCTACAAATCTGATCGGCTGAAGCCGTTGCGGGCGTTCTGCCAGACGGTGCGATTGGGCTCGGTTTCACGTGCGGCGGAGGCACTTTTTGTCAGCCAGCCGGCCATCAGCCAGCAGTTGCAGGCCCTGGAGCGGGAGCTGGGGGTGGTGCTGTTCGAACGCAGCGGGCGGCGCCTGGTCCCCAGCCGCGAGGGCCAGCTGCTGTTCGAGATGGCGCAGCCGCTGGTGGAGGACCTGGACGGACTGGAGGCACGCTTCCGCGACAAGGTGAGCGGCATGGACGCCGGCGAGCTGAACATCGCGGCCAACAGTTCCACCATCCTGTACCTGCTGCCGCGCATCATCGAGCGCTTCCGGCAGCTGCACCCGGACGTGCGGCTGACCCTGCACAATGCCATCAGCGCCGACGGCACCGACCTGCTGCGCGATGACGCCGCCGACCTGGCGGTGGGATCGATGACCGACGTGCCGGCCGACCTGAGCTACGCTCCGGCCTATCGCTTCGAGCAGATGCTGATCACCCCGCACGACCACCCGCTGGCGCGCGGCACACTGAGCCTGGAGGCGATCTCCAGGCACCCGCTGGTGCTGCCGCCGAAGCGCCAGATAACCTACCGGCTGGTGGACCAGGTATTCCAGCGCCACCGCCTGCCCTACACCGTGGCACTGGAAGTGGGCGGCTGGGAAGTGATCAAGCAGTACGTGGCGATGGGCATGGGCATCTCCATCGTGCCAGCGCTGTGCCTCAACGATGCCGACCCCGGCAAGCTGGTCGCGCGCTCCATGCGCGAATGGTTCCCGGAGCGCAGCTACGGGGTGATCGTACGCCGCGGCAAAGCCCTGTCCCCGCAGGCCCGCGCCTTCGTCGAAATGATCCAGCCCGAACTGTTCTCGCCCCGCGAATACGACCAGAGCGGCCACTCCGAACGCTGACGGTAGTGACGGCCGCTGGCCGTCAAGTCATTACACCCTTCGTCCTGGCTGTTCTCGTCCCTCTCTACAATCCCCCCATGTCGATCGAACTCCGCCATCTCCGCTACTTCCTCGCCGTGGCCGACACGCTGCACTTCGGCCAGGCCGCCGAGCGGCTCGGCATGTCACAGCCGCCGCTGAGCCAGCAGATCCGCCAGCTGGAACACCTGCTTGGCGCGCAGCTGTTCGTGCGCAGCCATCGGCGGGTGCAGCTGACCGAGGCCGGTGCGCTGCTGCAGGCGAAGGCCCGCGCGATCCTGCAGCAGGTGGACGCAGCGGTGGACGAGGTGCAGCGGGTGCAGCGCGGCGAGCAGGGCGAGCTGCACATCGGCCTGACCCGCGCCACGCCGCTGGTGCCGCAGATTCCGCGCGCCATTTTTGGTTACCGCGAGCGCTTCCCGCAGGTGCGCTTGCAGCTGCGCGAGATGAACACCCTGCAGCAGATCGATGCGCTGCTGGAAAACCGGCTGGACGTGGGCATCATCCGCAAGCGCGTGCTGCCGCCGGAACTGGTGGCGCACAGCCTGTTTACCGATCCGCTGGCGCTGGTGCTGCACCGCGACCACCCTGCCCTGCGCGGGCGTGATCCGGCCAGCACGGTGCTGCCGTTGCAGCAGTTCGCCCACGAACCGTTCGTGGGCTTCCACCGCAGCGTGGGCGCCGGCATCCACGACCAGATGATCGCGCTGTGTACGGCGGCAGGGTTCACGCCGCGCATCGTGCAGGAGGCCGGTGAGGCGTCCACGCTCATCAGCCTGGCGGCGGCGGGATTGGGTGCGGCGATCCTGCCCTCGTCATGTGACCACATCCAGATCGAGGGCGCGTGCTTCGTGGCGCTGGGGGATCAGGGCGCGCATTCGGAAGTGCAGCTGGTGTGGCGGCGGGAAGGGGTGACGCCGTTGATCCGCAACTTCACTGCGCTGTTGCAGGCGGAGTTTGAACGGTAGTGACGGCTGGCAAGCGGCGCCACAGGCGCCAGGCGATGCCGGCACCGATCATGGTCAGCATGCCGGTGAACGCGCATACGCCGGCCCAGTCCCACGCGGTGTAGGCCAATCCGCCCACCGCACCCAGCACGCTGGAACCGAGGTAGTACGAGAACAGATACAACGCCGATGCTTCGGCGCGGATCGCGCCGGCACGGCTGCCAACCCAGCTGCTGGCCACCGAATGGCCGCCGAAGAAGCCGAAGGTGACCAGCGCGATGCCGAGCGCCATCGTCCACAGCCACGGCATCACCAGCAGCACGATACCGGCGATGATCAGGGCGTAGCTGATCGACAGTACGCGGCCGCGGCCATGGCGGATCGCCTGCTGGCCCATCCAGGCCGAACTGAAGGTGCCTACCAGGTACACGCTGAAGATCAATCCGACCACGGTCTGGCTGAGCCGATAGGGCGGTGCCAGCAGGTGGTAGCCCAGATAGTTGTAGGTGGTGACGAACACGCCCATCAGCAGGAACGCGGTGGCGAACAGCCACGGCAGGCCGGGATCGGCGAAGAGCTGGCGCCAGCGCGAGGGCAGTTGGCGCAGCCCGCCACGACGGCTCTGGAAGTGCCGGGAGGGCGGCAGCTGCATCCACAGCAGCAGGGTGCTGGCAACGGCGATCAGCGATACCACGCCGATGCCCCAGCGCCAGCCCCAGTGGTCGGCGATGATGCCGGCGATCAAGCGCCCGCTCATGCCGCCCACCGCGTTGCCGCCGATGTACAGGCCCATCGCCAGGCCCATCGCCCGGCTGTCCATCTCTTCGACCAGATAGGTCATCGCCACGGCCGGCACGCCGCTCAGCGCCACGCCGAGCAGCGCGCGCAGCACCAGCATCGTGGTCCAGTCGGTCACCAGCGCACTGGCGGCGGACAGCACGGTGGACGCCAGCAGCGCGGTGATCATCACATTGCGGCGGCCGACGCGGTCGGACACCAGGCCGGCGATCAGCATCATCACCGCCAGCAGGCCGGTGCTGAGCGAAAGCGCCAGGGCGCTGTTGGCGGCGGACACGCCGAAGTGGCGGCTGAACTCGGGCAGCAGCGGCTGCACGGTGTACAGCAGGCCGAAGGTGGAGAAGCCGGCCAGGAACAGCGCCACCGCGGTGCGCCGGAACGCGGGCGTGCCCTGTTCGATGTGGGTTGCGGCGGTTGGGGTGGCGGTCGGGGGGCCTGGGGGGATGCGGCGCTCGAGGGCGGCTGCGGTATCGCCGTTCATCGGATCGGGAGGGCCGGGGGGAGGCGGCCGGGGTGTGGGGATGGGGTCAGGCTAGCCCCCTCCATCGAGTCGATCCATAACCTGATGGGTACGGATTGATATGTTTGGCGTATGGATAGTCTGGAGTGAGAGCGTGACGACCAACGGTCGTCACCCACCAGTGCTTACAGGTTCAGCCACTCCAGGCCTTCGCCGCGGCGGTAGTACACGGCCACGGCTTTGCCATAGACCTTGTCAGCATCGACGAAGCCGAAGAAGCGGCCGTCGAAGCTGTTGCCGCGATGGTCGCCCATCACCAGCAGTTTGCCGTGCGGCACCACCACGCCGTCCACGTCCGGGCCGCCGCCCATGTCCAGGCCGAGCTGCGCGACGCGGCTGCCGAACTGTTCGGCGGCCGGGTTGCCGGCCTGCTGCAGCGGCTGGCCGTTGATGCTGAGGTGGCCGTTGCGCACGTCCACGCGGTCGCCGGCCACGGCCACCACGCGCTTGATCAGCCGGGTGCCATCGGCGGGGGAGTCGAACACCGCCACTTCGCCACGCTGCGGCGCGCCCACGTCCAGCAGCGGGTGCTGGGTGAACGGCAGGCGCAGGCCATAGGCGCGCATGTCCACTACCACGCGGTCACCCGGTTCCAGGGTGGGTTGCATCGACCCGCTGGGTACCACGTAGTGGTTGGCCAGGGTGTCGCGCGCGGCGGCCAGCAGGCCGAGCATCACCAGCAGCGGCAGTGCTTCTTTCTTCAGCCAGTGCAGCGCGCGTTGGGTAACGGGAGGGCGGGCGATGGCATCCATGGCGAAGCTCCGGGAAGTGTGGGCAGTAAGACCGTGGGAAGTTCGGTTCGGTTCCTCACGGTCGCTACGGAGATTTTACGTGCGGTCGCGGCGCACGCCATGGAGGCTTTACGGGCGGTGCGCGCATCGTGTGCCTACCGCGCCTCGGGCGCTTGCTTGTGGTTGCTGCGCCATGTCGATCTTCATCATTCGTGGCCCGGAAGCATCCGGTGCCTTGATCCGCACCGCCGAGCCGCTGCCCGCACTGGTGCTTAAAACGCTGGTGCACCGCGCGGTGGATGCCGGTACCAGCGTGGCGATCCGTGCCTGCGGGTCCGAGCAGGAACTGCTGGATGCGCTGCGCGTGGCCGACCATGCACGCGGCGAGGTGACGCTGCTGGATCCGGGTGCGTGCGCGCACAGCATGCGGCTGCAGCGGCTGCTGCCGCACCTGCATAACGCATATGTGGAAGTGCACGACGACGGCGCTGTGGCGGAGCCGTGGTTGCCCGATGGCATAGGCCAGCGGCTGGGAATCGCAGCCGGGTACGGGGCACAGAGCTACGTGCTTGCGCTGGACATCGCGCTGGATCACCTGGGCCTGGCCGAGCGCGCCGAGCGCGTGCACGTAGGAACTTGAGCCAGCACGGAAACCGGTAGCGCCGAGCCATGCGCGGCGAGCGCCAAGCGCGGCCTGCGTCAGGCATCGCGGTGCCGGGACGGAAAGCCGCCGAGCACGGCTCGGCGCTACCAGAGCCGGCACCGAATCACAGTGCCAGCGCGGAAACCGGTAGCGCCGAGCCATGCGCGGCGAGCGCGAAGCGCGGCCTGTGTCAGGCACCGCGGTGCCGGAACGGAAAGCCGCCGAGCACGGCTCGGCGCTACCAGAGCCGGCACCGAATCACAGTGCCAGCACGCAAACCGGTAGCGCCGAGCCATGCTCGGCGAGCGCCAAGCGCGGCCTGCGTCAGGCACCGCGGTGCCGGAACGGAAAGCCGCCGAGCACGGCTCGGCGCTACCAGAGCCGGCACCGAATCACAGTGCCAGCACGGAAACCGGTAGCGCCGAGCCATGCTCGGCGAGCGCCAAGCGCGGCCTGCGTCAGGCACCGCGGTGCCGGAACGGAAAGCAGAACGGCGGGGTTTCCCCCGCCGTTCGTTCAACTCACTTCAGGCCGCGGAACTCGAGCAGCGGTTCCACCGACGGGTCCTTGCCGCGGAAATCGCGGTAGAGCTGGCTCAGCTCCACGCTGTTGCCGCGCGACAGCACCTTGTCGCGGAACTGCTGGCCGTTGGCGGCGGTCAGGCCACCGTTCTCCTTGAACCACTGGAACGCATCGTGGTCCAGCACTTCAGCCCAGAAGTAGGCGTAGTAACCGGCCGAATAACCGCCACCCCAGATGTGATCGAAGTAACTGGTGCGGTAACGCGGCGGTACCTGGGCCAGGTCCACGTTGAACTTCTTCAGCGCCGCTGCTTCGAACTTGCCCACGTCCTGCAGCGGTGCATCGGCCTTCTGGGTGTGCCAGGCCAGGTCGAGCAGCGCCGCCGACAGGTATTCGGTGGTGGCGTAGCCCTGGTTGAAGCTGCGTGCCTTGAGGATCTTGTCGACCAGTTCCTGCGGCATCGGCTCGCCGGTCTTGTAGTTCTTGGCGTAGTTGGCGAAGACCTTCGGGTCCAGCGCCCAGTGTTCGTTGAACTGCGAGGGGAACTCGACGAAATCGCGCGAGGTGGCGGTGCCGGCGATCGAGGGGTACTTCACGTTGGAGAACATGCCGTGCAGCGCGTGGCCGAACTCATGGAACAGCGTGGTGACGTCGTCGAAGCTCAGCAGCGCCGGCTGGCCCGCGGCCGGCTTGGTGAAGTTGCACACGTTGTAGACCACCGGCTTGGCACCGGTCAGGCCGTCCTGTTCGACGAACACATCCATCCAGGCGCCACCGGACTTGCTGTCACGCTTGAAGTAGTCGGTGTAGAACAGCGCCAGCGAGGTACCGTCCTTGTCGAACACCTCATACACCTTCATGTCCGCGTGGTAGGTCGGGATGTCGGTGCGCGGCTTGAAGGTGATGCCATACAGCTGGGTGGCGGCGTAGAAGACGCCGTTCTGCAGCACGTTGTCCAGTTCGAAATACGGCTTGATCTGCGACTCGTCCAGGTCGTACTTGGCCTTGCGCACCTGCTCGGCGTAGAAGTCCCAGTCCGAAGCGGCCAGCTTGAAGCCGCCCGACTTTGCATCAGGATGCTGCGCATCGATGACCTTCTGGATGTCCGCTGCTTCTGCGCGTGCCTTGGCGGTGGCGGCCGGCACGGTGTCGGTCAGCAGCTTCAGCGCGGCAGCCGGGGTCTTGGCCATCTGGTCGCCAAGGTTGTAATCGGCGTAGGTGGCGAAGCCGAGCAGCTTGGCCTTCTGCGCACGCAGCTGGGCAAGGCGCTGCACGGTCTGCTGGGTGTCGTTGGCATCGCCGCGCTGGGCACGGGTTTCCGATGCTTCCAGCACGGCGGCGCGCTGTTCGCGGTTGCTCAGCGAACCGAGCACCGGCTGCTGGGTGGTGTTCTGCAGGGGCAGCAGGAACTTGCCTTCCAGCTTGCGCGCGGTGGCATCGGCGGCGGCGGTGGCGATGGCGTCTTCGCTCAGTCCGGCCAGCTTGGCCTTGTCATCCACCACTACGGCGGCGGCGGCAGTGGCGGCGACCAGGCGGGTGTGGAACTGCGTGGACAGCGTGGTTTCTTCCACGTTGAGCTTGCGCAGGCTGGCCTTGTCGGCGTCGTTGAGCTGCGCACCTGCGCGCACCAGGCCGTCGTAGTAATGCTCCACCAGGCGGGTCTGCACTGGATCCAGGCCGAGCGAGGCGCGCTGGTCGTACAGCGACTTCACCCGTGCGAACAGCTTCGGGTCCAGGTTGATCTCGTCCTGGTGGGCGGCGAGTTTCGGCGCCACTTCTTCCTGGATCTTCTGCCGCGCATCGTTGGTATCGGCCTGCACCAGGCCGAAGAAGATGCGCGAGACGCGGGTCAGCGTTTCACCGCCACGCTCCATCGGCACGATGGTGTTGTCGAAGGTGGCCGGCTCGCTGGAACCGGCGATGGCGCGCACTTCGGCCAGGTGCTGGCGCATGCCTTCTTCGAAGGCCGGCAGGTAATCGCTGTCCTGGATCCTGTCGAACGGTGGCGCCTGGAACGGCAGCGTGCTGGCACTCAGCAGCGGGTTGGTGGAGGCATCGGCCGGCTGCTGGGCCGGGGCGTTCTGGGCTTCGGACACGGGGGTGGACTCCTTGCCGGAACAGGCAGCCAGCGCCAGGCTGATGGCGGCGGCCAGGATGACGGTACGCGACATGCAAAAGGCTCCTCGGGGGGCGATCAGGACTGACCGCCAGCCTTCCAGCCTACTCCCACGGCGCTGCGGCGGCATGTGCCGGACGTGGCGCCTGCGCTGCCGCGCTGTGGCCGCTCAGACGGTGCCGCGGGTCTTGCCGATCCACGGGCGGTAGTACTCGCGGATGCTGGCCATGTCGGCCGCGTCGTTGCCGGTGGCATGGAACAGCGGCCCGAAGCCGATGGTCTTGTCCGGGTAATGGAAATACGCGGCAAGGATCGGCACGTCGGCCATCCGCGCGATCTTCAGGAAGCCGGCCTTCCAGTGGGTCACCTTCTTGCGGGTGCCTTCCGGGGTGATCGCGTACCACATCTTTTCCGAGCGACGGATCACCGCCACCGCCTGTTCCACCGTGCCCTGCGGCGAGCTGCGGTCCAGCGGGATCACCCCCAGCTTGCGCAGCAGCGGGCCCAACGGCCACCAGAACAGGGAGGCCTTGCCCAGCACGCGCACGTCCAGGCCCAGCGCCAGCTTCACCGCCATGCCCCAGTACCCATCCCAGTTGGACGAATGCGGGGCGATGATCATCACCACCTTGGGCACGTCGGGCAGGGTGCCGACCACCTTCCAGCCGCGCAGGCGCAGCGCACTGCGCGCGATCCAGCGGATGAAGGCATTCGGCTTGACCTGCGGCATGTTCGGCGGCACGGGTGGCAGCAGCGGCGAAGGATGGTTCAAGGCTTACTCCCAGTTGCGGGTTGTGCGGCCGCGCTTGACCTGCGCGCGGCCTTTCTTGGCGTCCAGGCGACGCAGGGTCGACCCGTAGGTTGGTTTGGTGGCCTTGCGTGGCTTGGGCACGCTCAGCCCTGCCCGGATGAACTCGGCCAGCCGCTCGCGCGCATCCTCGCGATTGCGGTCCTGGGTACGGAAACGCTGCGCGTCGATGACCAGCACGCCTTCGCCGGTCACGCGCCGGTCGCGGCGCACCAGCAGGCGCGCACGCAACGGCTCGGGCAGCGACGGCGAGCCGGCCAGATCGAAACGCAGCTCCACCGCCGTCGATACCTTGTTGACGTTCTGGCCGCCGGCGCCACTGGCACGCACGAACCGCTCGACGAGTTCATCGTCGGGGATCACAAGCTGTGCGGAGATGACCACTGGACCAATACCCATGGGCCCATTGTAACGGTAGCCGGTGACGGTTGGCTGTCGGTATCGCGAGCCGTTCCACCACGATCAGGTCCCCAACACGTCGCCTTCGCCAACGCGGGCGGTATGCTGGCGGCATCATCCCCAAAGGACGTCCGCATGATCCGCATTTCCCGCCGCCTGCACCGCACCGCCCTGCTGCTGGCGCTTGCCCTTGCGTCCGTTCCTGCGCTGGCCGCACCGCCCACCGACGGCGACATCAACCGACTGCTTTCGGCCTCGCGCGCGCAGGCCATGCTGGATTCGATGCTCCCGCAGATCGAGACCATGCAGCGCCAGCAGTTCGAACAGGTCACCCAGCAACGCCAGCTGACCCCGCAGCAGCAGGAGCAGCTGCAGCGGATCCAGGCGCGCACCGCGCAGACCCTGCGCCAGGCATTGTCCTGGCAGCAGCTGCGGCCGATGTACGTGGACCTGTACAAGCAGACCTTCAGCAAGGAAGACGTGCTGGCGATGGCCGAGTTCTACGAGAGTTCGGCCGGGCAGAGCCTGCTCGACAAGACCCCGGCGCTGATGCAGAACGTGATGGTGGCCATCCAGGCGCGCATGCAGCCGCTGTTCGCGGACCTGCAGAAGGACCTGGAAGCGATCGTCAACGAGCCGACGAAGAAGTAACGGTGTGTGACCGTAGGTGGGTGACGACCGTTGGTCGTCACGCTTCCTGCTGCAGAGCGTGACGACCAACGGTCGTCACCCACCAACACCAACGGTCGTCACCCACCAACACCAACGATCGTCACCACCCCCACCAACGGTCGTCTCCCACCAGGTGCGGGGTCGTCCCGGGTGACGGCCAGCGGCCGTCACTACCGGGGCGCGCGCCCTTACTTGGCTGCCTTCACCGGGTTGCCGTCGGCATCGATGATGCTGACTTCGCCGAGGTTCAGCGCGCGGACCGGTGCTTCGGTCTGCTTCAGGTCGCCGACCACCACCCAGGTCAACGATTCCGGCTTGATCGCCGCGGCTGCCTGCTGCACCTGCGCCGGGGTCATCGCTTCGATGGCCGCCTTGCGCTGGAACACGTAGTCGTCCGGACGCTGGAACTGCACCAGGCTGCCGATCGTACCCAGCACCGAACTGGCCGTTTCATACGCACCGGGCAGGCTCAGGGTCTGGATGTTGCGGATGCGCTGCACTTCAGCGGCGGTAGCCGGTCTCTGACCGCTGGCGAACTCGGCGATTTCCTTGCGCATTTCCGCCAGCGCCGGACCGGTCTTGTCGATCTGCACCGGCGCCATGGCCATCCACGGCCGCTGGCCGACGGTGCTGCTGGCGCTGCTGCGGGCGCCGTAGGACCAGTGCTTTTCCTCGCGCAGGTTCATGTTCAGGCGCGAGGTGAAGTCGCCGCCCAGTACGCCGTTGGCGATGTCGAAGCGGACCGAACCCGGATCCACCGAAGACGGCACCACCTGGCCGGCGAACAGGTTCGCCTGCACGGCACCGGGCTGGTCGATCAGGAACACGCGCGGGCTGGTCGGCACGGCAACATCAACGGCCGCCTTGACCTTCGGTGCCGGGCCTTCGCTCTTCCAGTCGCCCAGCTGGCGGTTCAACAGCGGCACGATTTCCTTCAGCGTGGTGTCACCGACCACGATCAGGGTGCCCTCTTCCGGGCGCAGCCAGTCGCGGTGGAAATCGACCAGCTCATCGCGGGTCAGGCTCGCGATGGCCGCCTCGTCACCGCTGCCGGTGAACGGGATGGCATACGGGTGACCCTTTCCGTACAGCAGCGGCGGCAGCACGCGCATCGCCGACGCAGTGGGATTGGCCTTTTCCTGCGCGATGCCGGCGATCCAGCTGCCCTTGACCCGGTCGATCTCCGATTGGTCAAAGCGCGGCTGGCGTAGCAGCGTGGCATACAGGCCCAGCGACGGCGCCAGGTTCTCCTTCAGCGCGGACAGGTCCACGGTGCTGAAGTCCAGCCCGGCCGACGCACTCAGGTCCGCACCCAGCGCGTCGGCGGCGTCGGCGAAGGCCAGCGAACCGAGCTTGCCGGCGCCTTCGGTCATCAGCCCCATCGCGAAGTTGGCGGTGCCCGGCTTGCGGTCCTGGTCTGCACTGAAGCCGCCCGGGAACTGATAGCTGAACTGCACCACAGGGATTTCATGGCGCTCGGCCAAGATCACCCGCGTGCCGTTCTTCAACGTGGCGCGCTGCAGTTCGGGGAACTTGAGTTCAGGGAACTGCCGGGTCTGCGGCACGCCGGTGCCACGGTCCACCTGGGCCGGCAGGGTGGTGTACTTCGGATCCACGGCCGGCACTTCAAACGGCTTCGGGCTCTGCGAGGCTTCTTCTTCCAGCGCCACGCGCGGGCCCGGTTCCACCACCAGGGTGTGGCTGCCGGTGCCCAGCCACTTGCCGCCCACCGCGCGCAGGTCAGCGACGCTGGCGCCATCGATGTTCTTCAGCGAATCGCGGAAGCAGCCCGGGTCGCCGGTGTAGACGGTGCACTCCGCGAGTGCGTCGGCCTTGCCGCCGAAGCCGCCGATGCGCTCGATGCCGCGGATGAAGCTGGCACGGAAGGCGGTCTTGGCGCGGCTGAGTTCGTCGGCCGACGGGCCTTCAGCGACCAGGCGGTCGATCTCTTCGTCGATGATCGCTTCCACGCGCGCCGGGTCGACGCCCTGCTTCACCGTGGCCATCACCATGAAGTTGGAGCCCAGCTGCGAGGCATAGGCGCCGGCGCTGATGTTGTCCACCAGCTTCTCTTCGTGCTCCAGGCGCTTGCCCAGGCGCGATGACTTCGCCCCGCCCAGCACCTGGCCCAGCAGCTGCAGTTCGTCGATGTCGCGGGTGCCGACTTCGGCCACGTTCCAGGCGCGGTAGATGCGTACCTGCGGCACCTTGTCGGTCATCACTTCGCGGCTGTCGGCGGCGCGCTGCGCCACGTCCACCTTCGGCTGCGCCATGCTCGGCCCGGCCGGGATGCTGCCGAAATACTGCGCTGCCTTTTCCTTGGCCGTGGCCAGGTCGATGTCGCCGGCCAGCACCAGCACCGCGTTGTTGGGGCCGTACCAGGTCCGGAACCAGGTTTTGACGTCATCCAGCGAGGCCGCGTTGAGGTCGTTCATCGAGCCGATCACGCTGTGGTGGTACGGATGGCCCTTCGGATACAGCGCGCGGTTGAGCTGGGTCCACACCTGCCCGTACGGCTGGTTCTCGCCCTGGCGCTTTTCGTTCTGCACCACGCCACGCTGCTCATCCAGCGCGGCCTGGTCGATCGCACCGAGCAGGTGACCCATGCGGTCGGACTCCATCCACAACGCCATGTCCAGCGCAGTGGTCGGCACGTTTTCGAAGTAGTTGGTGCGGTCGGTATTGGTGGTGCCGTTCTGGCCGGTGGCACCGACCTGCTTGAAGGGTTCGAAGTACTCGCCGTCGTGGTTTTCGCTGCGCTGGAACATCAGGTGTTCGAACAGATGCGCGAATCCGGTGCGGCCGGCGGGTTCGTCCTTGCTGCCCACGTGGTACCAGACGTTGACCGCCACGATCGGCGCCTTGCGGTCGGTGTGCACCACCACGCGCAGGCCATTGGGCAGGGTGAACTGCTCGAAAGGAATGTCGACCTTGGCCGCTGCGGCAGGCTTGGCCAGCAGGGGCGCGGGCGCCAGGCCGCCCAGCGCGGTGGCGAGGGCCAGTGCAAGCAGGGCAGTGCGCGGGCGCAGAGGGGAGGTCATTGCTGATCCTTGGTCATCCAGGTGGAGGCCGATCCTACCGTGTGCGCCCGCACGGCAGCATCGGCCAAGCGTCACGCGCTGAAAGCGACCGAACCCGGGATCTTCCGCATGGCCAGCTTTTGTCCGGTCGCATCGGCGCGGACAAGTGTCCGGACACGGACACTGCGGGTCTTTCTAAATCATTGAATCATAAGCTTTAAAAATTGGCACGGCGATTGCTCCATTTACCCCGCAACCCGAAGCGACCGAAATGAAACTGACTGCACGCTGAACCAAACTGGGAAACTGAAGATTGTTCTTGCAAGCCCAGTTTTGGTGTACTACCTTACTACCACACCACCGCCCACACACACTAAACAGGCCCTGCCATGAACACCAAGATCCTCGCCATCGCCATCGCCCTGATCGCCGGTACTGCGGTTGTTTCGCCGGTGCAGGCCGCCCCTTCCATCAGCACCCTGCAGACCGTGCAGGTCCGCCCGGACGCCGAACAGCTGGCCCAGCAGGCCTGGGAGCGCAGCAGCCGCATCCCGACGCTGGCTGCGGTGCAGGTACGCCCCAGCGCCGACCAGCTGGCCGGGATCAACGGCCAGGCCATCGCCTCTTCTGCGGCGATGCCGGTAACCACCCTGGCCGCCGTTGAAGTCCGCCCGAGCCTGGAGCAGAAGGTCGCCCTGGCCGCCGAACTGCAGACCGAGCGCTACACCGTTGCCCTGACCAACGCAGCCACCGCGTTTGCCAACAACGTCATCGTCAACCTGCCGGTGGTGCATGTGCGTCCGACCCAGGCCGACCTGCAGGCACTGGCGCTGGAAACCGCTTCGGTCCTGGTGCGTCCGTGAGCGAGCTGCACATGCTGATCGTTGTGATACACCCCTCGACATACCCCTGAACGCCGGGTCCCCTTACCCGCAAGGACCCGGCAGGCCGCCAAGCACCGCGCCGCGCATTACACTGCGTTGATGAGCCAGGTTCCCACGTTCCACGTCGTGCTGTTCCAGCCCGAAATTCCGCCCAACACGGGCAATGTCATACGTCTTTGCGCCAACACCGGCGCGCAGCTGCACCTGGTCGAACCCTTGGGTTTCGCACTGGACGACAAGCAGCTCAAGCGCGCCGGCCTGGACTACCACGAGTATTCCCGCCTGCAGGTTCATCCGGACCTGGAAACGGCATTGGCCCGCATCGCACCGAACCGGTTGTTTGCCCTGAGCACCCGCGCCAGCGTCCGCCATGACAGCGTGCCGTTTGAAGACGGTGATGCGTTCCTGTTCGGCCCGGAGAGCCGCGGCCTGCCGCAGGACGTACTGGATACGCTGCCCGATGGCCGCCGCCTGCGCCTGCCCATGCGGCCCGGCAACCGCAGCCTCAACCTGTCCAACACGGTGGCAGTGGTGATGTACGAGGCATGGCGCCAGCACGGGTTCGCCGGCGGGGCGTGAGGTGGGGTCGAACGGGTGAGACCCCCTCGCGGGTGGCTTCCAACAGCAGGCTTGGTCTGGGCCGGCCGGTGGGGCTGTGCGGGGGACGGCAAGAGCCGCTCCTGCGGGCCTCGTTTCGCGCCATCCATGGCGGGTCCACGCCATCGCATTCGCGCTGCCGCTCCCACGCTTTGCTGCGCAAACCGCGGGCCCCGTCTCACCATCACCCACACCCCGCCGGTTCGCGGCCGCCCCTGACTCAGGCGCTCCCTCCACCCGAAATGGCACGGCGCCCTGGTAGCGCCGAAGGCAGCGGCAGGAGCCGCTGCCAACGTCGCTTGCGACGGCCCGCAGGGTGCCGGTCAGGACGACCGGCATAGCCATGGTCGGCGAGCGCAGCGGGCCGTTGGCGGAAACATTCCGCCGACCATGGGTCGGCGCTACCAAGGCCCCCGCAGACCTGTCGAAGGTGGGGCGGGGTGGCTGTG
The DNA here is from genome assembly GCF_044901215.1 of Stenotrophomonas sp. NPDC078853. Taxonomy (NCBI): domain Bacteria; kingdom Pseudomonadati; phylum Pseudomonadota; class Gammaproteobacteria; order Lysobacterales; family Lysobacteraceae; genus Stenotrophomonas; species Stenotrophomonas sp. NPDC078853. The sequence goes on along the minus strand of NZ_JBJDOQ010000005.1, from coordinate 55,974 downwards.
CAGGACCGTCTTTTCGCAGGGATGCGAAAAGCGAGCCGCCATGGACGGATTCACGGCGTGTCCTGCACAGCCACCCCGCCCCGCCGACCCAGCAACCCTGCAGCTTTTGACGTTGCCGTTGCCTGAATGCCGCGCGCAAGCGAAAAAAATACCCTCAGAACGCGTTGATGCCGGTCAGTTCGCGGCCTATCACCAGCTGGTGCACCGTCTCGCTGCCTTCGTAGGTGATCACCGATTCCAGGTTGAGCGCATGCCGTATCGCGGCATGCTCGGTGGTGATCCCCGCCGCGCCCAGCAGGTCACGGCACTCACGCGCGATGTCGATCGCCATCCGGCAGTTGTTCCACTTGGCCAGGCTTACCTGCTGCGGCTGCAGCCGGCCCGCCTCCTTCAGCCGGCCCAGCTGCAGGGCCAGCAGCTGTGCCCCGGTGATCCGCCGGGCCATGTCGGCCAGCTTGACCTGGGCGCTCTGCGTGGCCGCCAGCGGCCGACCGAACAGTTCGCGTTCGCCGGCGTACGCCAGCGCCTCGCGCAGGCAGGCACTGGCTGCGCCGATCGGCCCCCAGCTGATGCCGAACCGCGCCTGGTTCAGGCAGCCCAGCGGACCCTTCATGCCCACCACCCCTGCCAGCCGGTTGGCCTCCGGCACGCGGACCTGGTCGAAGAACAAGGCGCCCGTGGACGACGCCCGCAGGCTCATCTTGCGGCCGATGTCCTGCACGCTGAATCCCTCCATCCCGCGCTCCAGTACGAAGCCCTGTACACCGTCTTCGGTCTGCGCCCAGACAATGGCCAGGTCGGCGATGGGCGCATTGGTGATCCACATCTTGCTGCCGTCCAGCCGCCATTGGTCACCGTCGCGCACCGCACGTGTCTTCATGCTGGAAGGGTCCGATCCGCCATGCGCTTCGGTCAGGCCGAAGCAGCCGATGACTTCACCGCGAGCCATCGCCGGCAACCACCGCAGGCGTTGCGCTTGGCTGCCGTAGGCGAAGATCGGATGCATGCACAGCGAGCTCTGCACCGACACGAAACTGCGCAGGCCGGAATCGCCGCGCTCCAGTTCCTGGCAGATCAGCCCATAGGCCACCGCGTCCATGCCCCCGCCGCCGTATTCCACCGGCAGGGTCGCGCCGAGCAGGCCAAGTGCTGCGATCTCCGGCACCAGTTCAGCGGGAAAACGCGCCTGGTCGAAGCAGTCGCCGATGATCGGCAGCACGCGCTGGTCGACGAAGCGCGCCACGCTGTCCTGCACGGCGCGCTCTTCTTCGCTGAGCAGGGAACGGACATCGAACAGGTCGCAGGGATCAAGTCGCATCGGGTGCACCAGGTGGGCCGGAATCGTGGTCATTGTGGTGGTGGCACAGTGCGGCGTCGAGGACGGCGGGCGGTTCCCGTACCAGCTGCCCGTTCATCCGCGTGCTTCCGCGCAGCCACTCCGGCACCCGCGATGCGGCAGCATCCAGCTGCTGTACGCGCGAGCTCTCTCCCCGGCGTGCCAGCGTCCATTGGCGGCCGATGGTGCAGTTGACCTGGCCGTCGCCGAAGTCGCCGATCAGATCGTGCCCGCCCACGACCCGGTCCGGATTATGCAGCGCGTGCAGGCTGCGCATCTGCTGATCAGCCAGCAGCGCGGCGCGCTCGCCCGCTTCGGCCGGGGGAATGCCCTGCCCGGCAAGCGCCTCACCGTGCGCAGCGGCCAGTTTGCTCCGCCACGAGCTGCGCGCCCGTCGCGCAACCTGGGGATCGCGGGCACGGGGGTCGAAGCGCGCGCGCGCGCCGAGGTATTCCTCCACCGTCAGCGCGTTGAGACCTGCCTGCTGCCCGGCCAACTGACGATCCAGCTCGCCGAACTTGCCCTGGTCGAGCTTCTGCGGGGAGAACACCAGAAGTAGGCAGGTCATGCCGGCACCGGCCAGGCAATCCGCCACGCGTGCCAGCACCCAGACCAGGGCAAGATGCGCCGACGTCAGGTGGCCACACCGTACCGGGTCCTGCCGCGCCGCCCTCTGGTCTACGCGGCCAGGCACCGCGTAGAACCCTGATGCGTCGCGGACCTGCCGGCGTGACATCGCGCATTCCTCTCATCCCACGGTCCGCTACAGCGTAGGAATAAGTGGCTGTTTCAGTGGGCGATGGCCTGCTCAGAACGCGCATCGTTCAAGAAAAACGATGAAGGCGAACATTGGTGGCGATGCGCGCTATACCGGACGGCGTCAACGGTTCGCACGCGACGTGGCACACCTGCTGCATTGCAGCATCCCGGGCCCGCAGCGCGCGCCCTGCCATCGATGCAGCCCACATCGCGCCGGGCAACTGGCCGATCCGTCGGCCAGCCGTTAACCTGATGGATTCAAACATCCGTTTCGCCGTGGCAGCACGTGCGTTATTCCAAGGCAACCACCGCCCCTGCAGCAGAGCGGTCTACCCAAGAGTCAGGTCATCCATGAGCGCAGAAGCCACCGAACTGCCCCCACGCGAAGTGATGGAATTCGATGTCGTCGTCGTCGGCGCCGGCCCCGCCGGCCTGGCCACGGCCATCCGCCTGCGCCAGCGTGCCATTGAAGCCGGCAGCGAACTGTCGGTGTGCGTGCTGGAAAAGGGCTCCGAGCCGGGCGCGCACCTGCTGTCCGGCGCGGTGATGGATCCGCGTGCACTGGCCGAGCTGTTCCCGGACTGGGCCGAACGCGGCGCGCCGCTGAAGCAGAAAGTCACCCGCGACGAGTTCCTGTTCCTCAGTGAAACCGGCGCACGCACCACGCCCAAGCCGCTGTTGCCCGAGTGCTTCCACAACGAAGGCAACTACATCGTCAGCCTGGGCGAAGTGGGCCGCTGGCTGGCCCAGCAGGCCGAGGCGCTGGAGGTGGCGATCTTCCCCGGCTTTGCCGCTGCCGAAGTGCTGTACGGGGCGAACGGTGAAGTCATCGGCGTGGCCACCGGCGACATGGGCATCGAGAAGGATGGCCGCCATGGCCCCAATTACGAGCGCGGCATGGAACTGCTCGCCAGGTACACCGTCTTCGCCGAGGGCTCGCGTGGTCACCTCGGCCGCCAGCTGATCAACCGCTTCAAGCTGGATGAAGGCCGCGATCCGCAGGCGTACGGCATCGGCATCAAGGAGCTGTGGCAGATCGACCCGGCCAAGCACGAGCCCGGCCTGGTGGTGCACGCGGCGGGCTGGCCACTGGACGGCAGCACCTACGGTGGCGCGTTCCTGTACCACGCCGAAGGTGGCAAGGTGTCCATCGGCTACGTAGTGGGGCTGGACTACAGGAACCCTTGGTTGAGCCCGTTCGAAGAGTTCCAGCGCTTCAAGACCCACCCGGCGATCCGCACGCACCTGGAAGGCGGCAAGCGCATCGGCTACGGCGCACGGGCGATCACCGCCGGTGGCCTGCTGTCGTTGCCGAAAACCGTGTTCCCGGGCGGAGCGCTGGTCGGCTGCGAAGCCGGCTACCTCAACGCCAGCCGCATCAAGGGCAGCCACGCGGCGCTGAAGACCGGCATGCTGGCCGCCGACGCCGCCTTCGATGCACTCGCCGCAGGCCGCCAGCACGATGAGCTCAGTGCCTATCCGCAGGCGTTCGAATCCAGCTGGCTGCATGCCGAGCTGCAGCAGTCCAAGAACTTCAAGCAGTGGTTCAAGAAGGGCCAGGCGGTGGCCACGCTGATGACCGGGATCGAGCAGTGGCTGCTGCCCAAGCTGGGCATCCGCAACGCGCCGTGGACGCTGCGCCACAGCACCCCGGACCACGCCTGCCTGGAGCCGGCGGCACAGCACACCAGGATCGACTATCCCAAGCCGGATGGCGTGCTGACCTTCGACAAGCTCAGCTCGGTGTTCCTGAGCAGCACCCACCACGCCGAAGACCAGCCCAGCCACCTGACACTGAAGGACGCCCGTATTCCGGTGCAGGTCAACCTGGCCGAGTACGCCGGACCCGAAGCGCGCTACTGCCCGGCAGGGGTGTACGAATTCGTCGGCAGCGAGGGCGACCAGCGCCTGCAGATCAACGCGCAGAACTGCGTGCACTGCAAGACCTGCGACATCAAGGACCCTACCCAGAACATCGTGTGGGTGGCCCCGCAGGGTGGCGGCGGCCCGAACTACGCCGGCATGTGATGCGACGATGCGGATCCTGCTGTTGTTGGCCAGCATCGTCGGGTTGAGTGCCTGTGGCGCGCCTGCGCCGCAGGATCCGGAGCAGGCCGCCGCGCTGGAGCGCGAGCGCGCCTTCGCCATCTGCGCCGGCTGCCATACCGTGCACGCCGGTGGCATCAACCGCTATGGCCCCAACCTGCATGGTGTGTTCGGACGGCGCGCAGGCAGCCTGGCCGGCTATGCGTACTCCGATGGCATGCGTGCAGCGGACATCGTGTGGAGCGAACAGACGTTGGACGCCTTCCTGCGTTCACCGGGCGCCAGCGTGCCGGGCACGCGCATGTACAACGCGTTCCCGGATCCGGAGCGGCGCCGGCTGGTCATCGAATACCTGCAGCAGAACGCGCGCTAGGCGCCGGCGGCGCCCACCGGCGAGGCCGGCAACCAGCGCAGCAGGCACTGCCGCAGCTGGGCCAGCGACAACGGCTTGGTCAGCACTTCATCCATGCCCGCTTCACGGCAACGCCGCAGGTCCTGCTCCAGCAGGCTGGCCGTCAACGCCACCACCGGCAGGCGCCGAACGCCCTGGCGTTGTTCGCGCTCGCGCAGCAGGCGGGTGAACGCATAGCCATCCATGACCGGCATGCGGCAATCACTGATCACCATGTCGAAGGCGGAGGCGGCCAGCAGTTCCAGCCCTTCCCGGCCATCGCCCGCGACCGCGTGCGATACACCAAGCTGCTGCAGGCGCCAGGCCATCATCGCCTGTGCGGTGGGGTGGTCTTCCACCACCAGGACCCGCGCCGTGCGCAGGTGCACCGGCAGCGGCGGGACGCTGCCCGGCCCCGGCGCGCTGGCCACCAGGTCATCATCGCTGGCCACCGGCAGCGGCAGCAGCACGTCGACCTCGGTTCCCTTACCCGCCACGCTGTGCACCAGCAGGCGCCCGCCCATCAGCTGCACCAGGCGTTGGCAGAGCGTCAGTCCCAGGCCGATGCCACCCTGGTGGTGCGGCGCGCTGGGGTCTACTTCGGTGAAGGGCTGGAACAACGCCTGCACCTGTTGCGGCTGCATCCCGATGCCGCTGTCGATGACCTGCAGGCGCAGTTCCTGAAGGCTCGGCGAACTTCCTTCCAGCACCTCCGCGCGCAGCACCACCTCCCCTTCGCTGGTGAAGGCGATGGCATTGTCCAGCAGGTTCTCCAGCACCTGGCGCAGCCGCAGTCCGTCCACCTCGTGGGTGGCCGCCAGCCGCACGTCGAGTTCCAGCCGCAGGCCGAGGCCCTTGGCCGCAGCCTGCCTGGCGTAGCGCTGCTGCAGCGATTCCAGCAGCGGGCGCAACGGCAGTGGCAACGGATCCAGGCGCAGTGCACCGGCATCCATCTTGGCGTAATCGAGGATGTCGTCCAGCATCTGCCGCAGCGACTGGGCGGCCGATTCCGCTTCCTCCAGTTGCGTGCGCTGGGCCGGTTGCAGGGCCGTATGGGCAAGCATCTCCAGCATCCCCAGCACGCCGCTCATCGGCGTGCGGATCTCGTGGCTCATGGTCGCCAGGAAGCGGGCCTTCGCCTCGGCCGCCTGCTCGGCCGCGGCCATCGCCGCTTCCAATGCGTCGGCCTGTGCGCGCGCCTCGCTGATGTCCACCCAGTAGCCACTCCAGGTGACCATACCGGCATCGGCCGCGTACGGCTGGGCCTGGCTGCGTACCCAGCGCGGCGATTGCGGCATGCCGACGGTGCGGAACTCGAGCTCGAAGGGCAGGAAATCGCGCGCCGCCCGTTCGATGGCGGCCTGCACGTCGGCCACGTCACGCGCATCGATCGCGTCCAGCACCGCCTGCGCCGAGGCCATCGCCTTGTCGTGGTCGATGCCGAACAGCGGCTGCATGTCGCCGGCAACGTAGGGGAAATCAAGGCCGCCATCGGCCGCGCGTCGCATCTGGTACACCACTGCGGGCAGGTTGCCGGTGACGTCGGCCAGGCGCTTCTCCAGTCGCCGACGGCTGCTCACTTCCCGCTGCAGCCGCCAGTAGCCCAGCAGGTGCACCAGCAGCGCGGTCAACAACACCAGGGTGATCGGAATGCCCCAGCGCGCCATCGTTCGCCAGTCGATGCCGCCCTGGTAGGCCACCGCCAGCCAGTCGTTGCGCAGCGCCTCGCGCTCGCGTGGGCCCATTTCCTGCAGCAGGCGATCAAACCGTGTTGCCAGCCCGGCGTGCTCGCGTTTTACCGCCAATGACAGGTCATCGTCGAAGCCCGCCGGTGCAGTCACCTGCAACTGGCCGGGGAAGCGCTCGCGCAGCAGCCGGTCGACGATCGCCAGGTTGCCGATGTAGGCCTGTGCTTCGCCATCGAGCAGCCGCTGCAGCGCCTGTTCCGCGCTGCGCGCGGCGAGGATGCGCGCCTCCGGCGCACGTTGCAGCACCGGCAGGCGCAGCCGTTCGGGGTCGGACAACAGCACGCGCTTGCCGGCCAGGTCGTCCATGTCCAGCACGCTGCCGCTGCGGGGCCCGGTCACGATGACATTGGGCACGCTGATGAAGGGTTGGCTGAATACCCAGCCCTCGCCCAGGTAACGGGAATCGTTGGGTACGCCCATCACCGCATCGATGCGGCCGCGACGCATTTTCTCGCGCAGGTCGAACCAGTCGTGGCTGGGTTCGGGGGTGAGCGTGGCACCGGCCTGCCGCAGCCGCTGCAGGTAGTCACTGGCAAGCCCGGAAGGCCGACCATCGGCATCGGTGAAGGAGAGCGGTGCGGCATTGGGCGCAAAGCCGGTACGCAGTGGCGTGGACAACGCCCGACGCTCCACCTGGTCCAATGCCTGCCGCGCCGGCGCAGACCACACCGGCACGCGCAGCCAGCGCGCGGCAATGCCTGCACGCACCGACGCCGGCTGCTGCGACATCGCCTGGTCCAGCGCTTCCACCAGCTGCGGCCGGGAGGGCGGCACGCCGAAGTGCAGCGTATCCAGCTCCATGTCGATCGGACGCAACAGGGCGATGCCTTCCAACGCGGAGTCATTGATCAGCTGGCTGGCCACGTAGGCATTGCCGATGAACACATCCGCCTCCTGCCGCGCCACCATCCGCAGCGCGTCCAGCGTGTGCGCTGCAAGCAACTGGCGCGCGGCGGGAAAGCGGGTGCGGATCTGCGCCTGGGTCAGGAAGCCCTGCTCGCTCACCACGCGCAGGCCCGCCAGGTCCGGATCATTGGACGCGCGCAGGTCATCGCTGCGTCCCACCACCGCCAACGGCGCGGTCGCATACGACGTGCTGTAGGCCAGGCAGCGGTTCGGGGACGCGCTCGGCGATACGTTCATCACCACGTCGATATCGCCCCGGCAGGCGGCTTCCAGCACCTGTGCCCAGTCCGGATAGCGACGGTAGTCCAGCCTCACGCCCATCCGTGTCGCAAGATCGTCCAGCGTGTCCGGGCCCAGCCCGCGCACCCTGTCCCCTTCGACGAACTCGAACGGCGGCCAGCCGCTGTCGTAGACCCCCACCGACAGAACCGCGTGGGGCCGTGCAGGTGACGGTGCCTCGGCGCGCGGAGCGGGGGGCGCGGCCCATGCCATCGCAGGCAACAGCGACAGCAGCACGCCCATGCCGCATCCTCGACAGTGAGCCAGGATCGTGCGCACCAGCTTCGCTCTCCTTAGAATAGGGATATCGTCGATGCCTGCTTTCCACCCAACCCATGTCACCCGGGGCCATACTAGAGCATGACGCTTCGCATCATCATCGCTGACGACCACCCCGTGGTTCGCATCGGCGCCCGGTCGGTCATCCACGGCAGCGGCGTCGGTGAAGTCGTGGCCGAGGCCGCCACCGCGCAGGACCTGCTGGCCTACCTGTCCACCCATCCCTGCGATGTACTGGTCACCGACTACTCGATGCCGGACAGCACCGTGCCGGATGGCTTTGCGATGATCAGCATGATCCGTCGACGCTATCCGTTGTTGCCGGTGCTGATGCTCAGCGTGTCCAGCAACCTGGCGATCCTGCGCATGGTGCGCGACGCCGGCGTGTTGGGGCTGGTGGACAAGGGATCGTCGATGGACGAACTGCCCGTCGCCATCCGCACGGTCCACCGTGGCCTGCCCTACGTCAGCCTGTCATTGAAGGAACGCGTGGAAGCAGCAGGCAGCAGCGCGATGGTGGAAGGCGAAGGCCGCCCGCTGTCACCGCGCGAAGTGGAGGTGCTGCGCCTGCTCGGCAAGGGCATGACGGTAAAGGAGATCGCCACGCTGCTGCATCGCAGTGCCAGCACCATCAGCCGCCAGAAGGGCGATGCGATGCTGAAGCTGGGGTTGAACAGCGATGCGCAGTTGTTCGATTACCTGCGCAACGGCCAACTCTGATTCCGCACCGGTTTCATCCCACCTCCAACCGCAGCGGGGCAGTGCCCATGGCCGGATCACTGCTGCCGGACTGGCCGTTTTCCACGCGCCCGGCCAGCCGCTGGCGGGCCCCCGGCTGCTGCACCTGCAGGTCGTACCAGGCGCCCGTTGGAGCCGCCGGCCAGGTGATGCGCGCCGCTTCACCGGCATCCAGCGAAAGCGATCGCTCCGGCATCAGGCCCGGATAGGCCGCCCCGCGCACCGCCACCGACACGGGCGCCAAACCGGGGTTGCGCAGCTGCAGGACCATGCCATCTGCGACACGCTCGATCTCCATTTCGACCGGCATCGGCGCCTGCGCGCTGCCGCGGAAGCGCCGATGGAAGCCATTGGCGCCGAGCACCCACAGGTCGTAGCCCTGTTCCGCATGCAGCGGCCAGCTGCCCTGCAGCTGCTTGCCCGGGCCTACGGTGTAGCGACGCGGAAGCGCATCCAGGCGCAGCAGGTCGTAGACGTGCAGCACGGCGGCAGCCCCCTCGCAGGCCAGGGTGAGGCGGATTTCGCCTGCCTGCGGGTCGGTCTGGATGGCCACGTCGGGGCGGTAAGGCAGCGCGCGGGAGGGTCGCACGCCGGGCTCCTGGCGCGCCGGCTGCAGGGCCTGCGGAGGTACCGGCACGGTACGCGCGGGCAAGGCGGCGGCGCGCGCGGCGGTTGCGGCCGTGGCCGGCAATGCGTGCGCGAACGGGCGGTTGTCGATCTGCGAAAAGTCGAACGCCGCGGTCAGGTCGCCACACACCGCGCGCCGCCACGCTGAGATGTCCGGCGCGGCCACGCCGAATCGGCGCTCGATCAGGCGGATCACCGAGGTGTGGTCGTAAACGTGCGAATCCACCCAGCCACCGCGGCTCCAGGGTGAAATGACGTACATCGGCACGCGTGGCCCCAGCCCATAGGGGCGGCCACGCAGCGCGGCTTCGTCCTGCTTCTCATTACCCGGCGAAGGATGCCGGTGGTATTCGCCTTCGGTGCCCACCACCGAAGCGCCGGCCCATCCGCCCGCCACCGCAGCGTCGGCCGAGGGCGGCGCCGGCGGCGGCATGTGGTCGAAGAAGCCATCGTTCTCGTCGAACATCACCAGCAGCGCAGTGCGGCTCCAGACCGCCGGATCGGCGGTCAGGGCGTCCAGCACCTGCGCGGTATAGGCCGCGCCCTGCGCCGGGCTGGAGGGGCCGGGGTGCTCGCTGCCGGCGGCATCGGCAATAAGGAAGCTGACCTGCGGCAGGCGCCCGTCCAGCACGTCCTGGCGCAGCTGGTCCAGTCCGCGCGTGCTGACCGCGCGTTCGCGCAGTTCGGCATCGTGCCCGGGTGCGTTCCGCCAGGCCAGTCGGAATGCTTCGAAGCCCGCCAGCGGGTTGTCGGTGAAGTTGTCGGCCATGTCCTGGTAGATGCGCCAGTCCACGCCTGCCTGCTGCAGCCGCTCGACGTAGGTGGTCCAGGTGTAGGACGCGGGGTGGCCGCCCAGCTCAGGGAAGTTGTCGTGCGAGTTGGCCACCGCGGGCCCGCCGCCAAGGGCGTGCGGGTCGTTATGGCCGGTCCACAGGAACAGCCGGTTGGGGTTGGTGCCGGCCTGCATCGCGCAGTGGTAGGCATCGCAGACGGTGAAGGCCTCGGCCAGGGCGAACTGGAACGGCAGGTCGGCGCGCTGGTAATAGCCCATCGCGTGGTCCTGCTTGGCCGCAGGCCAGTGCGCCATGCGCCCGTGGTCCCACGCCTTCTGTGCATCGGGCCAGGTGTGCGGGGTGCCCTCCACCCGCATGTGGCCGAAGTGCGCGGCGGTATCCAGCGGGAACGGCGCGATGCCGTGGGTACCGGCGGCATTGGGCTGCAGCCACAGCGTGCGCGCCGGCTGGCCTGGCTCCAGAGGGGGCGCCGGCGGCACGAAACGGTCACCGAAACCACGCACGCCCGGCAGGGTGCCGAAGTAATGATCGAACGAGCGGTTTTCCTGCATCAGCACCACGATGTGCTGCAGGTCCTGAAGGCTGCGCGTGCGCGCGTCCGGGGCGATCGCCGCCGCGCGCGCGATGCTCGGCATCAACGCGGCGATGCCGGCCGCAATGCCGCCCTGCACCAGGCGGCGGCGGCCGATGTCGTGCGGCGTGTGCGGCTGTTCGCTCACAGATCTACCCGTACCGAGAAGCCCACGGTGCGCGGCGCACCGATGAACGCAGTATCGCTGCCATCCACCCCGGACAGGTAGCGGCGGTCGGTGAGGTTGCTGACCACGAAGCTGGCACCCACGCCCTTCAGCTTGGGCGACAGGTCCTGCAGATCGAAGCCGATGTTGGCGTTGAACACCGTGGCCGACGGCAGCTTGTTGGCATTGGACGCATCCAGGTAACGCTCGCCCAGGTAGCGGCCGGACACACCGAAGTTCCAGCTTTCACCCTGCCAGTCGGCCGACATCACCAGGATATGGCGCGGCTGACCGATCACATCGGCGCCGTCGACGATGCCCAGTTCGGCATCGCGCGCGGCGTTGCCGCTGCCCAGGTATTCAGAGCGGTTGTAGGTGTAGGCCCCGTTGATGCGCCAACCGTTGTCCCAGCCGTAACCGAGCGCGGCTTCCACGCCGGTGCTTTCCACGCCACCGAAGTTCTCGTAGACGCCATCGGTCTCGTCCAGGTAATCAATGCCGTCGGCCAGGCGCGCGGGCAGGTAGACGATGCGGTTGTCGAACTTGATGTTGTACAGGGTGATCGAGCCGGTCAGCGGCCAGCGGCTGACGCGCAGGCCCAGTTCGATGTTGTCTGCGGTTTCCGGCTCCACCCGCGCGAAGCGCTGGGCGTCGGTCTCGCCGAGCACGCCGGACGGAATGGCGGCGAAATTCTGCGAGTAACCGGCGAATGCCTCCAGGCCCTGCACCGGCAACGTCCAGGTGGCGCCTGCGGACAGCAGCGGATCGGACTTCGAATCCGAACGCACGTTCTCCGCCGCGCCGATCGTGCGCTGGCGCTTCTGGTCGACGAAGAACTGCTTGACGCCAACGCGTGCACTGAACGGACCGAAGCGGGCGACGTCTTCGACGTAGTACATCTGTTCGTCGACCTTGTAACGGTCTTCGAACTGCACCCAGTACGGCACGTTGTCGAATGAGATATCGGTACCGACATTGAGCAGACGGTGCCAGTCGCGGCGCACGCTGCGGTCCACGTTCTCCACCCACACGCCACCGCGCACGGTGTTGTCGATGCGGCCGAAATCCTGCTTCCATTCCACGTCGGCGGTGAAGCCGGCACGATCGTTGTCGTAGTGCGAGTGACGATAGGATTGAACGCCCTGCACGCCTGCGGCGTAGCAGTTGGGATCGTAGTCGGCGGTGAATCCGGCACGCGGCGTGCATCCTGGGATCATCTGCGCGGCGCTGCCATCGGGATTGACGAAATAGAACTGGCCCAGCGCGGACCCGCCGTACACGGTGTCGCCGCCACGGTACTCGGACTCAGGATTGCCCACGCCGTCTTCGCGCGCCTGCACCAGATAGGGCGGCAGCCAGTCGCCCCGCCCTTCCATCTTGTGCGCGTAGCCGGCCACGCTGGCCTTGAAACCGTTGCCGCCATCGAACGCCGCGCGCAGGTAGCCGAACGTGTTTTCGCGCAGCGCGCGCGAGCCGGAGCGGAAGTTCTGGTCCAGGTTCGGGATGCCGGTCAGGTTGCCGACCAGGCCATCACGTTCGGGGTTGGTGGCGAAGCTGGCCGGCGAAACGCTGGTGTATTCCGGTTCGTTGGCATCGTTGTAGGAGGCGTAGCCGCTCAGCGTCCAGCGATCCAGTTCGGTGACGAACTTGGCCGCCACGTGGTCGTTGCTGGTGCGTCCACTACCGTCGATCCAGTCACGCACCTCGGCCGACGAAGCGCTGATCCAGGCGCGGGTGTGGCCGGCCAGCAGGCCGGTATCGAAGCGTGCGTAATACTTGCGTGCATCGTTGTCACCGCCGCCAACGACGAAGCGCACGCGCTGTTCCTGCAGCGGATCGCTGGTGAGGAAATTCAGCGTTCCGCCCAGCGCTTCGTTGGAACGCGATGAGATATCCGCCGTGCCCTGGCTGACCTCCACCGTTTCCAGGTCCAGGGTGTCGATGTAGCGGTTGGCCAGCGAACCACCGCCATAGCCGGACCCGCCGTTGGGCAGGCCGTCGATGGTGGTGCCGATCTGCTGCGTATCGCGGTTGGTGACGAAACCGCGCATGCTGATCTGCGTGCCCCACACCGACGAACCGGTGGCATCGGCCTCGCTGACCACCACGCCCGGCAGCTCGTTCAGCGCGTTGTTGACGCTGCTCAGGATGGTCTGCCGGTTGATGGTTTCCTTGCTGACCGACGTCTTGGCATAGCTGGTGGCCTGGCCGATCACCTGCACCTGGTCCAGCGTGCGCGCATCGTCGGCAGGGGCGGCTTCTTCTGCCGCATAGGCATGCAGCGCAGGCAGCAACATCAAGGCAAGCAGGGAAATACGCGGATAGCGGCTATGTCCGGGAGCAGGCATCGGGTCGGTTCATGGGGTGGGGTCCGCCGGAGTATTGGCAGGGGGAATGACGTGGACATGACATCGCAGAGCGCAACCACGTCGGCGGAGTACCATGGCGTCCCTGCTGAAGCCTGCCCATGACCACTCCTGCCCACCACGTCCAAGGTCTCGACAACGACGAGGTCCCAGCCGACTGGCCTGCGATCAGCGCCGGCGAGATCGCGTGGCTGCAGCAGCATTTCGTGGAGCTGCAGGGCGACTGCCGGTTGCTGTGGCACAGCCCGCGGCCGTTTTCCGCGGCCGCGCTCGTGCAGGGCCCACACGGACGGTTCTTCATCAAGCGCCACCACCACAGCGTGCGCAGCGCCGCGGTGCTGTCCGAAGAACATCGCTTCATCGCCCATCTGGCCGCGCAGGGCCTGCCGGTGGTGCAGGTGATTGCCGATCAGAATGGCGCGACCGCACTCGAGCACGGCGTCTGGACCTTCGAAGTGCATGCCGAAGGCATCGGCCAGGACCTGTATCGCGACGTGCCCTCATGGACGCCACCGGCCAGCGTCGAACAGGCCTGGCAGGCCGGCCGCATGCTGGCCCTGCTGCACACCGCCGCAGAAGGCTTCCACGCAGCGCAGCGGGCCACGCACCTGCTGGTGGCCCGCGATGACCTGATCCGCGCCGAGGACCCGATCGCGGCGCTCACCGCGCAGTTGCCCGACCGTCCCGGGCTGGCCGCGTACCTGGCCGACACGCCGTGGCGGGCCGAGCTGCAGCGCGCGATCCTGCCCTGGCACATGGGACTCGCCACGCGGCTGGCCGCCGAGCCTCGCCTGTGGGGACACAACGACTGGCATGTGTCCAACCTGCTGTGGCAGACCGGCAGCGGCGTCACCACGGTCAGCAGCGTGCTCGATTTCGGGCTGGCCTCGCCCACCAGCGCGCTGTACGACCTGGCCACGGCGATCGAGCGCAATGCCATCGCGTGGCTGCAACTGGACCGTGGCGCGCAGGCGGTGCGCGGTGACATCGCACTGGCGCTGCTGGTCGGCTACCGCGATGCGCGTGCGCTGTCGTCCGACCAGGTCCAGCTGCTGGCCGACCTGCTGCCCGTGGTGCACCTGGATTTCGCGCTGTCTGAAGTTGAGTATTTCCACGCCATCACCCGCTCCCGCGCCAACGCCGACGTGGCCTACCGGGCCTTCCTGCTCGGCCACGCCGACTGGTTCCGCACGCCCGCCGGCCAGGGCCTGCTGGCCACCCTGCGCGGCGCCGCCTGAGCGGCTGATTCGCTTCTTCAGCCGTTTTGGTGTGAAATGAGCGCCTGAAGCGGGGGTGCCTGGGTTGACCAGGCTGAGAGAGTCCCTTGGAACCTGATCCGGTTTGCACCGGCGTAGGGAGCTTTGAGCTGCAAGCACATGGACCCATCGGGTCACTGCGCGCGCGCCGTCGCTTCGTCTTTCTTCCTGTTGATGACGAATCGAATGAACCGCTGCCTGCGCCCCACGCTGATGACCATTGCCCTCTGTGCCGTGCTGCCGCTGCACGCTGCCGATGCCTTTGCCGATGTCCCCGATCGCTCACCGACCGAACTGGCTGCCGTGCGCGTGCAGGCCCAGCAGGCTCCGGCCGCCATCACGCCGTCGAGCAGCTTCGGTGCGGCCAGCTGGAAGGACACCCCGGCCTCGGTGAACGTGCTGGACCGCACCCTGCTGGACAGCCGCCAGGTGCGCACGCTGAGCGAAGTGGCCGCCAACGATGCCTCGCTGGGCGACAGCTACGCGCCGGTCGGCTACTACCAGAACATCGCCATCCGCGGCTTTGCGCTGGATACCGCCACCGGCTACCGCTTCAATGGCCTGGCCACCACCGGCGAGCAGCGCATCGCGCTGGAGAACATCCAGCAGGTGGAAATCCTGAAGGGCGAAGCCGGGCTGGCTGCCGGCGTGATGGCGCCGGGCGGCATCATCAACTACGTCGGCAAGCGCACCGCCGAAGTGCGCACCGTCACCCTGGGCACCGATTCGGAAGGCACCCGCTACACCGCTGTGGACGTGGGCCACTGGCTGACCCCGCGCTTCGGCGTGCGCGTCAACGCCGCATGGGAAGACAGCGCGTCCTACATCGACCACGCCCACGGGCGGCGCAACTTCTATTCGCTCGCTGCGGACTGGTTGATCGGCGAACGCGGCAAGCTGGAAGTGGATGCCAACTACCAGACCAGCGCACAGCGCTCGGCATCGGGTTTCCAGCTGCTGGGCGCAACCGAGCTGCCGCGCGGCGTGGACCGCTCGAAGATGCTCGGTTACCAGCCGTGGCAGCAGCCGGTCGGCATCGCCAGTACCAACCTGACCGCCCTGCATACCTTTGAGCTGGGGCCGCGCTGGCAATCGCGGGTGTCGGCCAGCCACAGCCGTTCGGTGATCGATGACAACGTGGCCTTCGCCTACGGCTGCTACTACGCCGCGCAGTGCGCCGACGGCAGCGTGCCGGGCAACTACTTCGCGCCCAACGGCGACTATGACATCTACGATTACCGCAGCCCGGACGACACCCGGGTCAACCAGGAACTGCGCGCCGAGCTGCGCGGCAGCGTCGACATCGGCCGCGTCACCCATCAGTTGAGCATCGGCGCCGATACCTTCCGGCGCACGGTGGACAAGCGGCAGAACGTCAACGAGTACGTCGGCACCGCCAACATCCATGACCCGCAGGTACCGGTGTTCGCGCCTTCCCCGTTGCAGCCCGGCGCCTCCGTGCGTCGGCTGGACAGCCGCCAGGATGGCCTGTTCGTGCTGGACCGCATGCGCTTCGGCGATGACTGGCAGTGGCTGGCCGGTGGGCGCATGGTGCGGCTGGACGAACGTGCCTACGACAAGCGCGGCAATCCGGAACGTCACAGCCGGATCTCACGCTTCCTGCCGCAGACCGCGCTGATCTGGAACGCGACCGATCAAGTGAACGCCTACGTCAGCTACGTGCGCGGCATTTCGTTGGGGCAGGAGGCCCCGTTCTGGACGTCCAACGATGGCGAGTTCCTGGCGCCGGTGCTGTCGCGCCAGCTGGAAGTGGGCATCAAGTACGGCGCCACCGATGCGCTGACCCTGGGGGCCGCGCTCTTCCGCACCAGCCAGCCTTTCCAGTACGCCCGTGCCGATGACAGCGATGCCGGATACACCTTCGTGCAGGAAGGCCAGCAGACCCACACCGGGCTGGAGCTGACCGCCAACGGGCACCTCACCGAGCAGCTGCAGATCACGGCCAGCGCCAGTGTTCTGCAGGCGCGTGCACGCGATACCGCCACGGCCGCCTACGAAGACCACCAGCTGGTCAACGTGCCAAAGACGCGGGCCTCCGTGCACCTGGACTACGCGCTGCCGTTGGTCGCCGGCATGGGCGTCACCGGTGGCTGGCGCTATGCCTCGTCCAACACCGCCACGGTGGATGGCAGCGTGCGCGCGCCCAGCTACAGCGTGGTCGACCTGGGCCTGCGCTACCAGCACACGCTGCGCCAGCAGCCAGTCACCTGGCGGCTGTCGGTGGACAACGTGTTCGACAAATTCTACTGGCGTGATACCGGCAGCAGCGCCGGCGATTACTACCTGTTCGCCGGCGCACCACGGCAGGCGCGCCTGTCGGTCACCATCGCGCTATGAACGCCGAACTGCTGGAATGGTCGGCCGCGGCGCTCAGCATCGCCGGTGTGTGGCTGATGACCCGGCGGCGGTTGATCGGCTGGCCGATCGGGCTGGCCTCGGTGGCGCTGTATGCGCTGGTGTTCGCCGAGGCGCGCCTGTATTCGGACACGCTGCTGCAGGTCGTGTTCGGTGGTTTCCTGGTGTACGGCTGGATGAGCTGGCGGCACAGCGCGCAGGCCGATGGCCGGGTGAGCATCGTGCCGTTGCCGGCGCGTCATGTAGTGCGCGATCTCGGCATCGGCGTGGCCTTCGGGCTGGCGCTCGGTGCCGGCATGCACACCCTCACCGACGCGGCGATTCCGTGGCTGGATGCGCTGCTGGCGGCGCTGAGCCTGGTCGCGCAGTGGTGGCAGGCGCGCCGGCACGTAGCGGCGTGGTGGCTGTGGATCTTCGTCGATGTGATCTATATCGGCGTGTACCTGTTCAAGTCACTGCACGTGACCGCCGCGCTGTACGTGGTGTTCATCGGCTTGGCGATGCTGGGCGTGCGCTCGTGGTCGGCCAGCGCCCGCCAGCCGGGATACCGGTAGCGCCGAGCCGTGCTCGGCGGCCGTTCGTTGCCGCGTCACGATGCCCCCGCCGAGCATGGCTCGGCGCTACCAAGGGCATGCTGCGAACCCCAGCCGGGTAGCGCCGCTCAGACCAGCGGCGCCACATGCGCGGCATGGAAGTCATCGGCCGGCACCGGCCGGCCGAACAGATACCCTTGGAACACCCGGCAACCCATGCTGGCAAGCCATGCGCGCTGCTGCTCGGTTTCCACGCCTTCGGCCACGGTGGACACCCCGAGGATGGCGGCGATCTCGATGATCTTGCGCACCAGTTCGCGATGGCTTGCGTCCCCGCCCATCCCGCTTACGAACGTCTGGTCGATCTTCAGCTCATCCAGCGGCAATACCTGCAGCAGCGACAGCGACGAAAAGCCGGTGCCGAAGTCATCCAGCGACCAGGAGACGCCGTCCTCGCGCAGGGCGTTCATCGTTGAAGCGATCTGCGCGTGGTCGTGGGCGAGGGCGGATTCGGTGATCTCCAGGCGCAGCCGGTTGGCCGGCGCCCCGGTGCCGCGCAAGATCCCGCGCACGTCGTTGACGAAGCTGTCCGAGGCCAGCTGCAGCGGACTCACGTTCACCGACAGTACCCACGTATTGACGCCCGGCAACGTGGCCCATGCGGCCAACTGCACGCACGCACGGCGCAGCGCCATCAGGCCGATTTCGTGGATCAGGCCGGTCTGCTCGGCCAGCGGAATGAAATTTGCGGGCGACTGCAGCCCGTGCCCGGGCCGGTCCCAGCGCAGCAGCAGCTCGGCCCCCACGACCTGGCCGTTGAGCGCCACCTGCGGCTGCAGGTAGCCGCGCAGTTCGCGCTGGGCGATGCCACGCACCAGCGCGGCATACTGGTCCATCTGGGTGCTGAAGTCTTCGCGGAAGATCGCCAGCACCCCGACGGTCAACGCCATGGCCGTCACCGTATTGAGGCCATGGCGGACCCTGCGCACGGTGTCGGAGAGCAGTTCCAGGCCGGCACCCAGGCTGGCCGGGCTGATCGCCAGCCAGGCCAGCGCGACCACGCACAGCGTCGGCAGGATCCAGCGCAGGTAGACGCCTTCGCTGCGGAACAGGAAGAAGGTCGCCGCACCAATCGGCAGCAGGAACAGGTGGGTGGAACGTGCCGCCGCCAGGGTAGGCGTTTCCGCCAGGCTGACGAAGATGGTCATCAGCAGCAGTACGTGCGCGATGAGCACGATCGGCAGCCGGTCGCGCCGGTTGGCGATGACAAAGCAGCCCACACCCACCAGGATCAGCGCACACAGCACGCAGGCCAGCACGAGCATGCCATGACTGCCGTAGTAGGCCGCCCACGCCACGCCATGCAGCACGCAGACCATCCCTCCAAGGTGCAGCAGACGCTTCACGCGCGGCCATTGCGAGTGATCGGGGAACTTGCGGGTCACCCATTCCCGGCTGCTTCGCGCACTTCCTGTCTCGAGCATGCAAGATCCCTTTTTTCGCCATGGTACTGGTGCAGCGTTGCAGGTGTTACCCGCCTTCGGGGCTGGCGACGCCCGACGATCGGTCATACGCTGCCCGGTAGATCGTCCTGCCTTCCTTGATGGTTTCGACCACCTTGATGTCCTTGATCGCACCTGGGTCGACCGTGAGCGGGTTGCCGTCAAGAATCACCAGGTCGGCCAGTTTTCCCGGTTCGATCGAGCCCTTTTCCGCTTCTTCGAAGTACGCGTAGGCGGCATGGAGTGTGATCGCCTTGAGGGCGTCCAAGGGGCTGATCCGTTCAGCGGGCCCCAGGGTATCTCCGCTGCGTAGTCTGCGATTCACTGCTGACCACACCACCATCATCTGATCGATCGGCGCGACGCTGAAATCGGTGTGATTGGTCGGCTTGAGCCCCATCGCGATGGCCGTTTTCATCGGGCTGATGAACGATGCCTGCGCGATCCCCCTGTTCTTGATGTGCGCCTGCCCGAAGAAGAAGGTGTGTTCGGTATAGAACGAGGGGATCAGCTGATGGTCCACGTACTGCTGCAGCTGGTCCCGGCGGACGAACTGGGAATGGATGACCACCGTGCGACGGTCCCTGGGTGCGGTGCCAGCGGTGGCGGCCGCATGCGCGCCGAGGACGGTGTCGATGGCAGCGTCGCCGTTTGCGTGGGCGATGACCTGAAGCCCCCGGTCATAGCAGGTCCTGAACATGCCATCGAGGATGTCCCGCGGAAAAGTGGGCTCACCTTTCCAGTCTGTTTCGCCGCCGGGGCCGCCGGTCAGGTAGGGCGTGGTGAAGTAGGCCGTCCTGCCCTGCGGTGAACCGTCGGCCATGATCTTGCAGCCCCCCAGCTTGAAGCGCTTGTCGTAGTGACCGAACGTCCTGGCGGGGTGTGCCTGCAGGACCTTCTCCAGTCCGCCGATGAAGGGGTAGGAGATGATGTCGATGAAGAGCTCACCGCGGTCCGCAGCGCGCTTCAGCACCTCTACCTGTGCGGCCATCGAGGCCCCGTCCTGGGCGGTGGTGACCCCTGCGGCGGCATACAGGTCCTGCGCATAGCGGAGCTGGCGCGGCTCCTGTTCCTGCGAAGCAGCGGGCATCTGTTCGTGCAGGGAAATCCAGGCCGTTTCCATCAGCAGCCCGGTCGGCTCCCGGGTGCCCGGCCTGCGCGCGATGATGCCGCCGGGCGGCGTGGGCGTGGCGGCCGAGATTCCGAACTTCTTCAGCGCGGCCGAGTTGAGCACCGCGCCATGGGTGGACACGTGCACGACGACCACGGGAGTGTCCGGGAACGCCGGATCCAGGTCATCGCGGGTCAGCGGGTGGTCGCCGGGAAGCAGGTTCTCGTCGTACCCATAGCCCATGACAAGGTCACCAGGCGCCTTGGATTTCGCTTTTGCGAAGTGCTGGAGTTCAGCGACGATCTCGGCGGCCGTGCTGGCCGGACCCACCGGCGGGGCGGTGATGTTGGCCTGGTCCTCCATCGTCATGGCGTTGAGGAAGTGGCTGTGCGGGTCGATGAAACCCGGCAGCATCGTGGTTCCTGCCAGGTCGATCAGCTGCGTGCCAGCGCCCTGTGCGCGGGCGACCAGATCCTCCAGGCGGCCAACGGCAAGGATCCTGCCGTCCTTGATCGCCACCGCCTCTGCCGTGGGCTGCGCGTCGTTCACCGTGACGACGTCACCGCCGAAGTAGATGACGTCGGCGGCATCCTGCGCGGCGGCCATCGTGGCGGGCGCGGAAACCGGCTTGGGCGCGTAGCCCGCACAGCCGGACAGAAGCAGGACGGATAGACCCGTGGCAAGACGTTTCATCTTGGTTCTCCGAGCGGGATCCAGCGCGGTATCCGCCAACGCAGCCTTCGCGGAAAGAGCGGGCCGATGGTGTCTTCAGGGAACTGTCTGGCGCTGGCCGGGCCGATGCGTCGATCCGGCCAGCCGCCTCGTCGCTCATCCGTGTTGGATCACCGATGCAGGGCGTCGATGATCAAGCCGGTGGCGATTTCCACCAGCAGATACTCGCTGTCGGACTGCCGGACCCAGCGCTCGCCGCGTCCGGGATCGCGCAGCCGGTAGTGCGCGTAATCGTCGACCCAATAGCGACGATCCACCTCCGCCCATTGCAGGCGCTCACCCCGCCGCCACGCCTTCTTCTGCCAGCCGGGCGGCGGCGCATCGCGGTTGTGCGGTCCACCGGCATGGGCAGGAGGGCCTTTGCCCTTGGCATGGTGCGGCGGGTCGGCCCAGGCCGGGGTCACGGCCAGCAGTGCCGCCGTGGTCAATGCAACGCCCAGCAGTCGTGCGCTTGTCATGGAAATCTCCCGACGCGGCCGCGGCGTGCGGCCTGTTGGGGCCGAATATAGATCAGCTGGCGTGAAAGAGACCAAGCGGGCTCACTGATCACGAAACAGACCTGCTTGGTGGCAGCAGTATCGGTCCAGGTGGTCCTGAAGCGCGGCGAGCTCATCGTGGGCGAACGTCCCGGCAAGATATCCATCGGGAAGGTGCCGCCAGCGTCATGTGTGGATTCGCAGCGTCATCAACGGCCGCGCAGCCTCCCCCGTGCGGCGCCAGACCGACGCTCGCGCTTTCTCGCCGTCCAACAGTGCCTGCGCATCGCGGTGGTCCAGCCGACGCTGCCCGCAGTAGCTACCAGGCCGCTGCTCCGCGTGTGTTCGCCCCACAAGCCGGTGCCTTAGTTCCCTGAACGGGGACCAAGTTCATGTACCAGTCAGTTCAATATTCAGGAGCGATTGCGGTGGCAAACGGATAATTCACACCTGTCGAACGGGTTTTTCAGGCTCGTCCGATCTACCAAAACAAGAAAGGTGTGAGTGTCCCGATGAACAAGATTTCCCTGCTGGCCCTGGGTCTCGTGGTTGCCATGCCGTTCGCGGCCTCCGCCGCTGATGGCCTGTCCTACAACTACGTGGAAGGCGGTTA
This sequence comes from Stenotrophomonas sp. NPDC078853, assembly GCF_044901215.1. Lineage (NCBI taxonomy): Bacteria > Pseudomonadati > Pseudomonadota > Gammaproteobacteria > Lysobacterales > Lysobacteraceae > Stenotrophomonas > Stenotrophomonas sp. NPDC078853. The sequence goes on along the minus strand of NZ_JBJDOQ010000005.1, from coordinate 34,369 downwards.
CGTGAACACCGACGCCCGTGGCGGCGATGCCGACGGTTGGGGTGTCAAGGGTTCGGTCGCGGTGCATCCGAACTTCCACATCTTTGGTGATTACAGCGCGCAGGAAACCGAGCGCAGCAACGCTGACGTCGATCAGTGGCGCCTGGGTGTCGGCTACAACTACGGCATCGCGCCGACCACCGACCTGGTGGCCCGCGTCGCGTACCAGAAGTTCGATCCGAAGCGTGGCCTGGACTTCAATGGCTATTCGACCGAAGTCGGCGTGCGCACTGCGTTCACCCCGATGATCGAAGGCTATGCGCTGGCCGGCTACGAAGATTTCAGCGAGAAGCACGGCATCAATCCGGACGGCGAGTTCTACGGCCGCGTCGGCGCCACCGCCAAGTTCAACCAGAACTGGGGCCTGAGTGGCGAAGTGAAGCTGGCCAAGGCCGGTGACCGCGAGTGGTTCGTCGGTCCGCGCTTCACCTGGTAAGAACGCCTGTCGTTAGTGCGTAATACGTAGTTGTAAGAATGGTGTGGTGGTAAGTGCGAAACGGCGTGTGACCTCTCTCCCATACGCCCACGGAGCCCGGCCTTTGGTCGGGCTCTTTTTTTGGCCCCTCCATGCAGGCTCAACGAGGCGTGGCGGGCGCTTTGTTCAGGCGATCGATGATTTCGGACGCATGGAATGACCTACCCCAGGTCCGTTGGTCCTTCGCTTTCAAGATGCCTATCGTCATCAGCTCGTTGATGCCCTTGGTCGCCGCTACCAGCGACACGTCCAGCAGGGCTGCGACGTTGTTTGCGGTAACCACCGGTTGCTCTATCAGCAAGTCGGGAAGCCGCCTCACCACCGAGTGGCTGCGATAGCCCGAGGTCGCCTTTGACCATGCGCGCCCGATCGCGCGCAGATCGTCGGCCAACGATACGTACTCGCCCGCCGCCTCAAGCACGGCACGGTAGGTCATATCCATCCAGGGACCCCATTTCCCCTGCAACTGGACCTGTTTGAGCGCGGCGTAATAGCCGGTGCGGTTACGCATCAGCATTCCGGACAGGTAGAGCGGGGGCAAGCCTTCAGCGGCAAGAATGAGCGGCATCAGGATACGTCCGGTCCGCCCGTTTCCATCGTTGAAGGGATGGATGGTCTCGAACTGCGCATGCGCGATCGCCATCTGGGCAAGCACGGTCAGCTCACCCTGCTCATCTTCACGACGGGCGTAACGCAGCATGTTCTGTTCGAGATCGCGCATGCACGCGTCGATATGGGCGGGCGGCGCAGGCACGAAGCTTGCGTCCTCGATCCTGCCCGTGCCTATCCATGCCTGGATGTCACGGTAAGTGCCCCTTGGAACGTTCTCGTGCTCCATCAGCATTGCATGGATCTGCCTGACGAGCGTGCAATCCAGCGCCGCCCGTCCCCCGCTTCGCACGGCGTCCAGTCCGTACTGCAACGCTTCCACGTAATGCTGGGTGGTGCGCACGTCCGGCGGAAGGCCATCGGCGCTCCATGTCGCTTCATAGGTCAGCAATTCATCGAGATCGGTTTTTGTGCCCTCGATCTGTGAACTCTGAACCGCCTCGCGCCTCACCAGTGTGCGGGTCAGGATATCCGGGTTGTTCCATCCCTCCATCGCACCGATAAGGCGGCCGAGTGCCTGGCTCGCGGCGTGGGCAAGTTCAGGCGAACCGGATCCTGCAGGCAACGCCCTCGGCGTGGGCGGCGCCACCATGGCGCGCACGTTGGGTTTCCCGTCCACCGGCACGAGATGTTGGCGCAGGTGCGGAGCTACATCACTCTGTCGCATGGCCGATCACCTCGAAAGTTTAAAAAACAGGCTATCTTTTTAACTTTATCCACGAAAAGTTAAAAAGTCACGCGCACTCTTTAACTTTCCGCGAGCAACCGCCGAGCATGGCGCGGCGCTATCGGCAAAGAAAAACCCCGGCGTTGGCCGGGGTTCGTCAGGTCAGATCAGGCGAGCCCTGCCCGGGTCACTTGAACAGCGTGTCCGGATACTCCGGCTTCTGCTCACGCGCCAGCAGGGTGCGCAGGCCTTCGGAGGGGGTCTGTTCGCCGTGCAGCACGGCACGAACGCCATCGGAAATCGGCAGGTCGATGCCGTAACGACGCGCCTGGCGCATCACTTCGTCAGCGGTCTGCACCGATTCCACCACCTGTCCGATTTCGCGGATGGCATCCTGCAGCGTCTGGCCACGGCCCAGGGCGAGGCCCAGGCGACGGTTGCGCGACAGATCGCCGGTGCAGGTCAGCACCAGGTCGCCCAGCCCGGCCAGGCCCATCAGGGTTTCCGGCTTGGCACCGATGGCCGCGGCCAGGCGCAGCATCTCGTTGAGGCCACGGGTGATCAGGCCGGCACGTGCGTTCAGGCCCAGCTGCATGCCATCGGCAACGCCGGTGGCCACGGCCAGCACGTTCTTCATCGCACCGCCCAGCTCGGCTCCCAGCATGTCATCGCCGGTGTAGGCGCGGAAGGCGGGACCGTGCATGGCTTCAGCCACGGCCTGCGCGAATTCGGGCACGTCGCCGTGCACGGTGATCGCAGTGGGCAGGCCCTGGGTGACTTCCTTGGCGAACGACGGCCCGGTGACCACCGCCAGCGGCACGTCATCGCCGAGGATCTCGCGCGCTACTTCATGCAGGAAGCGACCCGAGCCCGGTTCAAAGCCCTTGGTCGCCCATGCCACGCCGGCACCGGCCGGACGCAGCGGCGCCAGCGCGGTCACCGTTTCGTTGAACGCATGCGACGGCGTCACGACCAGGATCCACGCGGCGCCTTCCACGGCCTGCGCCATGTCGGTGGTCGCACGCAGCGACTCCGGCAGCGGGATGCCCGGCAGGTAACGGGTGTTCTCGTGGCGCTGGTCGATGGCTTCCACCATCGCCGCGTCGCGTCCCCACAGCACGGTCCGAAGACCATGCCGGGCGAGCAGGCTGGCCAGCGCGGTTCCCCAGGAACCGGCGCCGAGTACGGCTACTTTGTCAGCGTTATCGCTCATGCGCGGGGTCGGAACGCCGATCAGGCGTTGCCGGCCGGCTCGGAGTTGGCGAGCGAAGACGCTTCACCCTGCTCCTGGCGCTGGCGCAGGGTTTCCGCGTACAGGCCTTCGAAGTTGATCGGCTGCAGGAAGAACGGCGGGAAGCCGCCGGCCTGGATCAGGTCGCTGACCAGCGAACGCACGTACGGGAACAGGATGTTCGGGCACTGGGTGCCGAGCAGCACGTCGATCGACTGCGGGTCCAGGCCGACCAGGCCGAACACGCCGGCCTGCTTCACTTCGGCCACGTACGCGGTGCGGTCTTCGGCCTTGCAGGTCAGGGTGACGGCCAGCACGACTTCGAAGGCGTTCTCGCCCAGGCGCTGAACCTGCTGGTTCAGGTTGAGCTGCAGTTCCGGCTGCACCTGGTCGTTGAAGATGCTCGGAGCATTCGGCGATTCGAAGGAAACGTCCTTGACGTAGATCTTTTCGACGGTGAACGCGGGGCCGTTGGCGGCGTCGACCGGCGCGACGGCGCCGTTGGTGTTTTCTTCGGACATTTCCTGTTGCTCCAGATTATTCGTTGAACGTTATGTTTGATCGGTATGTTGCATCAACAGCGATGGGGGCGGGTCATGCAGTGCACAACCCCTGCCTGCGCCATCAGGTCAATGACGACCCTTGACCAGCGGAAGTTCTGCCTGCTGCCACGCCGGCAAGCCACCGTCGAGCACGGAAACCTGCTCGAAACCGGCTTTCTTCAGCGTCTTGGCAGCGGCTTCGGATGCGGTGCCGGCACGGCATACCAGCACCACCGGGCGCTGCTTGGCCGCGGCCACCAGCTTGTGCTCCGGGCCGAACTGGCTGGCCTGCACGTTCTTGCTGCCTGCGATGTGGCCCTTCTCGAAGTCGCTGCTGGCGGACAGGTCCACCACCACGGCGTCGCCGGCGTTCATCAGCTGCACCAGCTCGGCAGGCTTGAGCGACTTGTAGCCACGGAACAGACGGCGGATTTCAGTGACGATGATCGCGGCGGTCAGGCCCACCAGGGCGGCCGACAGCATGGGGTTTCGGCCTGCAAAGGCCACCAACTCTTCGTAATTCACGCAGGTCACGGGTCGATAAGCGGGCGCCGATTGTCGCACAAGGCGATGGGCGCGGGATTCCAGCGGCGATTTCCGGCGTCAGCCCGGCCGCCGGCGATCGGCCACAGCGGGCCTCAATGCCCCTGCCACAGGTCCGGCAGGCCATTGAACTGCCACCAGCGCTTGCCTTCGGGATCCCAGCGCCAGCGCTCCACCACGGTCACCAGGCGCTCGGCCTGGGTGTTGATGTTGATCACGCCGATTTCCACGCGGCGCTCCACCGTGCCATCCGGCAAGGACGCGGTGCTGCGTTCGCGGTAGGCCGAAACGCGCAGCTGCGAATAGCGGTTGAGCTCGAATTCGGTGGGCGGGTTGGTCTTGCGCCGTTCGGGGTCGAGATAGCCGACGGCGTCTTCCATGCTGCCCCAGCGGATGGTGGATCCGTAGGCGTTCTGGGTCTCTTCCAGCATCGTGCGCTGTTTGCGGCTGAAATCGGCGGCCATCGTCATGGACGAGGCGACCAGCAGGCTGGACAGCATCAACAACTGGATCAGGCGGCGCATGTGCAGGTGCTTCAACGGTCTGCTCCCCAAGGCATCAGCCTGCCATCCTACCCTTTGGCGAAGGCAACGAAACGACCGCTCAGTTCAGCGGCCGGCTTGCCATCGGTCCCGGGCTGCACCGCGACCACGCCGATCCGCGCCTTGCCGCGCTGCTTGAACGTGGACAGGAAGGTGTCCCAGTCACTGTCCGGATCGATCTGCGCCTGTGCATGCAGGTCGCCGTACACCGGGGCGCGGTAGCGCAGCTGGCTGTCGGCCACGTACACCTCCGCTTCAAAGCCGGCCAGCCGCAGGCGCAGGGTCACCAGGGCCCAGCCAGAGAGCGTCATGGCCGAGGCCAGGCTGCCACCGAAGGCGTTGCCCTTGTCATTGACGTTGACCGCCAAGGGCGCGGTCAGCTGCAGCTGGCCATCGGCGTAGCTTTCCAGGCGCAGTTGCATCGCCCGCACCGGCGGCATGCTGTCGAGCACCTGTTGCAGGACCAGCAGCGAGGAGGAAACGGGTTCGACGGACATCGGTGGTTACACCTGCAACAACGCGGGCCCGCATAATGCAGGCAATGGATGAACATGCGAAACCGTGTGGTTGGACATTGGTGTCGCTGCGCCCGAAGGGGCAGCACGCGGCGCTGCGTGCCGCCGTGGCCCATTCAGGGGCGCAGATCGTCGCCTTGTCGCCGTGGCGGCTGCAGCGCCGCCCTGATGCCGCAGGGGCTCGCGCCTTGTGCACGGCACTGCAGGCCTCTGCGGTGATCTTCACCAGCCCCGGCGCGGTGGCTGCGGCGGCCTCCTGCGGCGATGGTTTCCTGAATGCTCCCGAACGACCTTGGCTGGCGGTGGGTGAAGGCACGCTGCGCGCCCTGCGTGCGCACGGTATCGAACATGCCATCGCGCCCTCGCGGATGGACAGCGAGGGCCTGCTGGCGTTGCCCGTACTGTCCGATGTGCAGGGAATGACCATAGGCCTGGTCACCGCACCCGGTGGACGCGGATTGATTGCCGCCGATCTGCAGGCGCGCGGTGCCCGGCTGCTGCGCGCCGACGTCTACCGCCGTGTGCCCGTGCAGCTGCCGGCGCGGACGCTGGCGCGGTTGTCGCGATCACCACGGCCGTGGGTGCTGGCGGTCAGCAGTGGCGAAGCCCTGGAGCGTGTCTGGGCGCAGCTGTCGCCGACGTGGCAGGCACGCTGGCAGGCCGACATGGCGGTGGTGGTCGCCAGCGAGCGGCTGGCGGTGCAGGCACGGGCGTTGGGCCTGGCCACGGTGCGGGTGGCCGCCGGACCGACTCCCAGCCAGATGGCCACCGCCGCGCTGGCACTGCACGCTGATGTGAACCAGACCCGGTAGCGCCGAGCCACGCTCGGCGAGCGCAGCGGCGGTCATGCCGAGGTCCAAGGTGACGTCCGCCAGGCATGTCGCGGCCCTGCCCCCCTCTGCGCTGCTTGCCGCTGGCGCATGCAACAGGGATGCTGTCCTGATGACTGAAACTCCCCCACCCACCCCGCCGCAGCGGTCGCTGCGCTGGATCGTTCCGCTGGTCCTTGTCCTGCTGCTGGTCGCCGCCAGCGGCTGGGGATGGCATGCCGTGCAGCAATGGCAGGAACGTGCCCGCCTGCAGTCGCAGGCCGACGCGGTCCGGCTGCAGGGCCTGCTGGACAGCGTGGAAGCGCTGCGTCGCGACCAGCGCGCGGCCAGCGCCCGGCTGCAGGACGCGGCCAGCACCAACCGGGTGCTGCGTGACGAAGTGCTGGGCCTGGGCCAGCGCAGCGCCTTGATTGAAGAGAACCTGGCGCGGCTCGCCGAAAGCGCCCGCCAGGACAGCCATGCGCTGCATGCGGACGAGGCCGAACTGCTGCTGACCCAGGCCGCGCAGCGGCTGGATGGCGCCGATGACCTGGCCGGCGCGCGCCGGCTGTATGCGCTTGCCGCCACCCAACTGGAAGACCTGCCGGCCGCCAGCGGGCTGAACCTGCGCCAGGCGCTGCTGCAGGAACGCAACGTGCTTGATGCTGCCGGCAACGGGCCGCGGGCCGATGCCCGGCTGCGCCTGGCGACCTTCGCCCAGGCGTTGCAGACCCTGCCGCTGCAGGCCCCGGCGTCGCCGACCAGCACCGCACGGCAACGACCGTGGTGGGAGGTCGCATTGGCCCCGTTCGTGCAGATCACGCCCAGCCGCCTCAGTGGCCCGCTGACCGATGCCCAGCGCGTGGCCGGTGCCGACGCGCTGCAGGTGGAGCTGACCCTCGCCCGCGCTGCGGTGGAACGCGGCGACAGCACGGCCCTGCAGCAGGCGCTGGACCGGATTGAACACGGGATGACCCGGCTGTGGCCGGATTCACCGGACCTGCGCAGGCAGCGTGCTGAACTGCGTGCATTGCGCTCGGCGCCGCTGCGCCTGAGCGCACCGGAACTGGGCAGCACCCTGCAACAACTTCGTACTTTGCGCGATGGAGAGACCCCGTTATGAAGCCCTTGCAATCCCTGATCGTGCTGCTGTTGGCCGTGGCGCTGGGCGTAGTCGGCGCGCAGTGGCTGGGCGCCAACACGCTGAACCAGTATGGCGAAGTGATCTTCCGCTACGGCGGTACCGATTACCGAAGCACCCTGCCGCAGGTTGCGTTGCTGGTGCTGGTGACGCTGCTGGTGCTGTGGCTGCTGTGGAGCCTGATCGCTTCACCGTTCCGTGCATGGGGCCGCTATCGCCGCAAGCAGGGCCGCGTGCGCCTGGTAGATGGCCTGCAGGCCTATGAACACGGCCATTGGCAGCGCGCGGAGAAGCTGTTCGACGGCGCGGCCCAGGACCAGGAAGTGACCGGCGTGGCGCTGGCCAACGCGGCGCGCAGTGCGCGTGCGCGCGGTGACGACACCGCCAGCCAGACCTACCTGCAGCGCCTTGGCGCTGCCGATGCCACCAGTCTGGCGCTGCTGCGCGCCGAACAGCTGCTCGCCGACGACCTGCCGGTGGATGCGATCAACACCCTGGATGCGGCCAACCTGCAGCCACTGCCGCCGCGCGGACTGTGGCTGCGCAGTGAAGCGCTGGCCCGCGCCGGCCGTGCCCACGAGGCGTACGGTCAGCTGGGTGCACTGCGCCAGAGCAAGGTGCTGCCCGCCGATGCCCTGACCACGCTGGAAGCCCGGCTGGCGGCACAGGCGCTGCTGGAAGCGGCCGACGTCAACGCACTCGCCGCGCAGTGGGAGACCACGCCGAAGGCGCTGCGTGCCGACCCTGCGGTGGTGTCCGCCTATGCCGCACGTGCAGTGGCACTGGACTGGGACGAGCCGGCCCTGCTGGCGCTGGAACAGGCGCTGGACCAACGCTGGAGCGATGAGCTGGTGGAGCTCTATGGGGCGCTGCCGGCATCGCGGCTGGCGACCCGCGAATCCAACCTGGCGCGCTGGCGCCGGGTGCACGACGGTTCGCCCGCGTTGCTGCTGGCACAGGGTCGCGTGGCGCTGGCACAGGGCCGCAATGAAGAGGCCGAAGTGCTGCTGCACGAGGCGATCGCCGCCGGCGCCGGTGCATCGGCGTGGGAAGCGCTGGGCGCATCGCTGCTCGCCCGCGGTGAGACCACGCTGGCCGCACAATGCCTGGCCAACGCACTGCGCGAGCAGCGCGGCGAAGACAGCATCGCGCTGGTACGCCCGGAGCCGGCCGTGGTGGTGGCCCCGCGCGCAACGGTGGAAGAGCAGGTGATGGCGCCGGTGCCGCCGGTGTACGACGCCGGTGAGCCGCGCGACGACAACGGTTTCCCGCGCGTTCCGTAGCATTGAGGTAGCGCCGAGCCCTGCTCGGCGTATGCGGCGCCCGGCTCGCCGAGCAGGGCTCGGCGCTACCGGATCACGCCCATCAGCGTTCGACGATCGCCACCACGCCCATGCCGCCGGCGGTGCAGATCGACACCAGCGCACGGCCACCGCCGCGCTCGGCCAGCTGCTTGGCCGCCGTGGCGATCACCCGCGCACCGGTTGCCGCGAATGGATGACCGGTGGCCAGCGAGGAACCCAGCGGGTTGATCTTTTCCGGATCGATGCGGCCCAGCGGAGCATCCAGGCCCAAGCGGTTGCGGCAGTAGTCTTCGCTTTCCCAGGCGCGCAGCGTGCACAGCACCTGCGCGGCGAACGCTTCATGGATTTCGTAGATGTCGAAATCCTGCAGGGTCAGTCCGTTGCGCTTGAGCATTTCCGGTACGGCCACGGTCGGAGCCATCAACAGGCCTTCGCCATGCACGAAATCGACCGCTGCGACCTGCGAGTCACGCAGGTAGGCCAGCGGTTCGTGGCCGTGCGCACGCGCCCATTCTTCGCTGGCCAGCAGCACCGCCGAGGCGCCATCGGTCAGCGGGGTGGAGTTGGCGGCGGTCAACGTGCCGCGGCCGGAGACCTTGTCGAACGCCGGCTTCAGCGTGGCCAGTTTTTCCAGCGAGGTGTCGGCGCGCAGGATGTTGTCGCGCTCCACGCCGCGGAACGGGGCGATCAAGTCGTTGAAGAAGCCACGCTCGTACGCTGCGGCCAGCTTGCGGTGCGAAGACACCGCCCACTCATCCTGCGAATCGCGCGAGATGTTCCATTCCTTGGCCATGTCTTCGCAGTGGTCGCCCATGCTCTTGCCGGTGCGCGGCTCGGCCACTCCGGGGAACTCGGGCTTGAACTCGGAGAACTTGAAACCGCGGGTCAGCGCGCGGATCTTGTCGCCGGGGCTCTTGGCCCGGTTGGCCGCCAGCAGGCGGGCACGCAGCTTCTTGCCATAGACGATCGGCACGTCGGAGGTGGTATCCGAACCGCCGCCGATGCCGGATTCGATCTGGCCCAGGGCGATCTTGTTGGCTACCGCGATGATGGTGTCCAGCGAGGTGCCGCAGGCACGCTGCATGGTGATGCCGGGCGTCAGCGCGGACAGCCCCGAGGACAGGGCGGCTTCACGGCCGAGGTTCCAATCGCTGGAGTGCTTGATCACCGCCCCCATCGCGACTTCGCCGAGCTGCTGGCCATGCAGGCCGAACCGTTCGACAAGGGCGCCGAGCGTACGCACCGACATGCCAAGGTTGCCGACATCCGAATATGCGGTGTTCTGGCGGCAGAACGGAATACGGACGCCACCGAGGATGGCGACGGGTCGGGCGTTGGGCATGGACATACCTGGCATGGGATAGGGTGTCTGCAACATGGCCTGCACGACATGGCAGGCATAATGGTCCCAAGTGTAGCTGCCGCCCTGTGATGGGCCAACCGTGAAACCATGAGCAAAACCGACCCCGCCATGAACGCCATCGGCGTGCTGGCCCTTGAGCTCGCCGATGGGCAATCGCCCACGCAGGCCGCACTGACCGCCGACCAATCCGGCGAACTTGCCGAGCGCATCGGCCGCGACCTGGCCAAGCTGGTGCCACAGGCCAGCGAGCTGGACCTGGTGTTCGCCGCGGCGCATTTCGACCCGGCCGAAGTGCTGCGTCCGGGCTGGCCGATCCACCGCCGCCTGGAAGAGCTGCAGATGCGCGCACCGGGTCGCAGCCAGGGCCCGCGCCTGCTGGCCTTCGGCGCCGACGCCAATGGCGATGTGCCGTTGCCGTTCCAGGCCGATGCCACGCTGAAAGGCGGCGGCCTGCGCGTGCTGCCGTTCCTGCTGACCGGCACGGATGCGGCCACCACGGCGGCAGTATCCGATGCGCTGGAAACGGTGCTGCTGGCCGAGGGCATGGCGCATGCCGATACCGCGCTGCTGGCGCAGAAGGCGTTTGGTGCACGCGTGGAACATGCACGCTATTTCACCGTGAACGATCTCGCCGCGATGATGTCGATGCAGTACGACAACCAGGGCCTGGCGGTTCTATGGCCGCTGATCGAGACGGCGATCATGGCGCCGGGGCAGGATGAGTGGCTGGATGCCGCGCCGGAGCCGTTGCTGCGTTATACGCAGGGCGAGGCGCGGATGGCGCTGTTCGATCCGGCAGGCTGGTGCACGTACTACGCGCACGGGCGCAATGACTGCGAGCAGTTGAAGGGCGTGTATGAGCAGTACCTGATGCGACAGCGGCAGATGGCGGCGGTGTTGGAGGCGCATGGGGTGCCGGTGTTGTTCGTGCATTGCGAGGCGGGGCAGGATGCGCGGGCGTTGTTGGAACGGTGAATTTCTGCTGCTCGGCGCTTTGATTTTGTCGGGGTGAGGCGATGGTCCGGGTCAGGCAGGACACGCCGTGAACCCTTCCATGGGGGCTCGCTGTTGCCATCCTTGGCAACAGACGGTCCTGCCTGACCCGGACCATCGACTCTGCTGACGGATTTCTGGTGCCGGCGGCGGTGGGGGATTTGAAAGCAGAACGCCGGCTTTCGCCGGCGTTCCTGTTTGCGTGCAGCTGATCTGTTACGGGGCTTTGATTACTGCGCAGGCCAGGCGGGCGCCGGCATTGCCGGTGGGCTGGGTCTTGTAGTCGTCGGCGTCGGCGTGGACGATCAGGCCGCGGCCGATGATGTCAAAGTCGTCGCCCTTGCCGATGTTGACGTTGGTCGAGACCGGGGCGTCGATGGTGGCCACGCCTTCGGCGTTGGCGGTGATGTTGGGCATGTCGCCGCCGTGGTGCGGGTCGCTGGCCACGCTGCCGTGGTCCTGGGTGCCCGGGTTGAAGTGGCCGCCCGCGCTGGCGCCGTCCGGTGCGCTGCAGTCGCCCTTTTCGTGGATGTGGAAGCCGTGCTCGCTGCCCGGCTTCAGGCCGCTGACCTGGCCGGTGACGTGGACGCGGCCGTCGACCAGCTTGAAGCTGACCGAGCCCTTGGTTTCATTGCCTTGGGTCGGTGCCAGTTCGGCGACGGCGGTGGCGCCGGTTTCTGCGGTCGGGCCGGTCATCGGCGGCGGGGCTTCGGCCGGGGTGGTGGCTGCGGCGGCTTCGGCCGGGGTGGCCGGGGCAACGGTGTCGGCGGCGTTTTCCGGCTGCTTGTTGCAGGCGCTCAGGCCAAGGGCGGCAACGGCAACGAACAGCGAAGTGTGGATCAGGCGCATCAGGTGGTTCTCCATTGGATGGGTGCAGGGCCCGCAGCCCAAGGGCTACTTCGTGATGCGGATGAGGCCGCAGGCGATGCGTGCGCCGGCATTGCCGGCAGGCTGGCTGCGATGATCGTCGGACTGGGCGTGCACGATCAGTGCACGTCCGGCGATGTCGTTGGCGGCGCCACCGCCAAGGGTGACGCCTCGCAGGTGGATATCGACGTTGGCGCGGCCCTGCGCATCGGCGCGCAGGTTGGGCATGTCGCCAAGGTGGTGCGGCCCGCTGCCCGGCGCGCCATGCGGCTGCTGGGTCGGGTTGAAATGGTTGCCCGCGCTGCTGGCATCCACGGCGCTGCAGTCACCGCGCTCGTGCACGTGGAACGCCGGCTGCTGCAGCGGCTGCAGTCCGCCGATCACACCGGTCACGTGCACGCCACCGGTTTCGGGCACCAGGGCGAGGCGACCGCTGACGATGCTGGCCGAAGCCGGCGACAGATTGCTCTCGGCCATCTGCGCGGTGCTCACCACGCTCACCGCTACCGGCGGCGCAGCGGGCGGTGGCGGCGTGGTACCGCAGGCAACCAACAACAGGCCGGCGGCAGCCGGCAGGATCAGGCGGATCGAGGACATCGTGGACTCCTTGCAATGCACGTTACGGGCCTGCCTGTCCACGACACATCAACGCCAGGTGTCGAGCGTGCACAGGCAGCTTTGGATTTCGGTTCAATGGCTGCCACGCCGGCGGCCGGCGCCCAGCTTGCGGGTCAACGTATTGCGGCCCAGCCCCAGCCGCGCGGCCGCTTCGGCGCGGCGACCATGGGTGATCTGCAGGGCGGCTTCCAGCAATGCATGGTCCACGCGCTCGCGGACCTGTGCATGCAGGCCCTCGGCCCCTTCGGCCAGCCGCTGCCGCGCCCACTGCGAAAGCAGCGCTTCCCACTGACCGGGGTCGGCATGGCCGGCGCGCGGGCCGCTGCGCGCGGCTCCCCGGTTCAGCGCCATCTCCACGTCGGCCGCGCCGATGGTATCGCTGGCTGCCAGCGCCGCCATCCGCCAGCAGACGTTTTCCAGTTCGCGCACGTTGCCCGGCCAGTCGTGCTCGCGCAGGGCCTGCAGCGCGGCCGCGGTCAGCCGCTTGGCCGGGCCATCAAGCTTGTGCGACGCCGCGGACAGGAACGTGGTGGCGAGCTGGGCGATGTCGTCGCGGCGTTCGCGCAGCGGCGGCAGCTGCAGGCGCACCACGTCCAGCCGGTGCAGCAGGTCGGCGCGGAAACGTCCCTCCGCCACCAGACCTTCCAGGTCCTGGTGGGTGGCGGCGACCACGCGCACGTCGACATGGATCAACTCGCGGCCGCCCACGCGGAAGAATTCGCCCTGTGCCAGCACGCGCAGCAGGCGCGTCTGCAAGGCCAGCGGCATGTCGCCGATCTCATCCAGGAACAGGGTGCCGCCGTCTGCCTGCTCGAAGCGCCCGACATGGCGCCGCTGTGCGCCGGTGAAGGCTCCGGCTTCATGGCCGAACAGTTCACTTTCCAGCAGTTCGGCCGGGATGGCCGCGGTATTCAGCGCAACGAATGGTGCACGCGACCGCGGCGATTCGCGGTGCAGCGCACTGGCCACCAGCTCCTTGCCGGTGCCGGTTTCGCCGGTGATCAATACCGCCAGCGGCGCCTGCGCCAGCTTGCCGATGGCGCGGAATAGGGCCCGCATCGGCGGCGTATCCCCCACCAGCTGTGGCGTCTGGTCCGCTTGGCCGGGCTCGCCCGGGTCGGGATCGTCGGGCAGCAGGGCTTCGGCGCCCGGCAGCGCGCGCCGCGCCAGCGCGACCGCATCGTCCAGGTCGAACGGCTTGGACAGGAACTCGTGCGCGCCGCCGCGGAAGGCACCGGCGGTGCTGGCGACGTCGGTATAGGCGGACATCACGATCACCGGCAGCTGCGGGTGGGCTGCCTTCAGTTTGTCCAGCAGCACCAAACCATCGTCGCCGGGCATCCGCACATCGGTGAACAGCAGCGCCGGCACCGGTTGGCGGGTGAGCGCGTCGAGCGCGGCGGCGGCACTGTCGAAACCTTCCACCTGGTAACCGGCATCGCGCAGCGCGGTGGAGAGCACGAAGCGCACGGCGCGGTCATCGTCGACCACCCAGACCCGCTGGCCGGGGTGGGCGGGATGCGGGGCATCAGTCATGGGCCACGACCTCATGGGGGGCGCCGCCGCGGATCGGCAGCAGCAGGGTGAATACGGTATGGCCTGGCCGCGAGCGATAGGTCAGCGTACCGCGGTGTTCGCGCGCCACCTGCTGGGCCAGTGCCAGGCCCAGTCCGGTGCCCTCGGCGCGGCCACTCACCAGCGGCAGGAACAGGTGTTCGGCAAGCTCTTCGGGCACGCCACGGCCGTCGTCGGCGATTTCCAGCCGCAGTGCCAGCGGGTGAAGCTGCTCGGCGATGCGCACGCCGTGCTCCACCCGCGTGCGCAGGGTGATGCCGCCGGCACCGGCCTGGATGGCGTTGCGCACCAGGTTCCATACCGCCTGGCTGAGACGGTCGGCATCGCCATTGAATTCCGGAATGCTGGGATCGTAATCGCGCTGCAACCTGACCGCCCAGCCGGCTTCGCTTTCTGCCAGGCGCAGCACCTGCTCCAGCGCAGCGTGGATGTTCAGCGCGGCGTGCGGGGCGGCCGGGGCGGGCGACAGCAGCTGGTCGAGCAGGCTGTTGAGGCGCTCGATTTCGGTGCCGATCAGGTCCACCAGTTCGCGCTCGTCGGCATCGCGCTGGGCTATCCGGCGCGCCAGCAGCTGGGCCGCACCCTTCAATCCGGCCAGCGGGTTGCGCAACTCGTGGGCGAGCCCTTTCAGGGCCGCACTGAGCGCGCTGGGCAGGGCCTGGGTCGGGTCCAGCCCGGGGAATTCATCTACCGGATGCGCTTCGAGCAACCAGCCGCCATCGTCCAGCCGGCTCATCCAGCCTTCGGCGAAGCGGGCGGCTTCGCCCGGCAGCGCAAGCGCCAACCGGTGCAGGCGCAGGCTGTCGCGCTCGTCGCGGGCGAGGAAATGCGCCAACGCATCGCCCTGCGCTTCCAGCGCCACCAGCGGCTGGCCGACCAGTCGACGCCCGCTGACCCCCAGCCAGCGCGCAAACGCCGGGTTGCAGCCGGTGATGCGCCCTTCGGCATCGGCCCAGGCAACCGGCGTGCCGAGCTGTTCAACGAGGGGCGGCGGCGGGGAAACAGTCATTGCACCAATGTAGTGCAAAACCCGGGGTATTTCAGTCGGAACAACGGGGCGGTTGCGCGAATGAGAACGCGTTGGAACCGTCAGCGTTCAGGGCGTGCCCGAGGCGTCCCGCGCCTTTTTCCAGGCACTCTCGAATTCGCGGGCGCTGATCTCGTCATCTTCATCGAAATCGAAGAAGGACAGCGGCTGGTCGGCCAGCAGGAAGCGGTCATCGCTCTGCCCGGTGGCATCGGACCACACCGCGCGCAATCCGTACACTTCGACCTGGCGCAGGATCTTTTCGCCACGGGCTTCCATCAGCACGTTGCCCTTGCCCAGGTCCGATTCGGCCGGGTGCTTGTAATACTTCTTGTCGGTGTTCATCAACTGTCCTGCCCGGGCCAGCAGCCCGGAAATCTGGAAAAAGGGCGCTGAGTGTGCCTCAGAGCGCTGGTTGGTGCTGCAGCAGCAGCGAATGCAGGATGCGCGCATCTTCGGCGTCCAGCAGTGGGGGCAGGTCGTCGCTGCCGCGGAAGCGCCGGTGGAATGCCCTTACGGCCGCCTCCCGGTCGTCCAGCGGATAGCCGAACGCAGCCAGCGCCTGCCAGGCATCGAAGCCGGCCGGCGGCAGTCCGTCGGCAGCGCGCGGCCAGACCCCGAAACCGGCCTGCGCAAGCTGCTGCCACGGGAAGAAGCGGCTGGGATCCTGTTTGCGCGAAGGCGCCAGATCGGCATGGCCGATCACCTGCGAGGGCGGAATCCGCAGGCGCGTGCTGAGGTCCT
The DNA here is from genome assembly GCF_044901215.1 of Stenotrophomonas sp. NPDC078853. NCBI lineage: Bacteria > Pseudomonadati > Pseudomonadota > Gammaproteobacteria > Lysobacterales > Lysobacteraceae > Stenotrophomonas > Stenotrophomonas sp. NPDC078853. The sequence continues at coordinate 18,765 of NZ_JBJDOQ010000005.1, read as the reverse complement.
GCAGCAGCACGATCAAGGACTGGACCTGCGCCTGGCTGAAAGGCGTGTCGCCGTCGTTGTCCAGTTCGATGCCGATCGATGCGGAGTTCAGGTCGGTGATGGTGCCCCAGCGGCCCGGTCCGGCATGCCAGGCGCGGCGATCGTCGGCGACCAGCTGGTAGCGCTTGCCGTCGGCGCCGATCAGGTAATGCGCACTGACCTTGCCGCCGCTGTTGGCGCTGCGCAGCGTATCCAGGCTCTGCTGCACCGAGTGCTGGTCGGTGTGGTGCAACACGATGATCACCGGCATGCGCGCGTTGTGATTCGCCGATGGCACCCAGGTCGCCAGCGGACTGCACTCTTCCACCGGCGCACCGGCGCAGGCGGCCAGCAGCGCGCAGGAAAGCAGCAGGGCCAGGTGGCGGATCATCTTCATGCTCCGATTGTACCCATTAAAAAACCGGCGGCCCCCGGACCGCCGGTCACGGCGCACGCAGGCGCCATCAACAAGTTGTTCTGCAGCAGGCAGGTCGATCAGACCTCGTAAGCGGACTCGCCGTGCGAGGTCACGTCCAGGCCGGTACGCTCGGCCTCTTCGGTGACGCGCAGGCCAACCAGCGCCTTGACCAGCAGCAGGATCAGCGCGGTCACCACGGCGCACCAGGCGATGGTGAAGGCGACGCTGACGAACTGCACCCATACTTGGTGGCCGATATCCAGGTCGGCCTTGGTGCCGCCCAGCGACTGTGCGCTGAACACACCGGTGAGCAGTGCACCGACGATGCCGCCGATGCCATGCACGCCGAACACATCGGCCGTGTCATCGACCTTCAGCAGGCGCTTCAGGCCGGTGACGCCCCACACGCAGAGCGCACCGGAGACAACGCCGATGACCAGAGCGCCCATCGGGCCCACGGTGCCGCAGGCCGGCGTGATGCCGACCAGGCCGGCGACCGCGCCGGATGCAGCGCCGAGTGCGGACGGCTTGCCCTTGGTGATCGCTTCCACCAGTGTCCAGCCCACCACCGCTGCGGCCGTGGCCAGGATCGTGTTGAGGAAGGCCAGCGAAGCCACGGTGTCGGCGGCTGCGGCCGAGCCGGCATTGAAGCCGAACCAGCCCACCCACAGCAGCATCGCGCCGATGTAGGTGAACACCACGTTGTGCGGCTTCAGCGCGGTCTGGCCGTAGCCGATGCGCTTGCCGACGAAGTACGCGCCGACCAGGCCGGCCACGCCGGCGTTGATGTGCACGACGGTGCCGCCGGCGAAATCGATCGCGCCCAGTTCGGCCAGGTAGCCACCACCCCAGACGATGTGCGCCATCGGGATGTAGCTGAGGGTGAACCACAGGATCGAGAATAGGATCACCGCCTTGAACTTGATGCGTTCGGCGAAGGCGCCGACGATCAGTGCGGTGGTGATGCCGGCGAAGGTGGACTGGAAGGCGACGAACAGATAATCCGGCAGGCCGGCGATCGGCGTATTGCCCACCGAATCGGGCGAGAAACCCTTCAGGAAGGCGAACTGGGTGAAGGAGCCGAAGAACGGGTTGCCTTCGCTGAACACCGCGCTGTAGCCGTAGGCCACCCACAGGATGATCACCAGCGAGAACACCACCAGGATCTGGCTGAGCACCGAAAGCACGTTCTTTGAACGCACCAGGCCGCCGTAGAACAACGCCAGGCCCGGCACCACCATCAGCAGCACCAGCAGCGTGGAGGTCAGCATCCAGGCCACGTCACCGTGGTCGAAGGTGGGCGCGGCGGCGGCTTCGGCCACCGGTGCGGCGACCGGCTCGGCAGCCAGCGGCTCGACGGTCACTTCTTCGGTTGGCACCGGGGTGACCTGCGCCTGGGCATGCGCAGCGCCGGGGAACGCACCCACGGCCAACGCACTGAGCAGCATCAGCAGGCACACCAGATGGAACCGGGCTTGCCACCCGGCGAACAGTCGAATCTTCATGCGAGGGATCTCCGAGTGGGTTACAGCGCGTCCGCGCCGATTTCGCCGGTGCGGATGCGGATGACCTGTTCGACAGGCGTGACGAAGATCTTGCCGTCGCCGATCTTGCCGGTGCCCGCTGCGTTCTGGATCGCTTCGATCACCGCGTCGGTCCGCTCGTCGGTCACCACGGTTTCAATCTTGATCTTGGGCAGGAAATCGACGACGTACTCGGCGCCGCGGTACAGCTCGGTGTGGCCCTTCTGTCGACCGAAACCTTTCACTTCGGTCACGGTGATGCCGGACACGCCCGCATCGGAGAGGGCCTCGCGGACCTCGTCGAGCTTGAACGGCCGGATGATGGCGGAGATCAGTTTCATGCGCATATCCCGATGGTGGATGGGTCCACGGCGGATGCAGGCCGTGGCGTCTGCAACCACGGGCCACCCCGCAGGGTGGCCGTGGCTGTCGCGCCGAACGTGGTCTGGGCCCTGGCGGCTGTGTCTCTCTCCAAACACAGCCAGCGACGCGGGAGGGAGGTAGGCCCATGACGCGCGTCCGGTTTTGCTTGCCCCTGAACGGTGGAACGATTTCTACCGCGTTGCAGGCTCATCCGTCCCGGCTCCCCAGCCGGAAAAGATGCGGCGATGACGAAGGTGGGAGGGGTATCCTCCGCCACCGCCGCGCGTGCTCAGCTGGCGTAGTACAACTGGTATTCCAGCGGGTGGGTGGCCGCACGGAACTTGGTGACTTCCTGCATCTTCAGCGCGATGTAACCGTCGATGAAATCATCGTCCATCACGCCGCCGGCCTTGAGGAACTCGCGGTCCTTGTCGAGTGCTTCCAACGCCTGGTCCAGCGAGGAGCAGACCTGCGGGATCAGCTTCTCTTCTTCCGGCGGCAGGTCGTACAGGTCCTTGTCGCTCGGTGCGCCCGGGTCGATCTGGTTCCTGATGCCGTCCAGGCCGGCCATCATCAGCACGGTGAAGGTCAGGTAGCCGGACTGGATCGGATCGGGGAAGCGCATTTCAATGCGACGCGCCTTCGGGTTGGTCACGAACGGGATGCGGCACGAGGCCGAACGGTTGCGGGCCGAGTAGGCCAGCATCACCGGTGCTTCGAAGCCCGGGACCAGGCGCTTGTAGCTGTTGGTGCCGGCGTTGGCGAAGGCGTTGATCGCCTTGGCGTGCTTGAAGATGCCGCCGATGTACCACAGTGCCAGCTGGCTCAGGCCGCCGTAGCCATCACCGGAGAACAGGTTGGTGCCGCCCTTGGACAGCGACTGGTGCACGTGCATGCCGCTGCCGTTGTCACCGACGATCGGCTTGGGCATGAAGGTCGCGGTCTTGCCGTTGCGGTGGGCCACGTTCTTGATCACGTACTTCATGCGCAGCAGTTCGTCGGCCTTCTGCACCAGCGTGCTGAACTTGGTGCCGATCTCGCACTGGCCGGCGGTGGCCACTTCGTGGTGCTGCACTTCCACTTCGATGCCGACCTGTTCCAGCGTCTTGCACATTTCCGCGCGCAGGTCGTGCAGCGAATCGGTCGGCGGCACGGGGAAGTAACCGCCCTTCACGCCCGGACGGTAGCCGCTGTTGGCGCCGTCATACTTGGCACCGGTGTTCCAGGCGGCTTCTTCGGAATCGACCTTGAAGAAGGTGTTGCCCATGTCGTTGGCGAAGCGGACCGAATCGAAGATGAAGAACTCCGGCTCCGGGCCGAAGAAGGCCTGTTCGGCGATGCCGCTGGACTTCAGGAAAGCTTCGGCGCGCTTGGCGATGCCGCGCGGGCAACGGCCGTACGGCTGCATGGTGGCCGGGTCGAGGATGTCGCAGCTGATGACGATGGTCGGGTCGGCGTAGAACGGGTCCACGTACGCGCTGGACGGATCCGGCAGCAGCACCATGTCCGATTCGTTGATGCCTTTCCAGCCGGCGATGGAGCTGCCGTCAAACATCTTGCCCTCTTCGAACAGCGACGCTTCGATGATGCTGACCGGGAAGGTGACGTGCTGCTCGATGCCACGCATGTCCACGAAACGCAGATCGACGAACTCGATCTGGTTGTCCTTGACCAGCTTCTCAACGTTTTCAACGGACATCGGGTGGAACCTCGGTTGGAATTGAATGCCTGGGATTACCAGAGCAATCTCCGTGCCAACTTCTGGACCCTCACAAGCCGTTGATTTGCATGAGCGTGCGCCTGAATGGTGCACAACAAAACGCACCATGGTGGTGCGTTACCAGCGCCGCGCACTGCCTTGGTGCGTAGGCAGATGGTCTATCCTCGTCGGCACCTCTGCTGCCATCCGACGATTCCTCCTCCATGTCTGACCTGCTCTCCGCCCTGCTGCTGGGCATCCTAGAAGGTGTCACCGAGTTCCTGCCCATCTCCAGCACCGGGCACCTGCTGATTGCCCAGCATTGGCTGGGCGCGCGCTCGGACTTCTTCAACATCATCATCCAGGCCGGTGCGATCCTCGCCATCACCCTGGTCTTCCGCCAGCGTCTGTGGACGCTCGCCACCGGCCTGCACCAGCGTGAGAACCGCGACTACGTGATGAAGCTGGGCACGGCCTTCCTGGTGACTGCGGTGGTCGGCCTGCCAGTGCGCCTGGCCGGCTGGGAACTGCCGGAGACAGTGAGTCCGGTTGCATGGGCGCTGATCATCGGTGGCATCTGGATGCTGCTGGTGGAGGCCTATACGGCACGCCTGCCCGATCGTGACCAGGTGACCTGGACAGTGGCCATCGGCGTGGGCATCGCGCAGGTGGTGGCCGGTGTGTTCCCGGGTACGTCGCGCTCGGCATCGGCGATCTTCCTGGCCATGCTGCTGGGCCTGAGCCGCCGTGCCGCGGCCACCGAGTTCGTGTTCCTGGTCGGCATCCCGACCATGTTCGCCGCCAGCGCGTATGCCTTCCTGGAACTGGCCAAGGAAGGCAAGCTGGCCAGCGAGAACTGGACCGAGGTGAGCGTGGCGTTCCTTGCCGCGGTCGTCACCGGCTTCGTCGTAGTGAAGTGGCTGCTGGGCTACATCAAGTCTCACAAATTCACCGCCTTCGCGGTGTACCGCATCCTGCTCGGCGCGGGACTGCTGCTGTGGTTGCCTGCCGGCAACTGAAGGTGGTGGGATGCGCATGACCCCACCGGGCGCGCGCATCCGTTCTGAATCCGGCAATCCAAGGAGAATCCAACATGAAGCGCACCCTGATCCTGTCCCTGCCGCTGGCATTGCTGGCGGCCTGCAGCCAGAACCCGGCCCCGGCCGGCAATGCCGACGACCTCGCTCCGGCACCGGCCGCGGCCGCCGCGCAGAAGACCGTCGCGCATCTGGACGTGCAGCGCCTGCAGGGACAGCACTGGCGCCTGAAGGACGCCACCGATGCCGGTGGCAAGCGCATTGATGCGCTGTTCGCACGCGCCGACAAGCCGGTGACGCTGGACTTCAGCGATGGCCGCGTATCGGTGTCCAACACCTGCAATGGCATGAACGGCGGTTACACCCTGGCCGATGGCAACCTGGTGCTGTCTCAGCTGGCATCCACGCGGATGGCCTGCGGTCCGGACCTGATGGCACTGGACGAGGCCGTGGGCAGCCGCCTGCAGGGCCCGCTGAAGACCGAACTGGGCGACAACGGCGAGCTGACCCTGCGCACCGCCCAGGGCGAGGTGCTGGTGTTCGCGCCGGAGCCCACGGCCGAGACCCGCTTCGGTGGCCCGGGTGAGCGCGTGTTCCTGGAAGTGGCCGCACAGACCAAGCCGTGCCCGCATCCGCTGATCAAGGACAAGCAGTGCCTGCAGGTGCGCGAAGTGCAGTTCGACGATCAGGGACTGGAGCAGGGTCAGCCGGGCGCCTTCGAGAATTTCTACGACAGCATCGAGGGCTACACCCACGAGGCCGGCACCCGCAACGTACTGCGTGTGAACCGCTTCAAGGTGGCCAACCCGCCGGCGGATGCATCCTCGCAGGCGTACGTGCTGGACATGGTGGTGGAGTCGGCTGTCGAGAAGTGACGGCGAACGGGTGAGACCCCCCTCGCGGCGTGCTGCTGCCAGGAGCAGGCTGCGTGATTTGCGACGGGAGGGTGGGCTGTCCGGGACACGCCGCAAGTACGTCCCTGTAGGCTACTGTTCGGCTTCTGCCTCACAGTGTCCCGGACAGCCCACCCTCCCGTCGCTCTGACAGGTTCCGAGTGCCGCCCGCCGCGTAATAAGAAAATGGAAAAGCGGTAGCGCCGACCCATGGTCGGCGAGCGCAGCGGGCTGTTGGCGGGAAGATTCCGCCGACCATGGGTCGGCGCTACCGCAGGTTCCATGGCCGCCATGGACCTGTCGAAGGTGGGGCGGGGTGGCTGTGCAGGACCGTCTTTTCGCATGGATGCGAAAAGCGAGCCTCCATGGATGGATTCACGGCGTGTCCTGCACAGCCACCCCGCCCCGCCAACAAGCAGCTCTTCCACTTTTGACGTTGCTTGTTACAGCGAAGGATTCAACGTGTAAGTGCCGTGCAGTGAAGCTTCGGCCAGCACGTGGCCCTGCATCGCACGATGCACGTCGCCGGCGGTGAACGGCGTCGGCAGCTCCAGCGTCGCCACGTCCAGCGCGAACACGCGGAAGAAGTAGCGGTGCATGCGCTCGTCGTTGAACGGCGGATACGGGCCGTCATAGCCAAGATAGTCACCGGCCATGTCCGGATTGCCGGCAAACCATCCGGTGAAGTCGTTCAGTCCCTGGCGGCTGCCCGCCGGGCCGGCCGGCGCGGTCTTGCCCTTGGCCACGAAACCATCGCTGCAGCTGCCGGCAGCAAGCTCGCGCACGTCCGCGGCAATGTCGGCCATCACCCAGTGCACGAAATCACAGCGCGGCTGGTCGCGCGGAATGGTCATGTCCTGGCGGCCGACGGTGTCGGCAACCGTCGGCACATCCGGATCCACGCAGATCAGCGCGAAGGAACGGGTGCCCTCCGGCACCCCGCTCCACGCCAGCTGCGGATTGCGATCCGGGGCGAACCCATCGCCATCGCCGGCGGCGAACTCGCGCGTGATCGGTGCGCCGTTGATCAGGCTGGTGCTGGTCAGTTGCATGTGGCTCATTCCTCCGGGTAACCCAGGCGAACCGCGACCGGGGTCAGCAGCTCGATGGCAGCGCCCATGACCTCGCGGTAGTTGCGCCAGTGGCCGCTCGGCAGGCGCGGCGGACCGATGTTCGGTGCCGGTGGCAGCTGCACGCCCATCACCTCACTGAGCAGCAGCGCCATCGCCTGTGGATCGTTGCCCGCCGCGTCCACGCGCACCAGCACGTTTGGATACAGATCCTGCTCGCTCAGGACGGCAACCTGGGTCAGCGCACGGGACAGCCATTCGGCGGCTTCCTGCAGGCTGGTGATCGCCAGCTGCGCGCCGGAGCCATAGGCGATCCAGTCCAGCAGCATGTCGCGCGGATCGCGCAGCACCACCAGCAGACGCCCCTGCGGCAACGCAGGTCGCAGCGCCCACAGCAGGGCGTTGTCCCAGAACAGCAACCAGTCGATCACCGTGTCGTTGGCCAAGCCGCGCGAAGGCAGGCACGCACGCCAGCCGTCCACCAGCGCCTGCGGCGTCAGCTTGCCCGAAGCCAGGTCCTGCAGCGTGTTGTAGTTCTGGAAGGCATCGTCCGGGGGCGTGGCGCTGAAGCGGTCAACGCGCACCAGCGGACTGGCCGCGCTGAGCGCGCTCATCACTTTTTCCACGTTCGAACCGGGTGCGCCCCACAGGAACATCGGGCGCGATGCCAGCTCCGGATCGACCTCGCCCAGGGCCGGCCAGCTGGCCGGTGGCTTGGCCTGCGGCGGCAGCGGCAGGCGGTTGGCCACGTTGTCGGCATGCAGGTCCAGCCAGGTACGCAGGGCCTCGCGCGGCTGGCCGCCACGGTCGTGCACTTCGCCCAGCCAGGTGCGCAGGTCTTCCTTGGCGCGCCCTTCGGCCGCGTCCACCATCTGCTGCACACGGGCTGCCGCGGCGGCAGGATCGCGCCGCACCAGCCCGTCCACCAGTCGCGTGGCACCGCTGACACGGCCTGGTTCCAGCGCCAGGATGCGCTCTGCCATGGCTTCGGCTGCGTCCTGTTCGCCGTTCATGTCATGCAGGCGCATGCGGGTTTCCAGCGCCGGCAGGTGCGCCGGCATCGCCGCCAGCCAACGTTCGCCCACGGCCACGGCGCCTTCGCTGCCCACGCCTTCCACCGACAGGCGGGCCAGCCACAGATTGTGCAACTGGTCGTGGTCGGCCAACACCGCATCCAGTTCGGTACGCGCTTCTTCGTCGCGGCCCAGGCGCTGCCAGGCCATCAACAGCAGCTGCAGCAACTGCGGATCGCCCGCGTTGCTGGCCAGCAGCGGGCGAAGGTGGTCGCGCGCCTGCAGGGGCTGGCCGGACTGCAGGGCCATCTGCGCGGCGAAGCGGCGCATCGCCACGCTGTCCTGCCCGGGCTGCTGCAGGGCCTGCTCGATGATCTCGGCCGCTGCGGCAGGATTGTCCTGGCGCAGTGCCAGTTGCACCAGCAGCCCATGCAGCGCGGTCATCTTCGGGTTCAGGACCAGCACGCGGCGGAATGCCTGTTCGGCGAAGGCCAACATGTCCTTGCGCAGGTAGGCCGTACCCAGTGCATAGACGATGCGCGGATCATCCGGCAGCGCCCGCACGGCGCTGGACAACTGGGCCAACGCCTCATCCAGCGCGCCACGACGCAGCGCCAGCATGCCCGACAGCGCCACCACTTCGGGATTCCCGGCATCCACGCGCGAGGCCAGCTTGAGCTGCTTTTCCGCCTCGTCCACGTCGTTGCGCGCCAATGCCAGGTGCGCCTGCATCAGGTAGGCCGACAGTTCGTTGGGATTGAAACCGGTGGTGCGTCCAAGCGCCGCTTCGGCGTCTTCGAACTGGTGCAGTGCCAGCAGCAGGCCAGCGTGCTGCAGGTGCAGGTCGGCATCGTCCGGGGCGAGTTCCAGCGCGCGCTGCAGGCTGTCAACCGCAGCCGCCAACTGGCCCTGCTGCTGCAGCGCCAGCGCGTGCCAGCGGTAGGCCTGGGGCTGCTGCGGCTCGGCGGCGATCCAGCGGGTGGCCAGCTGCACGGCCTGATCGGCGTCGCGAAGACGCAGGGCTTGGAGTATCTGATCTTGCATGACGGGTCCGGCTGGAGTGCAAACCCGCATTGTAACGACCCTGATCGATCGTGCAGGCGCGGCCGCGCTCAACCGTCCCGCGCGGCCTGTCCCAGATGCTGGGCCACCCAGCGTTCGGAGAATCCATCGCCGCGCCAGTTCTCCAGGAAGCCGCAATGACCGCCCCATTCGGCGGTCTGCAGGCGCGCCGACCGCGGCAGCTGCCAGTCGTTGAAGGTGGTGTACGGGATCACCGGGTCATCCTTGGCCATCAGGATGTCCGCTGGCACCTGCAGCTCCGCCAGCCGCTCGCCGGCGATGGAATAGCCATCGAAATAAGCCTGCAGCGAGCCGTAATCGGTATGGTGCTCGACCAGCCAGGCAGTCAGCGCCCGGATGTCCAGCCGCAGTACGCGTTCATCCCAGTCGCTCAGCTCCGGATAGACCGCCTGCTTGCGCCGCAACGATCCGGCCCACTTGCGGCGGAAATACCAGTCATACATGGCCGGGCCGTTTTCGATGCTGTCCATGGTCAGGCCCGGGTCCAGCACCGGGCACACCGAGGCCACCCGCTGCAGCGGCACGCCGGCCGCCGGCGCGCGCAGGGCCAGCCGCAGCACAAAGTTGCCGCCCAGCGAGTAACCGGCCGCCACCAGCGGCAGCTGCGGCCAGCGGCGGGCGATGTCAGCGGCCGCATGCACCACTTCATCGATGCGGTTGGAGTGGAAGATGCCGGGATTGAGGTGGTGGGTATTGCCGTGGTCACGGAAGTTCAGCCGGACCACGTCGAAGCCTTCAGCCAGCATGCGGGCCGCGGTCATGCGCATGTAGCTGGATTCGGCGCTGCCCTCCCACCCGTGCAGCAGCAGGGCGATGCCGCGCGGCGCGCGTGCCTGGATGGCACTGTGCCAGGCCTGCAGGCGCACGCCCTGCCCGCCATCGACGATCAGCTCCCGATGTGCCGCACCGGTAGCGGCCAGCAGCTCCTGCCCGCGCCGCAGGCGCAGCCGGCTTGAACTGAGCATCGACTGCAGGTGTGCGTTGCGCAGCCAGCGCGGCGGCTGGTAATCGGCCGCCGTCAGCAGTCCGGGCGGACCGGAATCAAAGGACATCGCGGGCGCGGGGACGGACACCGTCGGCTCAGCTGCCGGCCATTGCCGCAATGATGCGGGTACGCGAGGTTTCGGCGATGCGCCGGCGACCTTCCAGGTCCTGCCCGCCGATCGGCTCCAGGAAATGCACTTCGGCACGGCGGGCCGGCTCGCCCAGCAGGCGCAGGAAGTTGGCGAAGAAACTCTCGCGCGGGCCGAACGCCACCACGGTCTGTGCGTCGCCGCCTGCACCGTAGCGCAGCGCCACCGGCTGCACCGGTACGCCGGTTTCCACCGCCGCCTGGAAGATGCGCGCGTGGAACGGCCCCACTTCATGACCACCACGGGTGCGGCCCTCCGGGAACACACCCACGCCCTTGCCTTCGCGCAGGCGCACGACCATCTGCTGCATCACCCCATCCAGCGATTCGGTGCTGCCCCGCTGGTGGAAGATGGTCTGTCCGCGACCGGCCAGCCAGCCGACCACCGGCCAGCCGGCAATTTCGCGCTTGGCGACGAAACCCATCATGCGCTGGCTGTGCAGCACGCAGATGTCGACCCAGCTGACATGGTTGGCCACGAACAGCACCGCGCCGTGCAGCGGGTTGCCGATGCGCACCAGGCGGAAGCCGAAGATCCACATCAGGCCGGCCGACCACCAGTTGACCACTTTGTAGCCAAGCGGTTCATCGCCCACGCGCAGTTCGCCCCACGGCGGCAGCATGCCGATGAGGATCAGCGGCAGGAACACGAGCAGGTGGATGAGCAGCAGCGGTACGCGGTACAGGTAACGGCACACACGCGCCACGCCGCCACGGGTGGCCGGAGTGGGGGAATTCATGCGGGAACGATACCCGAGCACCGCAGCGCCTGCCAGCGCGGGGTGGCCAAGGCGGCTGCGCGGATGGGCCATCCGGCGGCAACGCTGTGTTCTGCAGCATCCTGGCGGTGCCGCGGTTGCAGTTCGCCGCTCAACCGTGGCCGGCCGCCACCACCGCCAGGGTCAACCGCGAAGTGCAGACCAGCCGCGCCTGTTCGTCTTCGATGCGGATGTCCCAGATCTGCGTGCTGCGGCCGACATGCACCGCGCGCGCGGTACCGGTGACCACGCCCTCGCGCTTGGCGCGCACGTGGTTGGCATTGATCTCCAGCCCGACGCAGACCTGCTGGCTGTTGTCCACGCAGAGGTTGCCGGCACTGCTGCCCAGGGTCTCGGCCAACACCACCGATGCCCCGCCATGCAGGATGCCGTAGGGCTGGTGGGTGCGTGCATCCACCGGCATGGTCGCCTGCAGCCAGTCATCGCCGACCGCGCTGAAGACGATCCCCAGCTGGGATATCACCGTGTTGGCGCTCAGCGCGTTGAGGGCATCAAGGGAAACCGCGTGGCGGAATACGGAAGGCACGGCACGACTCCAGTCAGAGGATCGGTACCAGGCCGGCGCCGAAGGCGGTCAGCATGCGCACCAGCAACAATTTCGGGCCGACATTGACTTCGGGGAAGTCACCCACGGCGGTGTAACAGGCATGGAAGTCCGGATGCTGCCGCGGCAGCGGCTCGGGGCAGGCCGGGCCCGGCTGGAACTCGTAGTCGGTGGCGTAGCGCCACGGCCAGAAATCCAGGATCGGCAGCGCCTCGGAGGCCTTGCCCATGCTGTAGTTCAGCCCGGACAGCACCGGCGGCTTGCTGCGCGGTGCCACCGTCCAGGAATTCTGCGGATCGATGTCGCGCAGGATGCTGTCGGCCAGGCGCTGGGCGAACACCGGGTCGTCGATGATCACCGCGCCTTCGGTGTTGTAGTTTTCGCTGCGCGGATCGAAGTTGTGCGTACCGATCACGCCGATGCGGCGATCCACCACCAGCGACTTGGCGTGCAGCCCCATGCGTGCGCCCTGGCGGGTCACCGGCAGCGGGCGATTGACCGCCTTGCTGCCCAGGAACGAGGGACGGGTCTCGGTGCGCAGCAGGTCGCGCTCCACTTCACTGCCGGCCGCGCGGCGACGTTCGCGTGCGTTCTGGTAGGCACTGCCGGTGCGTGGATTGCTGCGCGGCGCGGCCGTGTCGCGTGCGCTGCCGTCGTTGCGGCCGCCGCTGCCGGGAGGCCGGGCATTGCTGCCGGCCGCACTGCCGCCCAGCAGCCCGCCGCGACCGCCTTCCGGGGAGTCGCCGGCGATCGGGTCCGGCAGCAGGTTGCGGTAATCCACCGGTGCATCCAGCGGGAACGGCTTGAACTCGAAGATATTGAAGCCCAGCTCGCGCATGTTGCGCCGCTTGTACTTGTAGGACAGCGCGTAGACGATCGGGTTGTCGGTGGCCGCCAGGCTGTTGGTGGACACCAGCACGCGCGGCGGATCGGCCTGCCTGCGCAGGTCGGCGAACAGCTTGCGCGCCGGCTTGGACAACACCAGGTACGGCGTCTGCAGCAGCACTTCGGATTGCGCCTCGGCGATCAGCCGGTCCAGCTGCGGTTCGGTGACATGCTGCCCGTTGCGTGGCTGCTCGACGGTTTCGCGGCGATGCTTGCGCGGCAGGTCGGCGACGTAACGCACCGATGCCACCGGCAGCGCGGTGTCGACGAAGCTACGGGTGATCCACGCATCATCGATGGCTTCGGCCAGCACCCGCTCGACCCGCTCGGGCCGTCGATACACGGCCGGCGGCAGCGAAGGCGGGCCACTGTCGAGCAGGATCCGCCCGACATCGTTCAGGCGTTCGGCCGGCACGCTGCGCGGGGCCCTCCAGAACGCTTCGAAGTTGGCCGCCATCACCCGCGCTTCGGGACCGGCCACCAGCACGTCGCGGTCGCGGAAGTTGTATTCCGAATCCCAGTCGTAGTAATCGTCCTGGTAGTTGCGCCCGCCCACCACGCCGATCGCATCATCGACCACCAGCAGCTTGTTGTGCATGCGCTGGTTGAAGCGGCGGAAGCAGCACAGCACGCTGCCTGCGTAGTCGAAGTAGTTCAGCTGCGCCTTGCCGAAGGTCGGGTTGTAGACGCGCAGTTCGAAATTCTGGTGGGCCGATGACAGCGCGCCGAGGATCTGCAGGTCGGAGATCGCCGACAACTGGTCGATCAGCAGGCGCACCTTCACGCCACGCCGGCTGGCCGCCAGCAGTTCGTCGATCACCAGCCTGGCGCTGTCATCCTTGTCGAAGATGTAGGTCTGCAGGTCGATGCTGCGGGTGGCGCTGCGCAGCAGGTTCAGCCGCGCCACCAGCGCTTCTTCGCCCTCGTCCAGGATGGTGGCGTAATGCCGGGGCTGGTCGGGGGTCGATGCGGTGAAGGCACGCCCGGCCAGCGCACGCAGCGGTGAATCCTGTGCGCAGCGATCAGCGCGGTCGCAGTCCACGACGGTGGAGCGGGCCTGCACGGCGATCCCCGCGGCACGCTCACGCTCACTGTTGGACAGCGACGCGCAGCCGCCGAGCAGCAGCAGGCCTGCCAGCATCACCCAGCGGCACATCAGGTTCACGGTTTCGGCGCCTCGCTCAGGCGCGCTCGCAGTACGAAGGTCACTCGATCACTCAGGGCAAGCTGCCAGTTGTCCATGCCGTAGCGGCCCCGCAGGACGGTCCCGCGGCTGACGACATCGCAATCATAGCCGGGTCTGGCGCATTCCGCCTTTTCCACCCGCAGCGTTTCCGGATGGCTGACCCCGCGCAGCATCAGGCGACCTTCGATGTCCCCCCCGTGGTCCACCCGGGCGGGGTCGTAGGGAAGCGAATCGAATTCCACCACCGGGTGGCGGGCGGCATCGAAGAACTCTTCCCCGCGCATCCAGCCGGTGTAGCGCGGCTTGCCAGGGATCTCGACCGAGCGGGTGTACATCTTCAGGTGGACCTGGTGGCGCCCATCGGACAGCACCTCGATGCGGCCTTCGAAATGCGGAAAGCTGCCTTCGATGCGCTGCCCCAGCCGGCTGCGCACTTCGAACCCCAGCCGCGAGCGCTGTGTATCCAGCACCAGCGGCGCACGGTGCACGACCTGCACTGGCGGCAACACCGGCAATGCCGCAGGCGCCGGCTGTGCGGCCAGCGCTCCCGGAACCACGGCCAATCCGAGCAGCAGCCCCCTCTGCCACGCGTTCATCGGGTCACGGCCACCAGAATGCGTTGAGGCTGGCGACGCCCGGCTCGATGCTGGCTTCCTTGGGGAACTGCAGCACCGCGATGCCTGCCGGCGGCATGCCACGGTAGTCGCTGGTCTCGCCCGTGTTCAACAGGGCGACCAGGCGCTCCAGGCCGGGATTATGACCGACGATCATCAGTCGTTCGACGTCGTTGCGGTCGTCGACCAGCCCGATCAGGGTGCCGGGCGTGGCGTCGTACACCTTGTCTTCCAGCTTGTGTTCGAAGAAGCCGGTGACGCCGACCACCGCCTCCAGGGTTTCGCGGGTACGGCGTGCCGGTGAACAGAGCACGCAATCAGGCTGCAGGTTGTTGTCCTTGAGCCACTTGCCGGCCGCTTCGGCCTCGGCAAGTCCGACCGCCGAAAGGGGTCGGTCAAGATCGGCCTGGCCGGTGCTGGCCGGTTCGGCGTGGGCATGGCGAAGCAGGATCAGTTCACGCATCGGAGTCTTCCATTGGATGAGGGGTACAAGCGGCTCATGCCTTGTCCAGCCATTTCAGCAGAGGTTCCCAGTCGGCCTGGTGTTCGCGGACCTGGGCGGATCGGTAATCGAACAAGCTGCGTCCCAGCCCGGTCATCACCACGTAACTCTGGCTGTCACGCAGCTGCGCCACCACCGGATAGGGCCAGTCGGACAGCATCTGGATGGCCTGCTGGGAGGTCTGTGTCCACGGCTTGGTACGGTTGAGCACCAGCCCGACCGGCAGCTTGCGGTTGTGCACCCGGGCCACCTTGGACAGGCTGTTGAGGAAGCCCACGATGGCTTCGATGTCCAGCGCCGAAGGCAGCACCGGCACCACCACGGCATCGGCGGCGTCGAGGAAATGCAGGATATCGTCGGCCAGCGCACCGGCCGGGGCGTCGATGATCACCGTGTCGGTGCCATCGGGGAGCTTCTGCGCCCATTGCTTCTTCTTGTGCACGTCGATCGGCAGCACCGCGCTTTCCAGCTCGGACCTGCGCTGTGCCCAGCGGGTACTGGAGCCCTGCGGGTCGGCGTCGGCAATCACCGTACGCCGGCCCTGCAGTGCCGCATGTGCGGCCAGGTGGGTGGCGAGGGTGGTCTTGCCCACCCCACCCTTGGAACCGGCCACCAGGATGGTCTTCATGCAGGCCTCGCTTCCGGGAGAACGTTGCCCGAGCGTACACCGGTGCAGGTGAGGGTGATAGTCGCGCGGCTGAACCACCCGGGCGATGGCTTTGTTATCGTGGCGCCCCCGAAGGATCGAACCGTCATGAGCGAACTGCAGGACCTCAGCGCGCTGATACGCGCCAATACGCCCCTGATCGTGATCGAGACCCAGGATGAGGGTCGGATCATCGAACTGTTCCGGCAGACCCTGCTGCAGGTATGGCGGGCACTGCATCGCTGGTCGATCACCGAAGGCCTGCGCCGCATCGACCTGGAACGTGAAGACGATGCGGTCGGCCCGCCCGATGCCAGCGCGGCACTGCAGATGATCCAGCAGGCCGACCAGCGCGGCATCTACCTGCTGCTCGATTTCCATCCCTACCTGGGTTACGCCAGCCACCAGCGCGCGCTGCGCGACCTCATCCAGCGCCGCCACAGCCAGCCGCACGTGCTGGTGCTGATCGGCGCGAAAGTGACCCTGCCGCCCGAACTGGAAGCGCTGGCGACGCGGTTCAACCCGCGCCTGCCCGACGCCAACGCATTGCTGAAGATGCTGCGCGAGGAAGCGGCCGGTTACGCGCGCGAGCACGGCGGCCGCCGCGTCGAGGTCGACAGCGAGGCGGTGAAGAAGATCCTGCGCAACCTGCAGGGCCTGAGCCTGGTCGATGCGCGGCGGATCGCCCGCCAGCTGATCTATGCCGATGGCGCGCTCGGTGACGACGACCTGCCGCAGCTGGCGCGGCTGAAGTTCGAACTGCTCAACCGCAGCGGCCACCTGATGTACGAGTACGACACCGCGCGCTTTGCCGACGTGGCCGGCGCCAACCGGCTCAAGCGCTGGGTTAACCAGCGCCGGATCGCATTCCTGGCCGGCGCCGCACCGGCCGGCCTGGATCCGCCGCGCGGCATGCTGCTGCTGGGCGTGCAGGGCTGCGGCAAATCGATGCTGGCCAAGGCGACCGCCGCTGGGTTCGGCGTTCCCTTGCTGCGCATGGATGTCGGCGCGCTGTACAACAAGTACCACGGCGAAACCGAGTCCAACCTGCGCCAGGCATTGGCATCGGCCGAACAGCTGGCGCCGTGCGTGCTGTGGATCGATGAGATCGAAAAGGGCCTGGCGACCGGCGGCGAAGACGGCGGCGTATCACGCCGCGTGCTGGGCACGCTGCTGACCTGGATGGCCGAGCGCAAGGCAGCGGTATTCATCGTGGCCACCGCCAACCAGGTGCACGAACTGCCCGCCGAACTGCTGCGCAAGGGCCGCTTCGACGAGATCTTCTTCGTCGACCTGCCCGGCCCGGATGTACGCGTGGAACTGCTGCGCCTGCACCTGGCACGTCGTCAGTTGAATGCCGATGATTTCGCACTGCCGGCGCTGGCGGCCGCGGCGGATGGTTTTTCCGGCGCGGAGATCGAACAGGCCATCGTTGCCGGCCTGTACGCCGCCCATGCCGACCAGCGGGCGCTGGATACCGACGTGCTGATGGCGGAAATCCGCGGCAGCCGCCCGCTGTCGGTGCTGATGGCCGAACAGGTCCAGGCGCTGCGCGAGTGGGCCGCAGCACGCACGGTCAACGCCGACGATTGATGACCGGCGCCGGGCGCGCCATCCGGCGGCCTGGCGCGGCATGCTCGTTCACGGCCACTTCGGCGGCTGCGCGGCCCAGGCCTGCTGCACCTGTGCCAGTGTGGCGCGCTCGCTGTCGCGCCACGTCGGCAACAGGCTCGGGTAGTTCGTCGAGGTGCTCCACTGGCCCGGTTCGGTGCGGACGGCGGCGGCATACCACTTGACCGCTTCCTCCTTCTGCCCGAGCTGCCACAGGGCCAGTGCGTAGGTCGGCGGAATCCACGACGGATTGCCTCGCAATGCGTTGGCGGCGGCATGCCACTGCTCCAGCGCCGCCTCAGGCTGGCCTTGGCGGAACAGGTCCCAGCCATGGTTCCAGCGCACCATCCGGCCCGACGGCGAATTGGCCGCGGTGGCCTGCAGCGCTTCGGTGTAGAGCTGCTGGCCAAGTTCGGTGCGGCCCTGCGCGATGGCCACACCGGCCAGCTGCACGGTCGCCTCGAGCGACTTGCGCCCGCGTTCGCGCTGGCGCAGCAGCTGGCTGACCAGCTCATCGCCCTCGGCCTGTACCACCACCACCGGAACGGCAGCGGGATCAGGATCGAAATAGAACTCCTGCGGCGCAGGCAGGAGGGGGGCAGCCCATGCAGCGGCTGTCCCCGATACCAGCACCAGGCTGGCAAGGAACTGTCTAACAAGTGACATCGATTTTTCCCCAGGTTGCAACAACAACCTCCCACTTCCTGATCCTAACCGCAGTGCGGTACCAGAAGCGAGTACCGGCCGACGACCGGGCCACTGTTACAATCCGCGCCCTCCGGTCCTGCGCCAGCGCAGCCGGCGCCAGCCGATCCGAACCAGGCCAGCCATGACCAGTACCGCCCAGCTCACGTCTCCCGATTCTGCCGACCAGCTCGACCGCGACTACACGCTTGACCACAAGTACGCGCGCGAAACCGGGCGGATCTACCTGAGCGGTGTGCAGGCGCTGGTCCGGCTGCCGCTGATGCAGCGTCTGCGCGACGCCGCCGCCGGCATCGACAGTGCAGGCTTCATCAGCGGCTACCGTGGCAGCCCGCTGGGCGGCTTCGACCTGGAACTGTGGCGCGCGCGCCAGCATCTGGACGCGGCCAGGGTGAAGTTCACCCCCGGCCTGAACGAGGATCTCGGCGCGACCATGGTCTGGGGAACGCAGCAGACCAACCTGTTCCCGGGTGCCAACGTGCAGGGCGTGTTCGGCATGTGGTACGGCAAGGGGCCGGGCGTGGACCGCTGTGGCGACGTCTTCAAGCACGCCAACGCGGCCGGCACCTCACGCCTGGGCGGCGTGCTGGCGCTGGCGGCCGATGACCATGCCTGCCGCAGTTCCACCCTGCCGCACGGCAGCGAGGACGAGTTCGTCAGCGCGATGATGCCGGTGCTGAACCCGGCCGGTGTGCAGGACATCCTGGACATGGGCGTGCTGGGCTGGGCGATGAGCCGCTACACCGGGCGCTGGATCGGCTTCAAGACCATCGCCGAGACGGTGGAATCATCGGCATCGGTGGACGTGGACCCGCTGGCACGACGCATCGTGCTGCCCGAGGACTTCGAGATGCCGGCCGGCGGTCTCAACATCCGCTGGCCGGACCCGCCGCTGGACCAGGAAATGCGCCTGCACCGCTATGCGGTCAAGGCCGCGCAGGCGTTCGCGCGTGCCAACGGCATCGACCGCACCGTGCTGGATTCACCGCGCGCGCGGCTCGGCATCGTCACGTCAGGCTTTAGTTTCTTGTATGTGGTTTATTT